>SSFI01000071.1 GCA_008015325.1 Rheinheimera sp.
GAGTATCAGAACGGCGTTGATGCAGCCCGCGGCTGGTGGGAGTACCGTACTGTTACCGCCATTCCACGTATCAATCTGCCGGCGGGTACTTATATCAGCAAGCGGCAGCGTGATACCGGCGGGAAGACTGAGGTCAATTCCGCGGCATTTTACCTGCAGGATAGCTGGCAGCTGACCGAGCAGCTGGTGCTGAACGCCGGTGTTCGCCACAGTAATTTTGAAAACACCGCGACCACAGGTCAGCCGTACGCCGAGCTGAAAAACCAAATCGCGCCGCGCCTCCAGCTGATTTGGGATGCCAAAGGCGATGGCAGTCAGAAAATCTTTGCCACTGCCGGCCGTTATTTCCAGCCAATCGCCGCCAATATGAACATCAAACAGGCCAGTGGCCAGAAAGATGTATATTTTTATTACAAGCCGGGACAGTTAAGCGCTAACGGTCAGCCGCAGTTAAAAGCGGACGGCTCACCGGATATCGGTGCGCTGGTTGCGACCAACACAGTACAAAGCGGTGAGGTGGATGTAGAACGCATTGCCGCGCAAGACTTAGGCCCGATGTATTCAGACGAATGGACGCTGGGTTTTGAGCAGGAACTCAATGAGCGCTTTAAAGGCGGCGCCCGCCTGGTATACCGGGACTTAAAACAATCGATTGAAGATTCCGACTTAGGCCCGGTAGTCGCGCAGTGGCTGAAGACCAACAAAGTACAAAATAAATCGAATGAAAGTTACTTCTACACCCTGATTAATCCGGGGCAGGATATTACTTTCCTCTATGACTTTGATAAAGATGGCAAAAAAGAGCGGGTTGAATTAAAAGCCGGCGATTTGCAACTGCCAGATCCAAAACGGCGTTATCTGGCCGCTGAATTTACCCTAGAAGGCCGGCCGCTGGACGAGCTGCAAATCTTCGCTTCTTATGTCTGGTCACACAGCTGGGGCATGACTGAGGGCCTGGTGCGCACAGACAACGGCCAGGCCGATCCGGGCTGGACCACGTCTTATGACTATGCCGACCTGATGGACCATGGTTATGGCAATTTACCAAATGATCACCGCCATGCGCTGAAGTTCAGCGGTATTTACCAGCTCAGTGATGACTGGAATGTCGGTTTAGTTGCCCGAGCCACTTCAGGGGCGCCGAGGAACCGCTTCAGTATTCACCCGACCGGCGTGGATAGCTGTAAAGCGCCGTCGCTCTGGGCTGACTGGTGTGCCAGCCAGGGATATGAGCAGGCATCCTTTTACAACTGGGATGGCACGCCGGCGCCACGCGGTAGTGCCGGCCGGCTTGACTGGTTGTATGAACTGGACTTGTCACTGACGTATCAAACCAAGGTGGCCGGTGGCGACTTAACCGTCAAGGGCACAGTCTACAACCTGTTTAACTTCGACACGCCAACCCGGGTCAACGAAATTGCCCAGGTCACTAAAACGGATGGCAGTTTTGCCGCCAACCCGGATTGGGATGTCGCCCAGGGCCTGCAACCGTCACGGGTCACCTCGCTGGTGGTGCGTTATCAGTTCTGATGCTCATATCTGAGTAAAGAGTCTGACAGGCAGCTGCCGCGGCAAGGGATGTCGGGCCGGCTGCCTGCTTTTTTTCTGCTGTGTTCTTTGTTGCGGTGCGCAAACTGCGTTGATATTCGCCAGACGCTTTGCTACTGGCCAGCGCTGGCGCCGGTGTTATAATGCGCTTCAGCATTCAGCATTTATTCCAACAAGGATCTGATTTATATGGCGGACATCGAAACACGCCCCACCAATTTTATCCGGCAAATCATTGATGCCGATTTAGCTTCCGGCAAGCACAGTGCGGTACAAACCCGCTTCCCGCCCGAACCCAATGGTTATTTGCATATCGGTCATGCCAAATCTATCTGTCTGAACTTCGGTATTGCCCAGGATTATCAGGGTAAATGTAATCTGCGTTTCGATGACACTAACCCGGAAAAAGAAAACATCGATTTCGTTAATTCCATTCAGCAGGACGTGCAGTGGCTGGGTTTCCAGTGGGACGGCAATGTGCGTTATTCTTCGGACTATTTTGACGCGCTCTATGGTTATGCAGTTGAACTCATCAACAAAGGTCTGGCCTATGTGTGTTTCTTAAACGCCGAAGAGATGCGCGAATACCGTGGCAGTCTGACGCAGCCGGGCAAACCCAGCCCGACCCGCGACACTTCACCGGCGGAAAACCTGGCGCTGTTTGAGAAAATGCGTGCTGGCGGTTTTAAAGAAGGCGAGTGCTCGCTGCGTGCCAAAATTGACATGTCGTCGTCTTTTATCTGTATGCGCGATCCGGTGATTTACCGCGTGAAGTTTGCCCATCACCACCAGACCGGCGACAAATGGTGCATCTATCCGATGTACGATTTCACCCACTGTATTTCCGATGCGCTCGAAGGCATCACCCATTCGCTCTGTACACTGGAATTCCAGGACAACCGCCGGTTGTATGACTGGATCCTCGACAACATCACCATTCCTTGCCACCCGCAGCAAATTGAGTTTTCGCGGCTGAACCTGGAATATCAGGTGATGAGTAAGCGTAAGCTGCATCAGTTAGTTGAAGGCAATCATGTGTCTGGCTGGGATGACCCGCGGATGCCAACTATTGCCGGCCTGCGCCGTCGTGGTTATACACCAGCGTCGCTGCGTGAGTTTGCCAAACGTATCGGCATTACCAAACAAGACAACGTCATCGAGATGAGCGCACTGGAAGCCTGTATCCGCGAAGATCTGGATGCACACGCCCCACGTGCTATGGCTGTGCTGGACCCGCTGAAAGTCACTATCAGTAACTTCAATGCTGAGGTGGAATGGCTGGATGTGGCGAATCATCCTAAATATGAAAGCATGGGTAGCCGCAAGGTGCCGTTTGGCAAGGTGCTGTACATCGACCGCGCCGATTTCCGCGAAGAAGCCAACAAGCATTACAAACGCATGGTCACTGGTGGTGAAGTGCGGCTGCGTGGTGCTTATGTCATCCGCGCTGATGAAGTCATCAAAGACGCCGACGGTAACATCGTTGAACTGATTTGTAGCTATGACCCGGAAACCCTGGGCAAAAACCCGGCCGATGGCCGTAAAGTGCGCGGCGTGATCCACTGGGTTGAAGCCTCGCAAGCCAAAACCGCCGAGTTCCGGGTTTATGACCGCTTGTTCAGCGTGCCAAATCCGGCGGCAGAAGATGACTTTATCCAGGTGATCAACCCGGCGTCGCTGCAGATAAAACACGGTTTTGTCGAACCAAGCCTGGCTCAGGCTGCGCCAGAACTGGCCTTCCAGTTTGAACGTGAAGGGTATTACTGCGCAGACAACCGCGACAGCAGCCCGGCGGCACTGGTGTTTAACCGCACCGTCGGTTTACGCGACAGCTTCGCCGCTGAA
This sequence comes from Rheinheimera sp., assembly GCA_008015325.1. Classification (GTDB taxonomy): domain Bacteria; phylum Pseudomonadota; class Gammaproteobacteria; order Enterobacterales; family Alteromonadaceae; genus Pararheinheimera. The sequence goes on from SSFI01000071.1 coordinate 3,394, forward strand.
GCCTGATAAAATCAAACCAGCCTGCGGGCTGGTTTTTTTTGCCGGCAGTAAAATTAAACTGCGAAAACTACAGGTGGTTAAGGGAATAAAGAAGGGACAAGGATGATGCGATGGATGCTGGCGACTATCTTGCTTGTTTTTTGCACTCAGGTGCTTGCGGCGTCAGCCGTGGTGCGTTACCCACGGCCACAGAACGCACAGGACCACCGCTCAGATTATGCCGTTGCGTTATTAACGGCAGCGCTGGCCCGCAGCGCGCCCCAGACGCAGGTGCTGCCATCGCGTCATGTCTTTTCCCGCAGCCGTGCACTGGAAGAACTGGCGCCCGGTGGCGCAGTCGACGTGGTCTGGACTGTGACTTCGGTGGAGCGCGAACAGAAATACCTGCCAGTGCGGGTGCCGATTTACTTCAGTTATGGCGGCTATCGGGTGTTACTGATCCATCAGCAGCAAGCCAGTCGTTTTGCTGCACTGCGCACTGGCGCGCAGTGGCGTGAGCTGCGCTTTGCCCAGGTACATGACTGGTTAGACACCGGTTTGTTGCGCCAGCATGGCTTGCAGGTGCAGGGCGTGTCGCAATATGCCAATTTATTTCCGTTATTGCTGAAAAACCGCGTCGATGCGGTGCCGCGTGGTGTATTGGAAGTCAGTGACGAGGCGGCGCAGTGGCAAGCGGATGGGCTTGTCATCGAAAGCCAGTGGTTGTTGAAATATCCGTCAGCCGAGTATTTTTTTGTCAGTCAGCAAAATTCGCAACTGGCGCTGCTGCTTCAGCAAGGCTTACAGCAAATGCAGCAGGATGGCAGCTTGCAGCGGCTATTTGACCTGCATTTCGCCGCCAAGCTTGAGGCATTAAACCTGCCGAAACGGCGGGTCATCAGCATTCAGAATCCTTATCTGCCGGTGCGCCCCCTTAGCCACTAACAGCGCTGTTTAATCCACCTGACGAGCCAGTTTAAGCAGTTGTGATCCCAGTTTCAGCTGACAAGCAGCTGAGGGCTGTGGCGCTGTTGGCCTGACCACAGCAAATGAAAACGCAGGTCACGATGGCGGGCGCCAATCCGAAAGCGGCTCAGGGTTTCATGGTTATTGGCCTGAAATTCATATGTCAGCGTTTCGGGCACCGCTATCCTCGTGGCGAATATTGAGTCACTGTATCTACTATAGATGTGCTTTCTAAAACTGCTGTAGAATCAGCAGCGTTTCTTCATCTTGAGGGTGTCTGATGCAGCTGTTGCCGGAAAAAATTCGTCTTGAACATGAGGCTGCGCGGCTATTTATGCGCCTGTACCAGCGTCGTTTTGGCGTATCGATGCGGCATATCTGGCATAACGAACCAGCCAAACCGGACGTATCCTGTTATCTGGAGCAGCAGCGGCTGGATTTGGAAATTGCACATTTATACGGCAGTGAAGCAGAAGCAATGTTGTTGCTCGGACGCGAACTCAGCCCGCAAACCCGTGACGCTTTGGTGGCTTTGCAGCAGATACCGGTGCAGGAACGGATGTTGGCAGCACTGGACCGACTGATCCGGCAAAAAGCGCACAAGCACTATGACAGCGAGCGGGTGTGGCTGGTGATCAGAAATACCCATCCGGTGTGGCACGCGGATCAGTTGCAGCCGTTTCGCCAGAGTATTCGTTTACCGGAGGCGCAACCCTTTGAGCAAATCTGGCTGGTGGCGGATTATCGTGGTGAACATGGCATCAATGCCGTGTTCCCGCCGGACTTGTGCTGATGCGCCGGTTTTGGCAACGTTATCAACAGGTCTTGCAGCGCTGTTGCCTTTGGTTTTCGCCCCGTCAGTTGCAGTTATCAGCCGCATTCTGCCTGACTGTTACAGTGCTGTTGTTTGTGCAGCCGCAGCGCAGTGAGTGGCTGTTATTCCCGCTGCTGTTGTTGTTGTGGAGCCTGTTGCTGTTATTCGCCCGGCAAATGTTTTTAGAACCACCTGCAAACCCCGGCGTCACTGGTTTTTTTGCCCGTTGTTGTTATTGGCTGCGTCTTGGCTGGTATCAGCTGATGTTACTGCTGTTTTTACTGCTTTGTGTTGTGGCGCTGGCATTTAGCCTGAAATTGGCCGGTGTTATACTGCGTGCTTTGTTGGTGTAAGTTCGTCGTGCCGGAGTCTGATTTTGACTGATTTGTCTGTTGCATCTGCCCCTCAGGGGGCCACTTTGTCAGTCGTGATCTTCTGTTCTGTGGTCGACAATTTTGGCGATATCGGCATTTGCTGGCGTTTAGCCCGTCAGCTGGTTGCTGAGCAGCAGTGCCAGGTGCAGCTGTTTGTCGATGACCTGGATAGTTTTGCCAGGATTTGCCCGCAACTGGACTCACAACAAGCCCGCCAGCACATCGCCGGGGTGACAGTGCTCTGTTGGCAAAGCGCTGTTGCACCGCAAAGCCAGTTAAGTCCTGCCGAACTGGCGCAGACGTCCTTATGTATCGAAGCCCTGGCCTGTCATATTCCGGCTGAGTTTTTAAACGCGCTGGCGTTGGCAAACCCAAAGGCGCTTTGGCTCAATCTGGAATATCTGACCGCCGAAGACTGGGCTGCCGGCTGTCACGGCTTGCCGTCGCCGCAGCAGGGCGTGAAGCTGAAAAAGTATTTTTTCTTCCCCGGCTTTACTGCCGATGTCGGCGGCCTGTTGCGGGAGCAGCATGTGGTTGCGCAGGCGCGGGCACTTCAGCAAAGCACACAGCTTCAGCAGCAAGCCTGGCACCGGCTTGGTTTAAATCCGCCGGCGCCCGGTAGTCGTGTGATGTCGTTATTCGCCTACAGTCAGGCCGGGATCGCAAAATGGCTGCAGCTGTTGATGCAGGATGTCAGACCCAATCTGTTACTGGTCGCCGAGGGCGCTCTGGCAGAGTCACTGCGCAGGCAATTTCCCGATTTGGCAACTGATAGAAAATTAGAGCAGGGCAGTCTGACGTTGCAAATTCTGCCGTTTGTACCGCAGCCGGACTATGACTTATTGCTGGCGCTGTGTGATGTCAATTTTGTCCGCGGCGAAGACTCTGTGATCCGCGCGCACTGGGCCGGCAAACCTTTTATCTGGCAGATTTATCGGCAGGCGGAGCAGGCGCATCTGGCTAAATTACAGGCGTTTTTGCAGTTAATGCTGGCTGATGCACCTGAAACGCTGGCAGAACTGCTGAATGCGCTTTATCTGGCCTTTGAACAGGAGCAGAACTTTGCCGCGCTCTGGCCGGAATTTATCCGAAATTATGATGCAATACAGAATCTTACACTTGATTGGCAAGGCAAATTGCTGGCGCAACAAGATCTTGCCAGCAACCTCGTGCGTTTTGTGCAAAATCATCATATAATGTCGCGCAATTTTTCCTAACGAGAAGATAAAACTATCATGATGAAGACTGCTCAAGAAGTACGTGCCGGCAATGTGATCATGGTCGATAGCGAGCCAATGGTTGTTCAGAAAGCTGAATTCAACAAATCAGGCCGTAACGCCGCTGTGGTTAAAATGAAATTAAAAGGTCTGTTGTCTGGTCAGGGCACAGAGACAGTGTACCGCGCGGACGACAAGTTCGAGCAGGTAATGCTGGATACTAAAGAAGTAACTTACTCTTACTTTGCTGACCCAATGTACGTATTCATGGATGCTGAGTACAATCAGTACGAAATCGAAGCAGACAACATGACTGACGCACTGAAATATCTGGTTCCTGAAATGGGCTGTTCAGTGGTGTTCTACGGCGAGCGGGCTATCTCTGTTGACCTGCCAACTATCGTGGTCCGTGAAGTGACTTACACTGAGCCAGCGGCTCGTGGTGATACTTCAGGTAAAGTGATGAAAATCGCCAAAATCGAAACTGGTTTTGAACTGCAAGTGCCAGCTTTCGTTGAGATCGGTGACAAAATCGAAATCGACACCCGTACTGACGAATACCGCAGCCGCGCCAAGTAATTGGTGTGCTGCTGAAAAAACCGCCGTTGGCGGTTTTTTTTTGCCTGTAACAGGCTGAGCTTCGGCAGTATCACTCTTGTTTATGCTCGCGTCTGCATCTGGCAAAGCGTTATGGCGCATGCGGGTTCAGTAAGGTGCCGACCGTCAGGTCCGGACTGCGTTGTCGGATGAGGCTCAGTAATAACAATGCACAGCCGTAAGCATCTTCCAGCGCGTTATGGGCTTGAATGGGCGGTAGTCCATGGCGCGTCAGACAATGATTCAGGCTTAATGTGCTGGTTTTCACCACTGTACCCTGACGTTGCAGCCGCTGCTGCTCTAAAGCCAGCGTATCGACGAACCTGAACGCCGGGCTTTGCGGGTAATGACGCAAAAAGGCCTGCTGTAAAAACCTGCTCTCCATGGCACTGTGATGACACACCAGCACCCGTCCAGCCGCCGCCTGAATAAATTCGCGCAGCAGCTCCGCTTCAGTCAACCCAGATGCCAAATCTGCCTGATGTAACCCATGGATCACCGAACTTTGCCCTAAGGCAACGTCCTCGGCAGGGCGCACCGTACGATAAAAACTGTCGGTTAATTTCAGCTGTAACTGGTCAATGCAGACCCAGCCGGCGCTGACAATGTGGTGTTGCCTGGCATCGAGACCTGAGGTTTCGACATCCATTACCAGAAAATTGGCCTGTTTTGCCGGCAGCTGGCTGCTGACGGGATGCAACAGCGTCAACGCTTGTTGTGGTGCCTGGCCCAGCAGACGCCGGAGCCACTGTTGCCATCTCATTGCTAAAGCTCCCGGCAATAACGTTGTGCGACAATCTGCTGATGCTGACTAATCACCGCAAAGGCGTCTTTCAGCTGATGGCGCTGCAACACATTAAGCTCAGCCGGGTCTTGCAGGTTACTGAAACTGCCGCCTTGCTGCAGTGCGGTATACTGTAGTTGCCAGCGCAGCTGATGCAGCAGTTCAAAAGCCGCGGTTAAATCGCGCGCCTGGCCATCTGTCAGTACCTGTTGGCTGACCAGCGCCGAGAGTCGCGCCGGCGTGCTGACTGCGGCAACGCCATGTGCCAGAGCGTGCACTCGTACCAAATCGTGAATAAGTGCAATACCGCGTTTTTTTAAATCCAACCCACGGCGTTTGGCGCCATCCTGCTCCAGAATAAAGTGTTTAAAAAAGCCCAGCGGCGGTTGATGCGACAGGGCATTTTTCGCCAGCTGCCAGATAAACAGCTGCTGATGACTGGCGCTCAAAATATCCGACTGCAATGCTCTAAAAAGCGCCTGACTACCGGCGACGACACGCGCGTCAAAATAGATGCTGCTGTCGAGCAGCGCCTGTGGCGTGGGAGTCTGGATCATGCCGGCAAAACGCGCCGACCAACCTGCGAGGCTCAACCTTAGTTTTTCATTAGTCGCCATCACGTTACCCGGACATAGTATCTGACCGGA
>SSFI01000123.1 GCA_008015325.1 Rheinheimera sp.
CATTTCGCCATGTTGCACTTTCAAGCGCATTTTGAGCAAGCATGAGTAAAAAATCTAATAAAACCAATGAAGGCGGCACCATTGCCTCCAACAGAAAAGCCCGGCACGAATATTTTCTGCAAGACCGTTTTGAAGGCGGTATGGCATTACAAGGCTGGGAAATTAAAAGTATCCGCCAGGGCAAAGCCAATCTGACTGACTCTTATGTCATCCTGAAAAACGGCGAAGCTTATTTATTTGGTGCCGTAATTACCCCGCTCAACAGCGCCTCCAGCCATGTTATTTGCGACCCGGAACGCTCGCGTAAATTGCTGCTGAACAAACGTGAACTCAACAAGCTGATTGGCGCGGTGGAACGTGACGGTTTTACCTTGATTGCAACCTCCATGTACTGGAAAGGCCCCTGGGTAAAACTTGAGTTTTATCTGGCCAAAGGTAAACGTGAATTTGATAAACGCGACGATATCAAAGACCGCGATTGGTCACGCGAAAAAGAGCGGATGATGAAACACTCTAAGCGTTAAAGCGCAATAGATGGTTTTATTCTGCAATAAAGGGTTGAAACTGGCGAATTAATCGCCACTTAGAACACAAGGCGTTGGATAAAGCAGCAAAGCCAATAAGCATTGCTTGCCGCACTCAATGTCAGGGCGTAGAATGCCCAAGTTACTGAAGCGTTCGCTTCACGAAGAATTCGGGGCTGATACTGGATTCGACGGGATTCACGAACTCCTAAGTGCATGCCGAGGGGCGGTTGGCCTCGTAAAAAGCCGCAAAAAAGTAGTCGCAAACGACGAAACATACGCAATCGCTGCCTAATAAGCAGTAGATGCTCTCCCCCCCGCGCATGCCTGTAAGCCGGGATTTTGGGAGATCACCCCTAACAGGATCGCATGGCGGCTTTGTCCGGAGCCAAGATGCTAAAACCAATCGGACTCGCCCAACGATAGCCTGCCATTCGGCGCTCCTAGGGTTAACCAAATGAATGGATAAGCATGTAGTACTGAAGACGTAGGTTTTTCGGACGGGGGTTCAAATCCCCCCAGCTCCACCAACAAGCCGAAAGGCACTAAAAACCCTAAGAATCAAAACCTTAGGGTTTTTTCTTTTGGGCGTTTCGTAGACCCTTTTCGTAGACCCTAGGCAATGATCCGATCGGGTGGATCGGGCACTAATCTGTCTCAGGGCTTTTTTTTAACCGCAGTTTTCAGTCATGATAGCGCCAGGTCGTTTTAAAATTTCCCCCCATACAAATACGGCCTCTAAGGATCAGGGAGAGATTGGATGGCGGTGAAACACAAAGGCACCCTGGTGCAATGGGATGATGCTAAGGGTTTTGGTTTTATTGAACCCAGGCTGCCGGGGCCGCGGATTTTTGTGCATATCAGTGATTTTACCCACAAGACGCCGAGACCAGAAGCTGGCTTGCAGCTGGTTTATCAGCTGGCGATCTCAGCTGACGGTAAATCGCGGGCTGTCGCCGTGCTGCAAAGCAAGCTGGATGGCAAGCCGCTGACTGGATCAGAAAAGCCAATTTCCGGGCCGTCCAGGCTTGCGCCACTATTCACGCTGGCTTTTTGTTTTGCGCTGGCCGCTGGCACCGCCCTCTCGCTAGTGCCGCAGCTGATTGGCAGCTTCTGCCTGCTGATGTCGATATTTACCTTTACCTTATATGCCTGGGACAAAAAAGCTGCACGCGCCGGCCGTTGGCGCACCGCAGAATCCACTTTGTTGCTGGCCGGTTTGATAGGGGGCTGGCCAGGCGCTGTCGCTGCCCAACACTGGCTTCGACATAAAACTGTGAAAACCAGTTTTCGCGTAAATTTTTGGGCTACTGTCGGCCTGCATTGCTGTTTATTGTTGCTGGCGTACGACCAACATTTTTTTGGCCTGCCTTACAGATTCGACTTCTGAGGAGCTTTAATCGCAACAAATTCTGCGGACGCGCACCAGTAAAATCGATGAACCGACGGTCGAAATCACTGTTTGGTTAATATCAGATTCATCCTGGCCCGTTAAGGTGAAGTTATTCCTGCTGCAACAGCATTGACGGAGCCTGACATGGAAAAGCCCATTTTACGTATTGTCCTGATTCTGACCGGTATTCTGACCTTTTCCATTTCGGCGTTATCCTCTGCACCGGCCCGTTGTTTATCCCTCTCCCACGCCAATGACAAAGCGCTGTGCCTGGCCAAAGCACAGCTGGATGTCAGCCGCTGCGACCAAATCAGCGATGGTACTTTGCAGCAGCAATGCCAGGAGGCTGTGCACACGACGAATTAATTTGTCCCGCTGGCAGCCTTTGTTGTCCTTTTGGGCTGCCGGCATTTTCATCGCTGAATTGCATTCAGACTCTATTCCATCTTGCCGGGCTGTGCCTTTTCTGGCTAATGTAAGCCAGAGTTCTTTTATCACAGCAGCAGATGCATCAATCCTCCCCCACATCAGCACCAACAAACACAGCGCCAACAAACACAGCGCCAACAAAAACAGCTCAGCTGCCGCGCCAACTCGGTTTCTGGAGTTTATGGCTCTTAGTGATTAACGGCCTGATCGGCGCCGGCATTTTTGGCTTGCCTGCAGGCGCCGCAAGACTGGCCGGTGATTTCAGTCTGTGGCTGTATCCGCTTTGCGCTTTGTTAATCCTGCCTGTGCTGTTGTGTTTTGCTGAACTGGCCAGCCGTTTTGCCGGCAGCGGTGGGCCGGCGCGTTATGCCAGTGCAGCTTTTGGCCCGGTGTTCGGCTTTCAGGCCGGCTGGCTGTATTATTTGGCAAGGCTGGTTTCAGTCGCTGCCAACAGTGTGTTGCTGGTGGACTCGGTCAGTTATTTTTTTCCTTCGCTGCAATGTGGCAGCCCGCGCCTGCTGCTGTTGCTCGGCATCATTGGCAGCCTGACGTTGCTGAATGTCTGGGGCGTGCGCCAGACCATGCGCTGGTTAGGCACGCTGACGCTGATAAAAATTGCCGTTATCGCTGGTTTTGCCGTAAGCGGCTGCGCTTTGTTGCTGCTGCCGGCAACACCTCTGCACAGCATCGAATGGCAACCATTTTGGAGTTACCCCGCTGTCAGCGACGGACCTGCCGCATTATTGCTGCTGGTGTATGCCTTTGTTGGTTTTGAGTCGGCACTTATTCCGGCTGGCGAAGCGAAAAACCCGCAACGCGATCTGCCCCGCGCCTTGTTACTGGGGTTAGCCGTTGTCACCCTGCTGTATATGGCGGTACAGGCCGCTTGCCTGATGCTGCTGCCAAACCTGGCGGAGAGCAAAACGCCACTGTTAGAAGCCACGGCGCTCGCCGCCGGGTATTGGGGACAGGAACATTGGCGCTCCGCCGCTACCGCCTTGCTGATGTTGGGCATTATCGCTTCGGTCAGCGCGAATTTGCTGGGTGCCATGTTCTCAACGCCAAGGCTTAGTCACACGTTAGCCACCCAAGGCCAACTGCCCGCCTGGTTTGCCCGGGTGCATCCGAAGTTTCTGACACCAGCCAATGCCATCTGGTTTTTTGGTGCTTTGACCTTGCTGCTGGCCAGTGCCGGTAGTTTTTTCTATCTGGCCGCTGCGACCGTTTTAATCCGTGCTTTGCTGTATGGCCTGTGTTGCCTCGCCCTGCCCGTGCTGCGCCGCCGCGAGCCGTCTGAGTTACAGCTGCCTATGGCGGTGGTCTGGCCCTGGTTTGGCCTGATGGTTTGTCTGTGGCTGGCGTCGCAGGTCAGTGCTGCATCGGTCTGGTTAACGCTGGCTCTGCTGATACTGGGGTTGGTTTTATTCAGGTGGGCAGCAGCACAAGCTTCACAGCATAAATCGCAGCCAGATCAATAAATTCATCAATTTAGCCCTTGGCAGACCAACCCCGTCGCATTAGTTGTCACTTCAATCACATAAAAGCGCTATGCTGAACTTTGTTGCAACATTGCCTGTTCTGGCAACAAAACAGCCGCCACCGGCTTTAGAATTGACGAATGGCCCCCATCTCCATTCATAGTTATTACGTAAGTATCTGAGGATTTATCATGGCGAAAAAACAACCGAAATCCGCCCAGCTGGATATTGGTATTTCACTGGAACACCGCGAAAAAATCGTCAAAGGCCTGTCTGCCTTGTTGGCCGACAGTTATACGCTGTACCTGATGACGCATAACTTCCACTGGAACGTCACAGGCCCGCAGTTTAACAGCCTGCATAATATGTTTATGACGCAGTACACCGAACAATGGACTGCGCTCGATATCATCGCTGAACGTATCCGCGCTTTGGGTTTCCCGGCGCCAGGCACTTACAAAGAGTTCGTCAAGCTGACCTCGATTAAAGAAGTCGAAGGGGTGCCGACGGCCAATGAGATGGTTCAGCATCTGGTCCATGCGCAGGAAACTACAGCCCGCACCGCACGTAGCCTCTTTGACCTGGTCGGTGAAGCCAATGACCAACCAACAGCCGATGTGCTGACTCAACGCTTAAACGTACACGAAAAAACCGCCTGGATGCTCAGAAGCCTGTTAGCGGAATAAACCCATACCGGCGAAGAGACGCTGTTGCAGCGCCTCTTGCCGACATTTTCAGCGAACTGTCGGGCCATTGCAGTACGGTGGTTGACAGTGCGCGGCGCAGCACAGAAGATAACCGCCTGTTTTCATCCGCGTCTGCCTTTGATACGCGTTCTGCCTGAGGTTGTCTGTGTCAGCATCTCCCCAACAAACATTTTTACAAGGTCTTGGTCTTGGCATCGGCGCTGCGGCGCTGTTGTTTTATTTCTGGCACACCGAAGCGGTTTATCAGCTGCAGCAACAATGGCTGGCTGAGCAAAAAGCCCAGCTGAGCGCGGTACAGCAAAAACCCTCCGCCGCACAAAATATCGAAACTATTGATTTATTGATGAAAAGCTACGCAGTCACTGCCGGCACTGAAGATGCGGACATGCGCGAAGCGCTGATCCAGAGTCGTCACCTGGAATTGCTGCAGCAGCTGCAGCAAAGCACGCAAGTCGATATCAGTGATTTAGTCGACCCGGCCAGGCCTTTTAATGCTGCTCAGTTATATGCAGCCCTGTTGCGCATCAAACAACAACAGGAAAAACAACAGGCGCGTAAACAACTGGATGCGCGGTTAAATAATCCGGCGCCACAACCTGCTGCGGTGGCGCAATAGCCGTAAAAAAGGCGATAGAAAAAGATCGCAGTGCCGGAATTTCTGCGTACACTAGGAAAAGCATTTCCTGATTTACGACAGATATGAAGGCACCGATCCCGCATAACGAAACTGAGCGCCTGCAGGCCCTGCAGCAGCTGAGAATTTTAGATACGCCCTCCGAGGCCGCCTTCGATGCGCTGACCGAAATTGCCGCCCATGTCAGTGGCGCCAGCTTTGCGGCACTCACGCTGATTGACCATAACCGACAATGGTTCAAAAGTACCTTCAACTTCTGCGAGCAGGAAAACAGCCGCGAAGAGTCGTTTTGCTCCCACGCCATTTTAACCCCGCAACAACTGACCTATATCCCGGATGCCCGCGCCGACCAACGCACCGCCGATAACCCGCTGGTGACGGCTGACAACGGTATCCGTTTTTACGCCGGTGCGCCGCTGGTGCTGCACAATAAGCTGGCTCTTGGCACTTTGTGTGTGTTTGATACTAAACCGCTTGAGCTCAACGCCGCGCAGCAAAAAACCTTGCTGCAGCTCGCTGACCAGGCGGTGCTGCTGATGAACAGCCGCCTGTTGCAGCAACAAAGTGCTGAGCAAAATTTGCACCTGCAACAGGAAAGAGACCGGATGGAAGCCATTATCGAAGGTACCAATATGGGCACCTGGGAATGGAATGTGCAAACCGGCATCACGGTCTACAACGCCTATTGGTACAGCATGCTGGGCATGACACCGATTGAACATTCCGACGTCAGCATCTGGCAAAGCCGGGTGCACCCGGATGATTTAGCCGCCAGCAGCGCCGAGCTGCAACAACATGTTGCCGGCACCCGGCCATTTTTTGATGCGCGCTTTCGCATGCGCCATCAGCAAGGACACTGGGTCTGGATCCATGCCGTTGGCCGCGTCATGACCTGGACCGATGATCACGAGCCATTGCTGATGTTTGGCACACACCGCGACATCACCCAGGAGCGCTTGCAGCAGCAGGAAATGCAGCGCACCCGTTCCCATCTGCAGGCTATTATCGACTCCTCCACCGAAGCTGCGTTGATTTCAACCGATGTGCATGGCGTGATCCAGTTGTTTAACCCGGGTGCCGAGCGCTTACTCGGCTACAAAGCAGAAGAGCTGGTTGGTATTGCCACACCGGCACTGCTGCACGACCCTGACGAGCTTCGAACACGTGCCGCGCAGCTCAGTGCTGAGTACCAGCAGCCGATCGGTGATTTTGATGTATTTGTCTACAAAGCCCGCCATGGCACCAGTGAAACGCGCCAATGGACTTATATCGGTAAACAGGACGAACGCAAACAAGTCCGGCTCAGCGTGTCAGCGATCCGTACCGAACAAGGCGAGATCCGCGGTTATCTCGGAGTTGCTATTGATATTACGCAGTTAGAACAGCTACACCATGCGCTGTTACTCAGTGAACAACGCCACCGCTCTATGCTGGAAAACCTGCCCGGCGTGGTCTATCGCTGTATTAACGATGCGCAGTGGACCATGTTGTTTATCAGCGACGAAGTGGAAAAATTGACCGGTCATCCGGCGCGCAGCTTTATCCGCAATCAGAAGATCAATTTTGCCGAGCTGCAGCTGGCCGAAGACTTACCGCTGGTGCGCCAAGTGGTAGACCGCGACCTGAACAATCATGCCCGCTTCAGCGTGGAATACCGCATTCGCCACGCCAATGGCACTGTACGCTGGGTACAGGAGCTGGGGCGTGGGATCTACGATGCCAGCGGCGAATTGTTATATATCGATGGCTTTATCTGGGACGTGACAGCACAAAAAGAAGTCCAGCTGGCGCTGCGCGCCGGTGAGCAGAAGCTGTCATCACTGTACCAGCTGGCGCCGCTCGCTATTTTACTCAGCCAGTTCGACAGCGGCGACATTCTGAGTGTTAACCCGCAGTGGTGCGAATTATCCGGCCTGCATGGCGAGCCGGCCCTGCCGCTGCCGGCATTGTTGTCGTTCAGCAGCGACCAGCTGGAGCAACGGCAACAGGCGCTGAGCGAACACGCCAGCTTTGGCCCGGTTGAACTGGAGTTGCAGCATGCCAGCGGCCAGCAAATTCCGGTCGTGCTCAGTGAAGTGCTGATCCAAAACGCCAGTGGCACCGCGCAGGTCTGGTCCATTATTCAGGACATCACCGAACGACGCCGGGTGGAACAGATGAAAAACCAGTTTGTGTCGATGGTCAGCCACGAACTGCGCACGCCCCTGACAGCCATTTCCGGCGCTTTGGGCTTACTGAGCGGTGGCGCTTTAGGCGCATTGCCAGAAGCGATGCAACCCATGTTACAAATAGCCGGCGACAACAGCGAAAAGCTGACGCAGCTCATCAATGATTTATTGGATATCGACAAACTGGTCGCCGGCAAAATGCAGTTTGAACTGCAAGACTGCGCGGTGCGTGAGCTGCTGGAGCAATGTGTGCGCCACAATCAGCCGTACGCCGACAAATTTGGTGCGCGGATTGAATTGACTGCGGGACCGGATGCTGTGCTGGCGCTGGACCCGATGCGGTTTCATCAAATCATGGCAAACTTACTGTCAAATGCGGCCAAATTCTCGCCGGCCGGCTCCACTGTGTCTGTGCATACGGCGATACACAACAACCGCTTTCGTATCAGTGTCGCCGATCAAGGCCCTGGCATTCCGGAAAATTTCCGTGACCGGATCTTCGAGAAATTTTCGCAGGCGGATGCGGTGGACGCCCGGCAACGCGGCGGCACTGGCCTTGGGCTCGCGATTGTGAAAGAACTGACCAACCGGATGGGTGGCCAGATTAGCTTCGACAGTGACACTGGCCAAGGCAGTTGTTTTTATTTGGATTTTTTACTGGAGTAAGCCTGCACCATGCGTCATATCAGCACAAGCCTGCGGCTAAACTTGCTCTGACGATTGTGACGGTAAATCTTCCAGCGGCGCCTGGTACAAAATCACCTGATTTCGGCCAGCCCCTTTAGCCTGGTATAACGCCTGATCGGCGTGATCTACCACAATATCGACCTGCTGACTGTCGCTGCCACTGGTGATGCCGGCGCTGAAGCTGCAGTGAAAAGTCTGACCGTTGCTGACAAAAGGAATACGGGCAAAGGCTTCGCGCAACTGATTGACCACCTGACAAGCTTTATCCAGCTGACATTCCGGCAGCACCAGCAAAAACTCTTCTCCGCCATAGCGGCCAATCAGGTCAGTTTTGCGCAGTTGCTGGCGCAATAAACTCGCCAGGCTGCTGATCACCTGGTCACCGGTTAAATGGCCATATAAATCATTTACTTTCTTGAAGTGATCGATATCCAGCATCGCCACACTGACACTTTGCTGCAAGCGTGCTGCCCGCTCCAGTTCAGCGCCGAGCCGCTCTTTAATATGCGCATGCTGCAACAGACCGGTCAGACTGTCTCTGGTCATCACTTCAGCCAGCTGCCGGGCGCGTTGAGCCCGGGCGAAAATCGCCACGACTAAAGCATTGTCGCTGATCGGTTTAGTCAGGAAATCATCCCCGGCTTTAATCAGCGACGCCATTTGCCGCTCGCTGTCAGTTTCGGAAGATAAATAGATGATCGGCACACCAAGCCATTCATCCTGCAGCCGGATGGTCTGCGCCACTTCCGGGCCTGAGCATTCCGGCATATTAACGTCGAGTAAAATAACATCCGGATGAAACCGGCGCAGGCCCTGAAACACTTCGGCCGGATTAGTCAGGATCTCGGCGCGCAGGCCGGCAGTTTGCAGGACCAGCGCATAATGCTGCGCCAGTAAAATATCATCATCAACAATCAGCACCCGAAAAGCATCGCGCTCGCGCACCGACAACAGGCGCTGCAAACGGGCTTCCAGCGTGGCCGGATTCAGTGGTTTGACAAAATACCCCAGTACGCCGGCCCGTACCGCTTGCAGATAATGCTCAAACTCCTCATCCGACGACAGCACAAAAATCGGCACAGACTGAGCCTGTGGACATTGCAGCCGGCTCAGCGCCACCAGCCCCTGCGCCCGGTCGTCCAGCGCATCGAGGTCGACAATAATAACGTCCGGTGCATCCAGCGTGGCTGAACTCAGTAACTGGCCGAAATCACTGAAACGTTCCACCTGATGACCAAAAGTTTTTAAGGTTTGCCCAATCGGCAGCGAAATCAACGGGTCGTCACAGAGTAATAAAATCCGCGCTTCGTGTTTTTCGGATTTTTTCTGTTTGGTTGTACTGAGTGGCTGTTCAGTCGGCTGACCGGCTGCGTGTTGCATTTCCACAAATTGCTGTTGCAACAACGCATGTTCGTCACGGCTTGGCACTTGTTGCTGGGTCAGCAGCGCTTTGAGCTGCTGTTCAATACTCTTGGCGATTGTACCAACATTGGCCAGACCGAAGGTGCCGGCAGAACCGGCCAGAGTATGAAAACGTAGAAGTAATACTGCGGCCTGCTCACGCCATTCCAGCGGCCCGGCCTGAACAAACTGCAGCAACAGCCATTGCAATTGCGGCAGCTCCTGCTGCAGACGACGCAAATACTGCTGGTTCAGTTCCGCCAGTTGCTGTTCAAGATTCGCCGCAGTTCCGTCCATGCACATCCCACATCAAAATCACATCGTAGTCCCTACTATAGCAAGGGCGGCCGGATGACTCCAGCGCCGTCACAGCCTGACTTGCAGCCCCTGATTCAGGCTTTGCCGGTAAGCTTGTACTGCAGGGATAGCACCCAGCAACAGCGAAAGCGCCAGCACCAGACCAAGACCGGCCGCTGTGTGCGGATGCCAGGCCAGCAGACTAATCACTAAACCATACTGACTGCTGAGCCAGGGCTGCAGCGCCGCCAGGCTGCCGGTTAATAACAGCAAAGCCCCGGCGATACTGGTTATGGTCAGCAGCAGCACTTCCAGCTCAATTAGTAAAAACAGTTGCCAGGGCCTAGCACCAATAGCGCGCAAAATCGCCAGTTCCCGCGCCCGCTCGCGCTGTGCCGCTAACAAAGTGGTGGTCAGGCCAATCAGGGCCGCCAGCAACACCAGCGCCGTGATCACCAGCAGCAGGTTTTCCACCAGCACCAGCATTTGCCACAGCTCGGCAAGCGCAGCGCCAGGTAAAATCGCGGTTAAAGGTTCGGCTTTAAATTCGTTGATTTGCCGCTGCACGGCAAAAGTCGCCACTTTGGATTTAAGCCCCAGCAAAGCACCGGTCAGCACAGTCGGCTGCAGTGCTGCCAGTTCAGCCTCCGACAATACAGTTTTGGCTTTGCGCATGGCCGGCGCGCCGTTTTGCCAGCCCTGATGAATGGCTTCGATACCGGTCAGACTGACATGCACCGACTGATCAACCGGCGTGCCGGTCGGCGCCAGAATGCCGACTACGGTAAAAGGCTGGTCTTTGTGCTGACTGAAACTGACCTTACCAACGCCATGCGACAACACAATTTCCTGCCCAATCTGATAACCAAGTTTTTTCGCTACATCAGCGCCAAGCACGGTTTCATAGACATTGCTGAATTCACGCCCGGCGGCTAACTGCAATGCCTGCTGCTCGCCATAACGGAAATAGCGGAAATAATCAGTGTTGGTGCCCAGCACACGAAAGCCACGATGCGAGTCTCCCAGCGCCAGCGGAATAGCCCAGCGCACCTGCGGGTGTTTGCTGATTTGCTCATAATGCGCGTAGCTGATGTTATTGGTGGCATTGCCGATGCGAAACACGGTGTAGAGCAGCAAATTCAGCTGGCCGGAACGGGCGCCAACAATTAAATCAGTGCCGGCGACTGTGCTGGTAAAACTGCGTTTGGCTTCCAGCCGCAAATGGTCGATACCGAGCAACAGGCTCAGTGAAATAATCAGCGAACATAACGTCAGCCAGGCGGTGCCACGCCGGCTCCACAAACTTTGCCGGGCTAATTTCAACAACATGCTATTTCTCCCCGCACGGCCGTGATGCCATCGCTAAGCCGGCCCATATCCAGCTGGTACTGAAAATAGCCAGCCAGCGCCTGATCATGGCTGACAAAGACTACAGTGCTGCCGGCCGCATCGGCTTCCTGTAATAACACCCGCATAAAGGCATCGCGGTTATCCGCGTCCAGCGCTGAGGTCGGTTCGTCTGCGATCAGTAACGTCGGCTTGCCAAGCAAAGCCCGCGCGATAGCAACCCGCTGTTGCTGGCCGACACTGAGCGCCGCAGCACTTTGCTGCCACAGTTCTGCCGGTAATTGCAGCGCCTGTAATAGTCCTTTTGCCCGCGCCGTGTCTGCCGGTTTGCCGCTAAATGCCTGACCGAGCAGCACATTGTCCAGCACCGACAAATACGGGAT
Source organism: Rheinheimera sp. (assembly GCA_008015325.1). Classification (GTDB taxonomy): domain Bacteria; phylum Pseudomonadota; class Gammaproteobacteria; order Enterobacterales; family Alteromonadaceae; genus Pararheinheimera. Next base: position 11,449 of record SSFI01000123.1, read on the forward strand.
CAGATTCAGCTGCTGGAACACCACGCCAATCTGGCGGGCGCGCAGCTGGTCGCGCCTGGCTGCCGAATTGGGTTGCAGCAGCTGACCGCCAAGACGGATCTCCCCCTGCTGGATGCTGAGTACACCGCACAGCAGATTCAGTAACGTGGTTTTACCGGAGCCGGAAGCGCCCCGGATAAACAGATGTTGTCCAACCGCCAATGTCAGTGCCGGGATCTGCAGGGAAAAGGCCTGGCCCGGCCACTGATGGCGCAGATTTTTGAGTTCAATTGCGGGAATATTCAGATCCACGGCCACAAGCTGCCCTTTGAATAATGATATGATGAGAAAAACCGTGATTTTATAACATATAGTCGGGAAGAAGCTCCAATGTTCAAACCGTTGTTAATAGGCACTTATCTGGCACTGGTCGCATCTGCACCAGTCATGGCTGCCGAAACTGCAAAAACCGCCGAACAGGCACCGGCCGCTCGCAGCCTGCCGGCTGATAAAAGCAAAGTCATTGAGCTGGAATGGACGGATTTACTGCCGGACGCTGACTTGCAAAAAATGGAAGCATTACCGGAAGTCAGCCATGAAGGCGGCGAAAGTGCAGGCTCTGCCATCAACAAAAACTTTAATACCAGCAATGACCCGTCGATGAAAGCCTGGGCTGATGTGATGTCTTCAGCGAACGTGCGCGGTGAACTGAACGGCCGCAAAGTGAAGTTACCCGGCTTTGTAGTGCCGATTGAATACGACGCCGAGCAGAACATCACGGCATTTTTCCTGGTCCCTTATTTCGGTGCCTGTATCCACGTACCACCGCCACCACCGAACCAGATTGTGTATGTCAGCGGCGCGAAAAACTTAAAGGCTGACCTGATTTACAACCCGTTCTGGATTGAAGGCACCTTAACCACGGATACCATGAGCCACGACCTGGCCAATTCTGCCTACAGCCTGAAAGTCGACAAAATCAGCGAATACGTTTACGAGTAAATCGTTGAAAGCGGCATTGCCAAGACACAAAAACGTCCGGAACGTTTTTGGACAGCCGCAGGCTGGTTGCGAAGCAATTTTCTACATGGATGTAGAAAACAAAAAACACAGCAATTGCTGTGTTTTTTGTTTGGAACAACACCATATCTATTCAGTGCCCGGCAACTGCAATACCGGCTGTTTCGCACTGAGTGTAGCCGCCCCCTGCTGGCCGCCACTGACCCACTGCACGGCGATTTGCTGTAAATCTGCTGCTTGAGCAAAGAGCGTGAACTTCACTTCATTGAGTAATTCCTCCGCTTTGCACTGATAACTCAGACTGAGGCTGATGTCAGCATGCTGCCCAGCGCTGGCCCACGGGTCTTCCAGCTGTTGCTGTTGCAACACACACTGTGCTGCTGCCGGTAATTGCAGCCATTGACCACTTTTTAGCAAAACCTGCTGTTGCTGCCAGGTTTTCAGCTCCGCGGCTGTGGCAGGTTTCTGTTCAAAGCCAAGCAGATTGGCCGCCGGGCTTGCTAACATAATTTCCAGCAAGCCACCGTCAGTTGCCAGCGTCAGCTGAGCCTCGCCATGCACATGGGCGCCATGTGCTTCAATGTCTTGCGCTGCTGCCGGGGTTGCGGCCAATGCCGCCGCTGCCATTAAGCAAATTAAAATTTTATTCGACACCTTGCGCATCTTTAGTCTCCACATCAGTCAGCTGTCAGCGACAGAAAAAATGTGACGCTATCACAAAAAATGGTATTGCTGCAGCTGGTTAAGTCAAACAGTCAGGCCAGACATCTGATTTGCAGGCCAAACCCTGGCCCGTCGAGCAACTGCAGCTCGCCACTGAGTTTTTTCTCCACCAGCTGTTTTAAAATCGACATACCAAGCCCGGTGCCGCCGGCATTGGGTTTAGTGGTAAAAAATGGTTCGAATATCTGCTGACGGACTTCGGCAGTTAAACCGCAGCCATTGTCTTTGTAAGTAAATTGCAGCTCATGCTGGTCGTTCAACGTGGCATTGATACTGATGGCCGGATGCGCCGTACTGCTAAAGGCATGCAGGCAACTATTGATCACCAGATTGGTCAGGATTTGCAGCCAGACATCGGCGGCAGTGATCAACGTCAGATTGGGGTCGATATACACATCGGGAAATACCGGTACTTGTCGCGTCGTCGGCGTCAGACTGGCTAATAAATCCACCACCAGCTGGCGAAACGCCACCGGCGCCGACTCGACCCGGGTCTGATGCGCTGCAGTTTCTTTAAACTGGGCCATCAGACGCTGAGCGCGTTGCAAGTTAGCGGTCACCAGCAGCGAACTCTCATGCATTTGTTCTAATAAGCTCATCGCCTGCGACGCACTGATCGACCGCTCACGCATGCCAAAAATAAAGTCCTGCAGGCGCTGCTCCAATAACGAATTGGCCGTCAGCGCCACGCCAAGCGGTGAATTCACCTCATGCGCCACACCGGCGACTATACCGCCTAGAGTCGCGAGTCTGGCCTGCGCCTCCATCTGCTGATGGGCGCGTCGCACCAGTTCATCGGTGTCGGCCAGCTGTTGACTGCGCTGCTCGACCCGCTGTTCTAACTGCAGATTCAGTTGTTCCAGCTGGCTTTGCGCGCTGAGAAAGCGGTCGGCATTGAGCGCCCGCCCGACCTGGTCGGCTAAAGCTGCAGCAAAACGCACTTCGTTGTCGCTCCAGTGGCGGCCACAAAGGGTATGTTCACAACAAATGATGCCGATCATTTTACCGAGGTGACGGACCGGCAGGTCCAGCATGGAAAAAATCTGATGGTTTTGCAGGTAATCGAGAAATTCTGCAGTCTGCGGGTCAACACGGGCATCATGCGCCACTATGGCTCGCTCACGGCGCAACGCCTGAAAATAGGCCGGAAACTGACTGGCTTGCAGGCGCAGCGGTTCAGTTGCAAACACATCGCCATCGAGCAGTAACTGACAGACCATACTCTGGTCACCGACATCATAGAGCCACAGACTGACACGCTGCACCGCCAGGCCCTTTTGCAGACTTTGCAAAATCAGCTGACTGGCCTGCTCCCAGGCGCCGAGGTCGATCAGCGGAGATGCCGAGACATCCAGTAAAATATGCTCAAGTGGATCCACGTCAACCCCACACCCTGTCAGATTAAAATTTAAGCTAGCGAAAAGCGCCGCTGTTGTAAATCAGCCAAAGGTCGCGAAATGCTGATCCAATCAAAAAATAATGGCGTAGTGACAGTTAATAGCCAGATCGCAGCGAGTTTTCCCCAAATGCCCAACAAATCAAGGCGCTATCGTTAATGTCAGCGCTCATTCTTATTACCGCCGATCAGCTGAGTCCGGCGCTGAGTTCGCTGCGTGACCTGCAGCCCGGAGACCAGATTCTGCTGGCAGAAGTTGCGGCGGAGGCCCATTACGCGCCGCATCATCAGCTGAAAATCGTGCTGTTATTCAGCGCCATGCGCCACTTTGCGGCGGCACTTCGGGCGCAAGGTCATAAGGTGCATTATGTCGATTATGACCACCAAGTGCCGTCATTACTGGCCGCGGTGCAGCAGGTATTGCACCAGCAACCACAGTTGCAACGGGTGCGCCTGACCGAACTGGCTGAATACCGGCTGATGCAGGAAGTCGCCGGTTGGCCACAAACTTTAGGCATGCCGGTCGATGTGGTTGAAGACGACCGTTTTGTCTGCAGCCACGCCATGTTCCGGCGCTGGGCTGATGGCCGGCAGAGTTTCCGCATGGAATATTTTTACCGCGAAATGCGCCGCTATACCGGCTTATTGATGGATGGTCAAACCCCGGCCGGCGGCCAGTGGAATTTTGACGCCGAGAACCGTCAGACCTGCCCGGCTGAGGTGCAAATCCCGGCGGCGCTAGAGTTTAAGCCCGATGCCATCACCCTTGAAGTGATAGCGCTGGTACAGCGCCATTTTGCCAGCCACATGGGACACGCAGCGCAATTTGTTTTCGCGGTGACCGGCAAGGATGCCCGGGCCGCTTTTTTACATTTTCTGCAGCACCGGCTGCCGCTGTTTGGTAAATACCAGGACGCGATGCGTCAGGACGAGCCGTTTTTATTCCATAGTCTGGTGTCGATGTACCTCAATTGCGGTTTGCTGGATGCGCGTTGGCTCTGTCTGCAGGTCGAACAGGCCTGGAAAGCCGGACTCGTGCCGCTCAATGCCGCCGAGGGCTTTATCCGGCAAATTATCGGCTGGCGTGAGTATGTGCGGGGCCTGTACTGGCTGAAGATGCCCGAGTACCGCCAGCAAAACTTTTTTGCCGCCAGCCGGCCTCTGCCCTCCTGGTATTGGACAGGCCAAACCCGGATGAACTGCCTGGCGCAGGCCATTGGTCACACCATTCAACATGCCTACTCCCATCATATTCAGCGGCTGATGCTGACCGGCAACTTCGCGCTACTGGCTGGTTTGTCGGTCGATGAGATGACGGACTGGTATCTGGCGGTCTATGCCGATGCCTATGAATGGGTGGAGCTGCCCAACACGCTTGGCATGGCGCTCTTTGCCGACGGCGGTTTGCTGGCGTCCAAACCTTATGCCGCCAGTGGCAATTACATCGCCAAAATGAGTAATTATTGCCAGCACTGTTATTACAACGTGAAACAAAGCACAGGGGATCGCGCCTGTCCTTTTAATGCGCTGTACTGGGATTTTATTGCCCGCCATGAAGACAAGCTCGGCAACAACGCGCGCATGCAGCTGACCTATCAGCAATGGCGGCGCAAATCGGCAAGCGACCAGCAGCAACTTCGCGCCAAAGCCGCAGACTTATTGATCCATCTGGAGCAGTTATGAGCCGGTATTTGCTGTTTTGTAATGATCTGCTACGGCTGGATGACAATCCACTACTGAGCCTGCCGCGCGACTCCGACGCAGCGCTGGCAGTTTGTATCCTGCCGCAGCGCCAGTTCAGCCCGAACCGCGCAAGTAGGCGCCGCCGGCAATTACAGCTGGGATTATTCCGGGAATTTCAGCAACGCCTGGCCGTGCTTGATATTCCTTTATTATTGCGCGCCGGCGATCCTGCCGTCATTCTACCGCAGCTGCTGCAGCAATATCAGCTGGAACGTGTGGTTGCTGCGGAGCCCACAGCGCCGGAAGAATATCGCTGGACGTCCGGGCTGAACTGGCAGTGGCTGGATGCCAATTCATTACTGGCAGATGAACTCAGGCCGGATCTCAACACGCTGCCGCGCAGTTTCACCGCGTTTCGCCAGCAGCGCGAGCCAGAACTGCGGGTGCTGGCGCCGCAGCAAGCACAGCCTTCGATCCTGGCGCTGAACAAAATTCTGTCGGTTGCCGGCGCAATAGCCCTATCGGACTTGCCGCAGCCTGAACCGGACCAGCCTATCGCTGAGGCGCTGGCGCAGCAGCTCCCGGAGCATTTCGCGCAATGGCAGCAACATAGCGAGCCGGCGGTACTGGCGCGTTTTACGCAGTATCTTCAGCAGCATTTATCGCATTACAAACTCAGCCGCAACGCACTGATTGGCGCTGATTTTGCGAGCTTTTTATCTGTACCGCTCAGCCGTGGCACTTTGTCAGCGCGCCGCGCCTGGCAGCTGATCCGCGAACATGAACAGGAATATGGCCAGAATGAATCCAGCTACTGGCTGCGTTTTGAATTGTTGTGGCGCGAATATTTCCGCCATCTGCAGCGCAAGCATCCGCTGGTCTTTTTCCGCCATGGTGGTCTCGGTTTACATCAGGTGCCCGGAACTGCTGGCGAGGCCGGCGAGGCTTTGCTGCGCTGGCAGCAGGGTCGTACAGGCCTGCCCTTTATTGATGCCAACATGCAGTTGCTGGCGCAAACCGGCTGGATGTCGAACCGTGGCAGACAGAATGTCGCCAGTTATCTGATGTTTCAGCTGGGCTGTGACTGGCGCCACGGCGCCGCCTGGTTTGAACAACAGCTGCTGGATTATGACGTCGCCAGTAACTGGGGGAACTGGGCCTATATCGCCGGCGCGTTATATTCGGCGCCGCGCAGTTTTAACGCGTTAAAACAAGCCGTGGAATATGACTCTGCCGCCAGATTTACTACCTTGCTGTTAGGGCCGCCGGAGACTGGCAACCACCGGCATCAGCCTTATGAGCAGCCGGATTGGCCGGCGCCACAAGCCTGGCAATGGCAGCAGTATCTGCAGCAACTCAAGGCAGAATAAGCCGTGATAACTCTGGTGTGGTTTAAACGTGACCTGCGGCTGGAGGACCACGAACCTTTAGCGCTCGCCGCCCGCCAAGGCGCTGTGCTGCCGCTGTATATCATCGAGCCGGATTACTGGCAGCAGCCGGATACGTCGCTGCGGCAATGGCAATTTAATCAGGACGCCGTGTATTTGCTGTATCAGCAGCTTAAAGCGCTGGGCCAGCCGTTATTAGTGCGGCGCGGTCCGGCTACCCGGGTGCTACGGGAACTGACACGGGAATTTGCCGTACAACAAATCGTCAGTCATCAGGAAACCGGTAATTTATGGACTTATCAGCGTGATCAGGCGGTAGTGCGCTTATGCCATGAACTGGCGCTGCCCTGGCGGCAATATCGCCAGCATGCTGTACAGCGTTGTCTGAAAGACCGCGACCAGTGGTTTTTGCAGGCTGATGCTTTTTTAAAAAGCCCGACTTTTCCGGCACCGAAGTCTCTGCCGCTGATTGTGGACGCGCCCTGGCCACAGGCGTTGTGGCAAGCACCGCAGCGCCGCGAACTGCCAGCGTGTCTGCCGCAACTGTGCCAGCAAGCCGGCGAGCTCGACGCCACTTTGCAGTCTTTCTGGTTAAGCCGCAGTAAAAACTATCAACGCGATATCTCGATCGCTGCCAAAGCCAGCCACAGCTGCTCCAGGCTCAGTCCTTATCTTGCCTACGGTCAGCTCAGCTTGAGGCAGTTGCAGCAACAGACTTACCGCCAGATTAAACAACTGCCGGACGGACGTGAGCAACAGGCCTTAGCGGCGTTTTTCAGCCGGCTGCGCTGGCATTGCCATTTTATGCAGAAGCTGGAGGACGAACCGCAAATTGAATTGATGCCGATGAATCCGTTGTATCAGGGGATGCGTGACCAGTTTGAGCCGAGCTTGTTTCAGGCCTGGCAACGCGGTGAGACTGGTTATCCAATGATTGACGCGGCGATGCGGTGTCTGCTCGCCACCGGCTGGTTGCATTTTCGCGCCCGCGCCATGTTAGTGGCCTTCGCCAGTTATCAGCTGTGGCTGGACTGGCGGCCGGTGGCGCTGCATTTGGCGCGTTGTTTCACCGACTATGAACCCGGCATCCATTATCCACAGATCCAGATGCAGGCCGGCACCACCTCGATTAATCCAAACCGGATGTACAATCCGCTGAAACAAAGCCTGCTCAAAGACCCGCAAGGACAGTTTATCCGGCGCTGGTGCCCCGAGCTGTCGCGGCTGCCCAATGAATGGCTGCACCAGCCCTGGTTGTTGCCACCGGCACTGCAACTGCAATATGGCATGCACTTAGATGTCGATTACCCGGCACCGATAGTCGACCTGCAGCAGGCCATCCGTCAGGCGCGCAGCCGGTTAAGCGAATGGCATGGCCGTTTTGCGAAACAGGACTGGCAACAGGGCCGCGAATCAGTGCGCGAACGTCACGCCAGCCGGAAAAGACCTGCCGCGCGCCGCCCAACAGCAAAAGGCAAACAGCAGCCTCAGTTATTGCTCGATTTCTGAGCACGCTGCAAAGTTTGCGGTGGTAAGCTTTCCAGCCAGCGCCGGCTTTGTTCTATCAGCCGCAGCGCAGCAAAAAAATATTGCGGATCAATGCGTTGCCAGTCATCTTGTGGCGTGTGGTATTGCGGATGCACATCGACGCCAAAATACAAAAACGCAATGCCGGCTTTGCGAAACACCGCATGGTCACTGGCATTACTCCAGTCGACTGGCGGCTGACTGCGCCGGCCCAGACTCGTTTGCCGGCCATCATGCGCCAACGTCAGCTTTAACGGCGTCTGCACCTGTTCGGCAAAGTGACTCAGTTGCGGCAACTGCTTTTTGCCGGCCAGATACAAGCGCTGATTGCTTTCGCCGCGACTAATCATGTCCAGATTGATATTGAGCACCATAGCGTCCAGCGCCACCGGCGGCCTGGCGATAAAAGCTTTAGCGCCATCTAAACCCAGCTCTTCGGCATCTGTCGCCAGAAACAAATAGGAGTATAACGGACAGTGTTGTTGCGTCTTCGCCGCCAGATATAACAAACCCGCCACACCTGAGGCATTGTCGTCGGCGCCATTAAAAATCTTCTTTCCGCGCGGTTTCAGATGGTCATAGTGCGCGGTCACTACAATATAACGATGCGGTTGGCCGCAACCACGCCGCATTCCCAGCACATTGACGCCACGCTTTTCGCTGAATCCTTCGTGAAAACTAAAAGGCTGCAGATAATCGCCGCCAAGCGGCTCCAAGCCTAAAGCGGCGAAACGTTGTTGTAAGTATTGCTGTGCCAGCACACTGCCGGCAGTGCCGGTGGCGCGGCCGGCCATGTTATCTGCGGCTAAAAGCTGTACATCGCGCCAGGCCTGCATTTCTTCCGCCGTTGCCTGTTGCGGCTGCGTCACCGCGAGCGCAACAGGAGTGAGCCAGAGCGCCGCGCCCAGCACACAAATTAGTTTAATCCGCCTGCGCCACTGCATTTAACATCTCAATTTTATGGTCGTATAAACGCCGGTCGGCACCGGCCGGTGCATGCAAACGGGCCCGCTGCAAGTAACTGGTGGCCGCTGCGTAGTCATGCTGCATGATGGCAACTTTAGCCAGGCCAAACAACGCTTCTGGCGTTTTTGGCTGTAAACGGATACTGCGGTGAAAGGCCAGCTCAGCATCCGCCAGACGTTGCTGGCTCAACGCTTCATTGCCTTGCATGACAAAATAATAAGGATTGCGTAAGCGGGTTTGCTGCACTTTGGCTTCAAGGGCTGCAGCGTCCTGCGTCCGCCCCATCGCTGCATAAAGTATTGCCAGATTCGCCATGGTATTGGGGTGTTCAGGCTCCAGTTTCAGACTTTGCAGATAAGCCCGCTCCGCATAATCCGGCATCTGGCGTTGCCGGTACAGCACAGCCAGATTGTTCCAGGTTGCGGCCACGCCGGGGGCAATGTCGGCCGCTGCCTGCAAATAGTGATAGGCCAAATCAAACTGCTGGATCAGCATGGCATCGGCAGCTTTGTTGTTATAAAACAGTGCGACTATGTCGTCTTCACTGATTTTTCGCACCGGCAAACGCTCGCGCGAACCACCGGCACGCTCAAAATCAATGAGGAAATTGTGATCGGCAGAAATAAAGGTTTTGGCCGCGCTCTGCATGTAAGGGGGCGTCACCACCAGATTGACATGGCCATTTAACACACTGGTGCCATTGCGGGTGATCCAGTACTCCGGGATTTGCACATCCTGAAACTGGGCTTTAAAACCCAAAGCGCGCGCCAGGCTGTATGACAAAATGGTCAGTGACAAACAGTTCGCTTCACGTTGTTCATAAGTTTGTAATGCAGTCAGCGTGGCGTTATTGACGTACTGCAGTGGGTCTTGTTGTTCGCGGAAAATAAACTTCAATAAAGCCAGACTGCGGTCTCTCGGGATTCCGTAAATCAGCACGTCCTGGCGAGCCTCGGCGGTTAGGGCATCGGGTAAAGCAAAGATTTGTTCTTTGGTTTCAATCGGCGCAGCGACCGGCATAAACGCCTGATTATTGAGTAAGTCTTCGGTTGCGACAGCTTCAGCCGTATGCGGTAGTTGCTGACAGGCACTCAGGCACAGGGCACTTAACATCAGGATCAATCGCCACATCACACACCTCCGGCCGCAGGGGGGTTGCTATCGTCCGGCACAAGCCAGAGACGCATGATTTAGCTTTAGGCTAATAACCCGATTTTTGTCAATTATATGTGACCGGGCGGGCTGGAATGGGACAAGCAGGGACAGTCAGGAAATCTGGCCAGCAACAGTTTCAACACTGACAACTTTAACGCAGCAAATGACAAGGCAACAGCCAATCCAGCCGGAAACCGGTCGCAGGCACATACTGTAAACACAATAACGTGCCTTTTTTAATTTGGATGGCGGACGCGGATTGGCCCAGGCAAAGCGACAACAAAGCAGACAATTCTGGTTCATGCCCCACCAGTAAGGTCTGCGCCGGCAAGTCAGGCAGAGCCTGCAGCAGCTGCTGATATTGCGTCTGCCCGGCAGTGCCATGCGCTAACCATAAAACTTCAGCCACATCACAGGACAAATCCGCACTGGCAGCAACCAGCATCGCCGTCTGCAGCGCACGCGGATAAGGACTGGTCAGCACCAGCTGCGGTTCAAGCTGCTGACGACGGATAAAAGCGCCAACCCGCAAAGCCTGCTGCCGGCCCTTCTCCACCAAACAACGGTCCACGTCAGCGCGCATTACAGAACGCTCTTCGGCTTTGGTATGACGCAACAGGTAAATGGTTTGAACTGACATCGTGCCTCCGCATTGAGTGCAATGCCCAGTGTCAGCGATTGAGATGACAACAACAAGACAGCAATAGAAAAACGGAGGGTCCCACAGGGATTTTTGGCGAATGCCAAAAACACAAAAACGTCCGGAACGTTTTTGGACCGCCAGCGGCGGGTCCCGCAGGGACATTTTACAGGGATGTAAAATGCAAAAAATCGCCTGGAGCGATTTTTGACAGCCGTAGGCTGGTTGCGAAGCAATTTTCTACATGGATGTAGAAAACAAAAAACACAGCAATTGCTGTGTTTTTTGTTTGGAACAACACCA
>SSFI01000051.1 GCA_008015325.1 Rheinheimera sp.
AACTGAGTGTATACCCCGGCAACTGCACCGGCCTGATTTTTAACCACAACAAATTGTGACAAAAAATGTCATATCGGCAGCATTATTTGCCAATGATATATAAAGGCTATGGCTTACTGCATGAAGGTTGTTTTATTGGCAGGCTGAGGGATAACAAAAAGGCACAGCCAGGAATAGAAGGCGTGAAAGGACGATCTAAGGGGAAAGTTATCAAATTTCAGATACAAAAAAACCAGCTTAAAAGCTGGTTAATTTGGTGCCTAGGGGGGGACTCGAACCCCCACGCCGCGAAGCGCTAACACCTGAAGCTAGTGTGTCTACCAATTCCACCACCGAGGCATATGCCGCCGACGCCGTGCATATTATGCGCCAGTGGCAAAGTCGTCAACTGCTGTTTGCAAAAAATCTGGTAAATGCCGCGCGATTGCACAAATCCTCAGCAACCAGCAGTTTTCTTCAGCAGCACGCCGGCATTGGGGTCACGGCATTGGGGTCAGGTCTTGCCTTGTGCGCGTGACGTGCACGATGCAAGACCTGACCCCAATTTGCCAGTTTTCTTCAGCAGCAAGATGACATCCCCCACTCTGCCAAGGCAAAAAAAAACGGAGCCCGCGGCTCCGTTCTGATGCGAATACAGTGCTTAGTATTTGGCCTTTTTCAGCAGACCAATTTCTTCCAACCGCTGCAGCAGATAATCGTTGGAGTTAATTGGCTCCGGGTAACGATTCGGATTCTCCGCCGTGATACAGCTGCTCAGCGTCTCAATCACATAATCCGGGTTCGGGTGCATAAAAAACGGGATCGAATAACGCGGCTGCCCTGCTGCGGCGCCGGCTGGGTTCACCACCCGATGGGTCGTTGACGGCAGCACATGGTTAGTCAGGCGCTGCAACATGTCACCGATATTGACCACAATAGTGCCCGGAATCGTCGTCACCGGCAGCCAGCTGCCGTCGCGCCGCAGAATTTCCAGACCTGATTCGTGCGAGCCGACCAGTAACGTGATGAGGTTAATATCTTCGTGCTGACCGGCGCGGATACTTTGCGTCGAGGTATCCTGAATTGGCGGATAATGAATCGGCCGTAAAATCGAATTGCCATAATTCACTTTGTCAGCGAAGTATTTTTGTTCTTGTTTCAAGAACAAAGCCAAAGCTTCCAATACCTGACAACCAAGATTCTCCAGTGCCTGATACAGTGTGTAAGTCGCAGCTTTGAATTCCGGCACTTCGACTGGCCAAACGTTCGGATATAAACACTCATGCGGCGCCGGGCCTGACAGCTCGCGACCGACATGGAAAAACTCTTTTAAATCCGGATGCTTGCTGTCTTTGGCTTTCTCAACGCCAAATCCCGTATAGCCCCGTGCGCCACCTTGACCCGGCACATGGTACTGCTGTTTTACTTCAGTCGGTAAAGCAAAAAATTGTTTAATTGCTTTATAGGTTTCCCCAACCACCTCGTCTGAAATGCCGTGGCCACTGATGCCACAGAATCCAAACTCAGTGTAGGCTTTGCCAATTTCGGCAACAAAGGCGTCTTTGTCGGTGGCAAACCGTCTGATGTCCAACGTAGGGACTTGTTGTTGAGTCATAATGTCGACCTGTTTTTAACTTAACGAGAAGAAAAAGCCTGCAATAGCCGCACTCATCAGGTTTGCTAATGTCGCGGCAAACAGTGCTTTTAAACCCAGCTCTGCAATATCTCCGCGCCGGCTTGGAGCCATGCTGCCAAGACCCCCCAGCAAAATGGCAATAGACGAGAAGTTTGCAAAGCCACATAGGGCGATAGTCACGATAATTTGCGTATGCTCAGACAACTTTCCTGCCTGCACATGCTGCATAAAATCGATATATGCCACAAATTCATTAATCACCAGTTTCTGGCCGATAAAACTGCCCGCTAATCGGGCTTCTTCCCAGTTCACGCCCAGAATAAACGCCAGTGGCTGGAATAAATAACCAAAAATCAGCTGCAACGTCAGGCCATCAAAGCCAAGCAGACTGCCAACCCAGCCAACAATGCCGTTGATCAGCGCAATTAATCCAACGAAGGCCAATAACATAGCACCGACATTGAGTGCCAATTGCAGACCGCTGGCTGCACCTGCAGCTGCAGCATCGATCACGTTGGTATTTTTCTCGCCGCCACTGATTTCTGTCAGATCATTTTTTGGTGTGTCCGTTTCCGGCAGCAGCAGCTTGGCCATTAACAAACCACCCGGCGCGGCCATAAAGCTGGCGGCGATCAGATACTTCAGCTCTACGCCCATACCGGCATAACCCGCCAGCACTGAACCTGCGACTGAAGCCAGGCCACCGACCATCACCGCGAACAGTTCAGAACGTGTCATGGTCGGAATAAATGGCCGCACGACTAAAGGCGCTTCAGTCTGACCGACAAAAATATTCGCCGCAGCGCTCATAGATTCAGGCCGGCTGGTGCCCAACAGCTTCTGCAGGCCGCCACCAATCACGCCAATCACTACTTTCATCACACCAATGTGATACAGCACCGCAATTAAAGAAGAAAAGAAAATGATGACAGTCAGCACGTGAATGGCAAACACAAAGCCATATTTTTTCGCGCCTGTATCACCGAATAAAAACACGATGCCTTCATTGGCGTAACTAATGACTGCACCGACGGCGTTGGAAACACTGACTAAGACATCTTTGCCGGCCGGCACGTATAACACAAAAGCACCTATCGCCAGCTGAATTGCAAAAGCGCCGCCGACGGTGCGCCATTTAATGGCCTGGCGGTGCGTCGAGCAAAGATAAGCGATTAATAAGATGGCAGCGATGCCAACTAAACTCATCATATTGATTTTCCTTGGATTTTAGGTCCGCTACAGCACTGCGGAATTATTGTTCTTGTGATGCTGAAATCCTAGGATAGCATCAAAAGATCAAGTAGTTACAGTTTCAAAGCGGGAGCCGTAGCTGAGTGCTCTGGCTTGGAATTGCTCTTATGGGGTTGTCTGAACTTGAAGTTTTGCCGGTCGATTATATAGCAGAATACTTGCAATTGAAAAGAGACTAATTTAACAGCATTGCAAACAAATAAATCACTGGATATCGCTGCTAGATAGCTACCAGTTCAAAGATGTTCGCCGCCAATCACTCAAAACAACAAATCCCGCCATGGCGGGATTTTCGTCGTTTTTCATGCCGGATTAATTGGCCAGCAATGCGCGGATCTTGGTCTTCAGAATATCAATTGCAATCTGGTTTTTACCACCGCGGGTCACCACGATGTCGGCATATTGCTTAGACGGCGCAATGAATTCAAAAAAAGCCGGCCGCACATAGTTTTCATATTGTTCTGTGATGGAACTGATAGTACGACCACGGTCTTCCACATCGCGTTTGATCCGGCGCAGCAAACAGATATCCAGCGGCGTATCCATAAACACGGTGATATTAAACTGCTCACGCAGGCGCGCATCGGTCAGCAATAAAATACCTTCGACCAGCACCACTTTGGCCGGCTGCACTTTAATGGTTTCTGCTTTGCGGGTATGAGTTTTATAACAATACTGCGGCATCTCGACCGCGATACCGTCACGCAGCTGCTGTAAATGTTGTGCCAGTAATTCGTGCTCAAAAGCAGCCGGATGGTCGTAGTTGGTCAACACCCGCTGCTCCATAGACAGATGATCCTGATTACGGTAATAAGCATCCTCTGCTAACACGGAGATGCGTTCTCCGCCAAATTCTGCCACCAATTCCTGATAGACGGTGGAAGCAAATAAACTTTTACCAGACGCTGACGCGCCGGCAATGGCGATGATGGTTGGTTTGGCCACGGTGATTATTCTTCTTTGAGGATGTTTTGCTAATTATCGCCAATTCACGGCAGATTAGAAACCACTGTTACAGGGAAAATACTGCATGCCGGCAATGACATGCGTAAAAAACAAAACGCCGGCGTTCGCCGGCGTTTTATGACTACAACAGTTCAGCTTAGAACTTGTAGCTGACGCCTACTTTGATGCGCCAGGTTGATTCTTCTGTGTAGAACTTGTCCCAGTTACGCGTGTTGCTGGTCACGTTGCTGTACACATACTTGTTGTTGGTTTGATTCAACACGAAGTTAGACAGTGTTAAATCGCCAAAGTCATCGCCGTACACTTTACCTTTGCTGCTGTCGATCAGGTTCAGCAGGTTGTCGACTGTAAAGAACACAGTACCTTTGTGACCTTCGGCAAAACCTGGGATCTCCTGACGCACAGACAAGTCCAGCGTAGTGACCCAAGGGGTTGTGTTCACGCCTTTTGGCAGGTATTGCCCCTGGTATTTATCCAGACCCAGTGCCGTCACTGTATTCCAGAACGCAGTTTCAGACGCAGCATCAGCAAAAGTTACCACGCTGTTATCACCCTTTTTCGGAATGAATGGCAGGAAGTAGTTATTGGTGGTGCCCGGGCTTAACTGCAGGTACGGGTTAGTCGCTTTGCTCGAACCGTTAAAATCAGCCACACCTAAGACATAAGTAATTGGCTTGCCTGATTTACGCTCGAAGAACAGGTTGAAGTTCGTCGCATAGTTGGCGAAGAACTCAGTCTCATAACCCAGATTCACGACAAAACGGTGCTCAGTTTCAAACGCACCACGGCCGATCAGCACATCGTTACGATTGATCACGGCGTTGTTACCGTAGTTAGAACCAGCGGTAGAGCTGGTACCCGGTGCACCTTCAGTAATATCCATATTGGTATATGAAGTACGCAGGCTGACACCGCTGTCCCAGTTTTTCGCCAGCTGAGTGCTGAAGACTTTTGAGCGGCCATCTTCGTCAGCATTGGTCAGCATGATATCTACAACACCATCGGTGTCGTTATAGATGTTACGCAGGCCATCTGGCGTGGTGCCAACTTTTTCTGACGCCAGGATAGACACGTCTTTCCAGTACGAGCTGTCGCTCTTTTTGATGTACAGGTATTCAGTGGTCCAGGTGATGTCATCACCAATCAGCGGCAGACTGAAGATGTAATCTGCGCCTAACTGTGCACGCCAGTCAGATGGCAGGTTGAAGTTCGGGTCCACCAGGTTGGTGTTACCACCTGTGGTCACGCCAGCCACGGCGTCTTTTAAGGACTGTGGAACTTCAGTGATGCTGACGTTGGCCACGTTGCTTTGTGAACGGTCTCCGGTTCCGATACCTGGGTTCGAGTAGCTGTTCGAGATCCAAACTGTTGGCTGACCACCAGAGAAGCGACCCACACCACCACGAACCGTCAGATCTTCAGTCATCAGATAGCTGAAACCAATGCGTGGTAAGAAGATATCCACGCCATCCAGGTTTTCGTCATTGCGATAGCCGGTACGAGCTTCTGAGAACTTGTTGTAAACAGACTTGTCGTTTGAACCTAAACGCTCATAACGCAGACCGTAGTTTAAGGTGAACTCATCAGTCACAGCCCACTCATCCTGCGCGTACAGTGCATGTTCGTCACGCACGAAGCTTGCAGCGACGTCATCCGGGTTATGAGTAACAGAGTTCTGGTAACGGACAGACTGTGCCAGGCGGTTTTGGAAGTTAGCAATACCGTTAAAAGTATACTGACCTTTAGTGCGCTGTACGAACAGGTTGAAAATGTCCAGACGCTTCAGCTGGTAACCGAAAGACAGACGGTGATCGTCCATCAGGTATTCACCATCAGCTGCGATGATCCAGGTTTTCTTTTTCAGGTCATTTGAGTGACGGCTGATATCACTACCAATTGAAATGGTAGCGGTTTGGGTTGGTGTACCGTTAAAACGTGGCACCAGGATAGACACTTCACCGAAATCGCCCAGCGATTTTTGTTCCGTGGCGACATCCATATAAGTAGCGCTTAACTGGGTAGAGAATTCTGAAGTCCAGTCTGAATATAATTTCAGCGCGTGGTTATTCAGCGTTTCTGCCTTGTTGTACCAGTTTGACGACAAACGCATATTGGTTGAAGTCGACTGGTTACCTTGCGTTTGGTTACCTTTATTGTACTGATAGGTATAAGCAGCACGGTGAATATCAGAGATGTTCCAGTCCAGTTTGGCCAGCAGTTTTTCGTCTGTCTCTTCCGGAACTACGTTCCAGTCACCAACATCAACACCGTAGACAGATTTAGCGATCTGCGTAACCTGGTTAATCTGGTCCTGAGTCACTAATGCAGCATTAGACAGACCCGCACCAGACGGACCCCATTCCAGCGGAGGGGTTGCATCATATTGCTCAGCAGCCACGAAGTAGAACAGTTTGTCTTCAACTACTGCGCCACCTAAAGTAGCAGCCCAGTTTTTGTTTTCAAAGTTCAGCGGCACTTCGCCTTTTGGATTGGTGGCAGTTGCTGCGAATCTATTTTCTGGTGTACCGGCTAAGCTGTCGTTTTTGATTTCATAGCGCAGAGAACCGAAAGTATCGTTGGCGCCTGATTTCGTTACAGCGTTGATATTACCACCCTGGAAACCGCCTGCTTTGGCGTTAAATGGGGATACATCAACAGTGACCTGGTCGATTGCATCAAAAGAGATTGGAGTACGGGTGGTTGGGTAACCGTTTGCATTCAGACCGAAATCGTCGTTCTGAGAGATACCGTCGACGTTAATGCTGTTAAAACGTGGGTTAGTACCCGCCACGCTCAGCTCGCCGTCTTTTGGCGACAATACTGCTAATGGGTTGTTTTTAACGATATCTTTTAAATCGTTATTTAAGCTTGGCGCGTTTTCAATTTCTTTAGCGCTGAAATAGCTGGAACTGCCGGTCGCAACCACTGTTGCGATCGCTGAACCAGTCACGGCGATACGCTCAACAGATGCAGATTGCAACTGACGGTTTAACTGATAAGTGTCACCCAGTTGCAGGAAGATATCGTTGACAGTTTCGTCGTTGTAAGTGTCTGAATCAACGATAACTTTATATGGACCACCGACACGCAGACCAGAAGCTACAAAGCTACCTGACTCGTTTGTCGTAACGGTACGGCTGGTGCCTGACGGTACGTGTAAAATGATGACTTTAGTTCCTGCGGCGGCTGCGCCTTCAGGATTAGAAATACGACCGCGGATTGCTGAAGATGTATCAGCGATGGCATAGCTAGAACCTAAGGCTACGGCAACCGCCATAGCAATATGTCTGATTTTCATATCGTTTTTCACCTGGTAGTTGTAGGTATTGTCAAACCCTGAATAAAACCAAACTGATTTTCCAATTTGGGCGACAAGCTTAACACAGTAACATTACGTTTTTCTTACACAAGAACTTGCTGATTAAATATTTATTGAAGTAAACGGAACTTCTCCGAACTTCAGCAGTCAAGAACCTAATGTCATGCGAGTGTAACATATCAGACCAGAAATATGCAGACGGCCTAAATAAGTTTGTTTAAATTTTCGCTGTATTTTGTTGATATTTTCGGCTATCCAGCCGTCTGAAGTGAAATTTCTGGGCTAAAAGCGCAATTCTGGTTAGGCTGTGCCTGACTATTTCTCTGAGTACTCAATCATGAACCCATCATTCAAATGTCTGCTGGCCGGACTCGGGCTATGTGGAGGTCTTTACGTGCATGCAACTGAACTGACCATTGCCACTTTTAACGTCAGCATGGAAGCCGAAAACTATGTCGCCAAAGGCAGTCCACTTGGGCCTCAAGTGCTTTCCGGTGAATTAGCCAGCGGCAAAAATCCACAAATCAGTAATATCGCCGCGATTTTGCAGCAAGTCCGGCCCGATATCCTGTTACTGAATGAATTTGATTACATCGCCGATCCGGCGCAAGGCGTGCAGCAATTTATCAGCCAATATCTGGAAAAGCCGCAGCAAGGCGGCAAACCCCTGCAATACCCCTACTTTTATTATCAGACGGTCAACACCGGCCAGCCGAGCGGCTTTGATTTAAATAATGACGGCAAAGTTGAGGGGGCTGAAGATGCCTGGGGTTTTGGCCATTATCCCGGTCAATATGGCATGCTGGTAATGTCGCGTTACCCAATAGAGGGGAATAAAGCCCGGACTTTTCAGCACTTTAAGTGGAAAGATTTGCCTGGCCATAAAGTTACGAAAAAAGCCGATGGCAGCCCCTGGTTCAGTCCTGACGCTTGGGCGCAGATGCCATTATCCAGCAAATCACACTGGGATTTGCCGCTGAATGTCGACGGCAAACCGCTGCATTTACTGATTAGCCACCCAACACCACCGGTGTTTGACGGCCCGGAAAATCGCAATGGCCATCGCAATCACGACGAAGTGAAATTCTGGGTCGATTATTTATCAGGTCAGGCTGACTATATCTACGACGATAAAGGTGGTCGCGGCGGTTATCAAAGTACCGCGCCTTTTGTCTTGATGGGTGACCAAAACTCATCGCCGGACGAAGGCGATGCCTATCGTGATGCAATTCGGACCCTGGTCAATCATCCAGCCATCCAGCACGAACCTGTGCCACAAAGCGCCGGTGGTGCTGCGCACAGCCCCGATAATCCGCTGGCGAAATTCCATACCGCTGGCTGGCGGATGCGGGCAGACTATGTGCTGCCTTCTAAACATGGCATTAAAGTCCATAGCAGCGGCGTGTTCTGGCCGGCAAAAGGTGAGCCATTATATGAAGCAGTGGCAAGCCGGGGTGCCAGCTCTGATCACCGACTGGTCTGGGTTAAACTGAGCCTGACGGACGAGAAAAAATAACCCCTGTTTGCTGACAGACAATTTTTAAACATAAAAAACCGCCAATGGCGGTTTTTTATTTTCTGGAACAAAGAGTTATCGAGACTGTTCAGCCAATGGCGCGCTATACGCCAGTTCCATATCCCAGGGCAAATGGATCCAGGTGTCCTGCTCGATATCAGTGACATATTTGTCGACCAGCGCTTTGCCCTGCGGTTTGGCATACACTGTGGCAAAACAGGCTTTTGGAAAGCGCTCACGCAGTGCGCGGGCAGTTTCCCCGGTATCGACCAGATCATCAATCACCAGCAGGCGTTCTGAGTCCGGCAACGCCGCGTCTTTTAATATCTTCAGCGCCCGTTGCTGGTCGTGGTCGTAGCTCGACACACAAATGGTATCCAGCACACGGATATTCAGCTCGCGGGCGATAATAGTAGCAGGCACCAGACCGCCACGGCTGACCGCGACTATGCTGTCAAAATTGCCATGCAGACACATTTTTGCCAGCTCTTTGGTTGCGCGGTGAAAGGCTTCCCACGACACATAAAAATTTTTGTTACTGGATAGTGACATATTGCAGCTCCTGTTAAACCAGCGCCAGCGCGATCTCAACCATCTCGTTAAAGCTGGTCTGCCGCTCGTCCGGGCTTAAGGATTCACCTGTGCGGATATGGTCCGACACCGTCATAATCGCCAGCGCATTGACGCCGTATTCAGCAGCTACACCGTATAAACCGGCCGCTTCCATCTCAACGCCGAGGATGCCGTATTTTTCCAGCGTATCAAACAGCGTTTCGCTTGGGTTGTAGAACAAGTCTGAGGTAAACACGTTACCGACTTTGACGCCGATTTGTTTCGCCCGCGCTGCAGCAACCGCGCGCTCCAGCAGGTCAAAACTAGCTAAGGCGGCAAAATCCATGCCCTGCAAACGGTTGCGGTTGACTGCTGAATCGGTACTGGCGCCCATCGCAATCACCACTTCGCGTACTTTCACTGACAGCGGTAAACCACCACAGGAACCGATACGGATGATATTTTTTACGCCGTAATGTTTCACCAGTTCAGTGGCATAAATCGACATCGAAGGCACGCCCATGCCTGAACCCATGATACTGACCGGTTTGCCCTGATATTTACCGGTAAAACCGTACATGTTGCGCACTGTGTTGATGCATTGCACGTCGGTCAGGAAAATATCTGCGATGTGTTTGGCGCGCAGCGGATCGCCTGGCATCAACACAGTCTCGGCAAAAGCACCAGCAGCGGCGTGAATATGTGGAGTGGTCATATCAAATTCGTTCTCTTATAAATGGTTGAAATTTAATGCATTTGCTTGAGGAATGACTGGCCATAAGCCATCGCATCCAACGCAAAATAATCGGCCAGCGTCTGGCCCATATCAGCAAAGCTGGCGCGTTCGCCGAGCGACCCGGCGTTAATTTGCGGGCCATAACACAACACCGGCACATATTCACGGGTATGTTCGGTGCCGATCCAGGTTGGATCGCAGCCATGGTCAGCTGTTAATAACATCAGGCTGTCGGGTTCTAACATCGCCATCAGTTCCGGTAAGCGACTGTCGAAATACTCCAGCGCCTCGCCGTAGCCAATCGGGTCGCGGCGATGGCCGTAGTTCTGGTCAAAATCCACCAGATTGGTGAAAATCAGACTGTTATCCGGCGCTGCCTGATATTCGCTGATAGTTTTATCCACCAGCGCTGCCAGGCCATTGGCTTTAACGGCTTTGCTGATGCCCTGATGAGCGTAGATGTCGGCGATTTTACCGATACTGACTACAGTGCCCTGCGCTGCAGTTAATTTATCTAACAAGGTCGGTGCCGGTGGTAACACTGAATAATCGCGACGATTGCCGGTACGGGCATAATTCGCTGGCGCATCGCCTAAGAATGGCCGGGCAATCACGCGGCCGATATTGTAATCATCCAGCAACTGACGGGCGGTTTCACAGAACTGATACAGGCGGTCTAAACCGAAATGGCTTTCGTGGGCGGCGACCTGAAACACGCTGTCGGCTGAGGTATAACAAATTGGCATACCAGTACGGATATGCTCATCGCCAAGTTTAACCAGAATGTCAGTGCCGGAGGCGTGACAATTACCGAGAATGCCGGCAACACCTGTGCGGCGGCATAGCTCGTCAATCAGCTCTTGCGGGAAACTTTGTTGTTTATTATGGAAATAACCCCAGTCGAACAACACCGGGACGCCGGCAATTTCCCAGTGACCACTGGGCGTATCTTTGCCGCTGGATAATTCGCGGGCGTAGCCATATGCCCCAACTGTGGTTTCATTGTCGGCAACACAGGCTATTTCCGACGAGGCCGCAAACGCGGCTTTGACCAAACCCAGTCTGGCCAGATTAGGTACCTGGAGCTGGCGGCCTTTGTGGTTCGCAAACGCCCTTGCAATGCTGGCAAAGGTATTGGCGCCACTGTCACCAAACTTATCGGCATCCGGCGCACTGCCAATGCCAAAACTATCTAAAACCAGAATGACTGCTTTTTTCATGGTCGAACCTCTACAGCGCAAAATCTGCAAGCCAGTGGACTCACAGCAGATGTGATAACCATAGCTGAAGCGGAAACTGTTGATACTCAGTCTGCACTGACCGCTGTTTTTTTCAGCAAAATGGCCAAACGAACCCTTCGTTGCGGCGCAAAAGCAAAAAGGGGCACGCAGATTAAGCCGAATGCGAAGAATTAGCAACTACTTAACTGAATACTGACAACTGCGAGTAAGCTGTCGGGCTGAAGTTGACAAGAATGAGAAATACAGCAGCAGAAAATCAAAAGCCCCGGACAAAATCCGGGGCTTTGAAGAGTGGTGCCCAGAGGCGGAATCGAACCACCGACACGCGGATTTTCAATCCGCTGCTCTACCGACTGAGCTATCTGGGCAAAGAAATCTGAAATGGTGCCGCTTATCCGAGTCGAACGGATGACCTACTGATTACAAGTCAGTTGCTCTACCAACTGAGCTAAAGCGGCATTTTCATTGCGAAACGGGTTTCGGCTTTTAGCGAAATGATGTGTAAAATCAAGACACTGAAATTTATGGTGCCCAGAGGCGGAATCGAACCACCGACACGCGGATTTTCAATCCGCTGCTCTACCGACTGAGCTATCTGGGC
>SSFI01000022.1 GCA_008015325.1 Rheinheimera sp.
ATGCCGCTGAGCCTCAAAGCCAACAGCGCACTGGTATTAGTGTTACCGGCGAATTAATACCCTGAGATCCAGGCGCAGCTTAACGGCTGTGCCTGCGCTTGCCCCCAGTTGTTTGATCGGCTGAATGTAATCAAATTTAATTACTTTTTCCTATGTAATTAAATTTGATTACCAAAACAAATCCGCTATGCTGAGATCCGGATCAAAGCCGGAGCCTGTTATGACCTTATATGCCATCCTGACCGGTGATTTGGTGAGTTCTTCTGCCATCGAAGCCAGTCGTTATCCGGCGCTGCTGCAAGCGCTGCAGCAATGCCTGCAGCAATTTTGCCCACCGGGTATTGCCCCGCCGGTGATGTTTCGCGGTGATGGCTTTCAGCTCGCCACTGTGCCGTCACAAGCTTTTATGGCGGCTCTGCAGACCCGGCTCACGCTGCTAAGCCTGCATTCAGACGCCCGGATCGCGATTGCCGTCGCGCCAGCCTTACAACTGCGCGCAGATTTAAATCAGTCGACCGGTCAGGCTTTTACCTTGTCCGGCCAGCTGCTTGACCGCTTGCAGGAGCAACGCTGGGACTGGCTGGACCCACAACAGCCGCTGAATACCGCGGAACAGCTGCTATTGCAGCTGGTATCGGTGCAGTTGCAACAACTCACCGCGCGACAGGCCGCCGTGCTGCTGGCCTATCTGCAACAGCAACGGCCGTCGCATCAGCAACTGGCAACATTTTTTAAAACCTCAAGAGTCAACATCACCCATTTGCTCAATCAGGCACAGTACGTTTTAATCAGTCAGGTTGCCGATTATTTCAACAGCCGTTATCTACCGCCCGACGGAGTGCCGCGCCATGAATGAACTGGATTTATTGCTGCTGTTGCTGCTGGCGCATCTGCTGGGTGATTTTTACCTGCAACCACTGAGCTGGGTCAAAGACCGGCTGCAATGGCACTATAAATCGCCGAAATTGCAGCTGCATGTCTCAGTCCATATGGGCCTGAGCCTGCTGGCATTATTAGTATGGCAATGGGGTTATGGCTGGCAGCACGACAGCCTAATGGCCGTGTTGCTGGCGCTCATCATCGGCTGCAGTCATTACCTGATTGATGTGGCAAAGTCTTACAGCAATAACGGTCTGGCAGCCTTTTTACTCGACCAGCTGGCGCATCTGACTGTGCTGGTGCTGCTCTGGTCCGCTTACACCGATAACTGGCAGTGGTGGCCACCGCAGCTGCCGGCGGGTTGGCTGCTTGTTGGCATGGCTTATTTGCTGGTGTTAACACCGGCTTCAGTGCTGATTGGTCAGCTGCTGCGCAGCTGGCGGCCTGAGTTACTGGCGCTGCCGGTTCAAGGTTTATTGGCCGGCGGCCATTATATCGGCATGCTGGAACGGGCGTTGCTGCTGACTTTTGTGCTGCTAGACCAGTTTGGCGCTATCGGCTTTTTACTGGCCGCCAAATCAATTTTCCGCTTTGGCGATTTATCCCGAGCCCAGGACGTTAAATTTACTGAATATGTACTGCTCGGTACTTTGCTCAGCATTGGCATCAGCCTGGGCATTGGGCTGGCAGTGCGCTTTTATCTGCCGGTATTGTCAGGCGGCTGAACCTGTTGCTGGTCAACACGAGTCAGCCGCTCCTGCACCATCTCAGGGGGACCGCTGTTGCTGCTGGCTTTTCACTTCCTGTGCCAACGCCAGCCGCTCTATGCTTTCGGACCAGTCGCCGGCCATCGCAGACACCAGCGCCATCATGATCAACAGATCACGCTGCAGCGGGCCTTGTTGCAGCAATTGCGGCACCTGCGCTTTTGCGGCGCTACTACCCTGCTCTTGCTGGATCAGCAGTAACAACATCACCTGTTCTTCGCCGGTCACAGGCCGCGGTAGCGGGGTCACGCCAAGCGCACGTACTGTGGCATCTGCCAGTTGCCAGACCGACCAGGGATTCTGTCCGGTCAGCAGATTGCCGTCGACCACCAGATTGGGCAGATAACGGGGGCCGGCATCAAAGGCGGCGCCTTGCTGCTCTAGTGCACTTTGCAGCAGAACATCAAAGCGCTGCGTTGCATCCGGCGGCATCAGCAGCAGCTCTTCAGCATTGGTAAAGGCCGTCAGCTTTTTGCCGGTAATGGCGCCGTCAAGTGCGCGCAAAGCCGCCGGGCCATGACAGACCGCCACAATCAATTTTTTTGCGGCCAGCATTTGCTGCAGCAGCCGGCGGATCTGAGGTTTTTGCGGAAAGTCATACATGGCGCCTTTGCCACCGATGAAATATATCGCCTGGTAATCAGCGGCGTTAACATCTGCCAGCCTCAAAGTGTTGCGCGCCTGCGCGCTGCTTTGCGGGTCATTTAAAAAGCTGTAGTCATATTCAGCCATGTCATCATCATCCAGCACCTGCGGCGCTGCACCGCCCTGAGGGCTTGCGATATCCACGACAAAACCACTGGCGCGCAGCACCCAATAAAACCGCGCCAGTTCAGTCAGTTCATAACCGGTTTTTTTCAGTTTGCCGCCAGCTTTTTCGACCGGATACTGGCCGGTACTGCTGACCACTACCAGCACTTTACCGCGACTGGCGGGCGGCAATTGCTGCAGATAAGCAACTTGCGCCGGCACAGTTTGCTTTAAGGAATCCTCATCCACTTCAGCGTCAAACAAGCCAGACAGCCACCAGCCAGCGCCGGCCCCACACAGCAACAGCAGCAATACCCCAAGCGCAAAGACCCGCAAGATTCTCTTCCACATGATTCAGCTCCTTTTTCACTGCCGCAGACTGTGGCAGAGCGGATGTGAAAAATGCGTGAAATCAGCACTGATACTGTCAATTTCCGCCACAACCATTCCGGCGGTCAACAACTGCATGTTGACCCATAAAAAGCGCATATCTATCGACAGGCCGAACTGCGGCCAAAGGCTGACCCAGCCTGCTGTGCACCACAGGCCGGCCAATTTCACCAATTTGCCGCATTCAGCAGATTTTCACTGGAAAAAAACCAGATTTCAGGTATCTTGTGCAGGTTTTCCGACCAGGCCAGGCGCCGGGTCAGCCTAAGCAAATTTCAAACCTGAATTGCCATACCAAACTGCATATCTGTGCAGCCAGGTGCTGCTCCCATTGTGGAGTCCCTGTTGAGGAACCGCCCATGCGTTTTTATTTTCCTATTGTGATCATCGATGAAGATTTCCGCTCTGAAAACACCAGCGGATCCGGCATTCGCGAGCTGGCCAGCGCCATCGAAGCGGCCGGCATGGATGTGGTTGGCTACACCAGCTATGGCGATTTAACGTCATTTGCCCAGCAACAAAGCCGCGCTGCCGGTTTTATCCTGTCGATTGACGATGAAGAATTCGGCAGTGGCAGCATCGAAGAAGCGCAGTCGGTCCTGGCGCAGCTGCGCAGTTTTGTTGAGCAGATCCGCCACCGTAACCCGGATATTCCGATTTACCTGTATGGCGAAACCCGCACCGCGCGGCATATTCCAAACGACATTCTGCGCGAACTGCATGGTTTTATTCACATGCATGAAGATACGCCAGAGTTCGTTGCGCGCCATATCATCCGCGAAGCGAAAAGTTACCTCGACAGCCTGGCGCCACCGTTTTTCCGCGCCCTGACCCATTATGCGCAGGACGGCTCTTACTCCTGGCACTGCCCGGGCCACTCCGGCGGCGTTGCCTTTTTAAAATCACCGGTTGGCCGGATGTTCCACCAGTTCTTTGGTGAAAACATGCTGCGCGCCGACGTCTGTAATGCCGTAGACGAGCTGGGTCAGCTGCTGGACCACACCGGTCCGGTGGCGGCATCAGAACGCAATGCGGCGCGAATTTTTAACTGCGACCATTTGTTTTTTGTTACCAACGGTACCTCCACATCGAACAAAATCGTCTGGAACAGTACAGTCGCGCCGGGTGATATCGTGGTGGTCGACCGTAACTGCCACAAATCGATTCTGCACGCCATCATGATGACAGGTGCCGTGCCGGTGTTTCTGATGCCGACCCGCAACCACTACGGCATCATCGGTCCTATTCCGCGCAGCGAATTTGAACCGGCGACTATTCGCCGCAAGATGGAAGCCAATCCGTTTATCCGCGACATTCTGGCCAAAGATCCAAACGTCAAGCCACGGGTGCTGACCATCACCCAAAGTACTTACGACGGTATTTTGTATAACGTTGAAGAGATTAAAACTCTGCTCGACGGCGAGATTGAAACGCTGCACTTCGACGAAGCCTGGTTACCGCACGCGGCCTTCCACGACTTCTATGGCGATTACCACGCAATTGGTGAAGGCCGGCCACGTTGTGATACCTCGATGGTGTTCGCTACCCAGTCTACCCACAAACTGCTGGCCGGTATTTCGCAAGCCTCGCAAATCCTGGTGCAGGACGCCAATCAGAACAAACTCGACACGCATCTGTTTAACGAAGCTTATCTGATGCATACCTCGACCAGTCCGCAATACGCCATTATCGCCTCTTGTGACGTGGCCGCAGCCATGATGGAAGCACCGGGTGGTACTGCACTGGTGGAAGAATCGTTGGATGAAGCGCTGGAATTTCGTCGTGCGATGCGCAAAGTTGACCAGGAATATGGCGACGACTGGTGGTTCCGCGTCTGGGGTCCGGATGATTTGACTGACGAAGGCCTGGATGAACGCGCCTCCTGGATGCTGCATGCCGACGAAAACTGGCACGGCTTTGGCGATATCGCTGAAGGCTTTAACCTGCTCGACCCGATTAAAGCCACTATTCTGACGCCGGGCCTGAATGTGGACGGTAACTTCTCTGACAGTGGTATTCCGGCGGCTATTGTCGCCAAATACCTGGCTGAACACGGCGTGGTCATTGAAAAAACCGGTCTGTATTCGTTTTTTATCATGTTCACCATCGGCATTACCAAAGGCCGCTGGAATACCATGGTGACTGCATTGCAGCAGTTTAAAGACGATTACGACAAAAACGCGCCACTGTGGCGGATTCTGCCGGAGTTTATCCAGAAGTTCCCGCAATATGAGCGCATTGGTTTAAAAGATTTGTGTGACCAAATCCACGAGATCTACAAAGCCAATAACATCGCCAAGCTGACCACTGAGATGTATTTATCTGAAATGGTACCGGCGATGAAACCGGCCGATGCTTTTGCCAAAATGGCGCATAAAAAAATCGAACGGGTGCCGCTGGACGAACTGACCGGCCGCATCACTGCGGTGATGTTAACGCCTTATCCACCAGGCATTCCACTGTTGGTGCCGGGCGAAGTCTTTAACGAGACTATCGTCAGTTACCTGAAGTTTGCCCGCGAGTTTAACCACAAGTTCCCGGGGTTTGAGACTTATATCCACGGCCTCAGTACTATGCAACAGGATGGCAAACTGGTGTATTACGTCGACTGCGTCAAAGTCTGAGCTGAGTTCAAACCGTAAAAAAACAACGCCGGCTGCTGCCGGCGTTGTTTTAACTGTAAGTAACCGCCTGTGTGATCCGGTCGCCACCGTCGCGTTTGGCCTGATACATCGCGCTGTCGGCACGTTGTAATAGCTGCCAGCTGTCAGTGCCGTGCTGCGGAAACAACGCCAGACCAATGCTGGGAGAAATCAATAACTGCTGCTCTGCCAGTAAAAACGGCTGCGCCAACGCCTGGCGGATTTTTTCGGCAACCAGCAGCGCCGTATCGACCTGATGCAGCTGTTCCAGCAACACCACAAATTCGTCGCCACCAAAGCGGGCCACTGTGTCGGTCTGCCGCACCACCTGCAAAATACGCTGTGCAGTTTGCTGTAACAGCAAGTCCCCGACTGCGTGGCCAAAGTTGTCGTTGACCTGTTTAAAACGGTCCAAATCCAGATACAGCAGTGCCAGCGGTTGTTGATCGCGGCTGGCTCTTTGTAAGGCTGACTGCAAGCGGTCCAGTAATAAAGTGCGGTTAGCAAGACCAGTCAGGCTGTCATAAAGCGCCAGCTGCTGCAGACGCAGCAGCATGGTTTTGCGCTCTATCGCGGCACCAAGCTGCACGGCCAGAAAATCCAACAACGCCAAATCGTCCGCCTGATAGCGTTGGCCGGTGCCAGGGTTCAGTAATAACACGCCCTGCAGCACTTCTGCGCCCGATAATGGCACCGCCAGCCAGCCGCAGCGCTGGTCCGGCTCTGCCCATTCGCGCGCATTGCTTTGAACCACCCGCCCGCACAAAGTCTGTTCATCCAGCGCCGGCGCTGCAGTATCTTCTCCTGCTAACAGCGCCGTAAAGATTTGCCAGGGTTCCCGGGCAGAACCGCCAAAAGCAATACGCAAGTGCTGTAGCGGCAGCAAAGGACTGAGTAAGCTGGCGATATGCTGATATAACGCTGGTAAATCTTCAGTCTGATGCGTGGCTTCGGCGATGGCATACAACAACTGCTGTCGCGCCTGAGCCTGACGCACGGCGCTGACATCGCGGGCCACGCCTACCCGCACCCGCTCTTGCTCTGAGCGCCGGGCCGACCAGGATAAATACACTGCATGGCCTTGCTTATGCCGGTAACGATTTTCAAAATGCACCAGACTTTGCCCCTGCATCACCGCCTGGGCTTTGGTCATTGTGTCGGTTAAATCATCGGGCCAGATATAATCCTGCATGCGCTGGCCTATCAGCTCTTTCGGCGTATAACCCAGAATTTGTTCAGCGCTGGCACTGACATAAACAAAACGGCCGCTGTCATCGACGACACACAGCATGTCCAGCAATAAATCGAGATAATTGCCAAGTAACTGCACATTGCGATAGGTCATCAAAACTCCGGAGCCCAAACTACCATCCCTTTTGTGTCAGCATAACGCAGCGCGTCCCTGACTTCATCGCTGCCCGACAGTTTTTCCGCCAGTTTCCCGCGAAAAACCGCCGGAATACTATCTTGTTCTGTGGCTTGAAACATTTCAGCCATCTAAACTTCCATATTTCTCTTTTCATCAAGAGGCTTTTCAGGTTTACTGCGGTAAATCTATTGCAGCAGAGGCTACTATGTTTAAAGTAAATCAGTATTTTGATGGCAAAGTCACGTCCATCGCGTTTGCCGGTGAAGAGTTGCCGGCCACAGTCGGCGTGATGGCACCGGGTGAATATGAATTCGGCACCAGTCAGCATGAAGTGCTGACCATTGTCAGCGGTGCGCTGACGGTACTGTTGCCAGGCGAAAGCCAATGGCAGACCTTTCAGCGCGGTCAGTCCTTTGCCGTCGCGGCCGGGCAGAAATTCCAGCTTAAAGTCACTCAGGACACTGCGTACTTATGCACCTATGCCGATTGATGCGGCAACAACGATATTCCCTGAGAATCCCGGTCAAAGCCGGGATTTTGTTTTTCCGCGGCCGGAAAAAACAGGCACAATAGCTTATCTGTTTGCCTGCTTTCTGAAGGACTTGCTATGCGCGGCATGCGCTCTACCGCCAAACAACCTGAACCCAGTCGTCGCCCGGAAGCGGCCAGCCTCGGCGAAACCATTCGTTATATGCGACCTTATTTCGCTGCTTTTCCCTGGCATGTCACAGGTGCCATTCTGGCGTTGATCGCCGCCAAAGCAGCCACACTGGCACTGCCTTATGGCCTGAAACTGATTATCGATGCGCTGGACCCGAGCCTCAATAACGCTGCGCTGCTGCCACTCTGGCTGATTTTAGGCTACGGTCTGCTGCGTTTTGGCTCGGTGTTATTTGGCGAAGTACGCGATGCCTTATTTGGCCGCGTCACAGAGCACGCCATGCGCCAGCTTGGGTTAAGGGTGTTTCAGCACCTGCATCAGCTGGAACTGAGTTTTCATCTCGACCGGCAAACCGGCGGCATCAGCCGCGATATTGAACGTGGCACCAATGGCCTGTCATTTCTGATGCGGTTTCTGATGTTTAACATTGTGCCGACAGTGCTGGAAATTGTGCTGGTGGCACTGATTTTCTGGAATCTGTTTTCGGTCTGGTATGCGGTGATCACGGCAGTCGCCGTGGCGATTTATATCCTGTTCACGGTACGGGTCACCGAGTGGCGTAATCAGTTTATCCGCGCCGCCAATCAAGCCGATTCGAGCACCAATACTCAGGCGGTTGACAGCCTGCTGAACTACGAAACCGTCAAATACTTTAATAACGAACAACATGAAGCACGCCGCTATGACCAGTCGCTGGCGGCCTGGGAAAAGGCCCGGCTGCAAAACCGTATGTCGTTGTTTTTGTTAAACTCCGGTCAGGCGCTGATCATCGCTTTGGCGATGACGCTGATGATGCTGCTGGCCGCACAGGGCGTGGCGGGCAAAGCGCTGACGCTGGGCGACCTGGCGATGGTCAATGCTTATATGCTGCAACTGTTTATGCCTTTGAATTTCCTTGGTTTTGTTTACCGGGAAATTCGCCGCGCCTTAACCGACCTTGAGAATATGCTCGGCTTATTAAAACGGGCGCCGGCCATTGCCGATGAGCCTGGGGCAACAGCGTTACAACTGCAGCAGGCTCGGATTGAATTTCGTGACGTCGGCTTTGCCTATCAGCCGCAGCGGCCCATTCTGAACGGTCTGAGTTTTAGCATCGAACCTGGCCAGCGCGTGGCCATTGTTGGCAGCTCCGGCGCCGGAAAAAGCACGCTGGCCCGGCTGCTGTATCGTTTTTATGATTTACAGACTGGTGAAATCCTGCTCGACGGCCAGGATATCCGCCACGTTACGCTCGATAGTCTGCGCCGCAATATCGCCATAGTGCCGCAAGATACCGTGCTGTTTAATCAAAGCATCCGCGCCAATATCGCCTACGGCCGGCCAGAGGCGACAGATGCCGACATCGACGCGGTGATTGATGCAGCGCATTTGCGCGATTTTATCAATCAGTTGCCAGAGGGCGACGCCACTTTAGTTGGCGAGCGCGGTTTGAAAGTCTCAGGTGGCGAAAAACAACGGATTGCCATCGCGCGGGCTTTACTCAAACGCAGCCCGGTGTTGATTTTTGATGAGGCCACTTCAGCCCTCGACAGCCACAGTGAACAGGCCGTGATGGCCGCCATCCGCGCCGCCGCACGTGAACATACAGCCCTAGTGATTGCCCATCGTTTATCGACGGTCGTCGATTGCGACCGCATTCTGGTGCTGGAACAAGGCCAACTGGTGGAAAGCGGCAGCCATGCTGAATTACTGGCGCAACAGGGCCGCTATGCCGCGCTGTGGGCGCTGCAGCAACACGAAGAAAATGTCATCGAAAATTAAGCTGCCGGCTGGTTGTGTAAACTTAAATTAAGGGCAGTAAAGCTCGGTAAAATCAGAAACTTAACTTCAAAAATCTGCTCCTATTGGCGCGTTTTAACCCAGATTTTCCTGTCAATAGAGAGCAGTTATGTCGACATTCCGTATCCTGGCGCTGGCGATCAGCAGCCTTACTCTGACCGCTTGTGGCGGCAGTTCAGACAACAGTGGTTCTGATACCTACCCTGATTCTTACATCCAGTTTTATAACGGCTCGGCCAACAGTGCCAGCACCACTTTGCAGCTGATTGAAGCTGATGACGACGAGATCAGCATAGGTTCTGCCGTTTTCGCCGACGCCACCAGTCTGGTGACGATGGAAGGTGGCAGTTACGATTTAGAACTGAACTGGACGCCAGCCAGCGGCGAAACCGCCACAGTGCGTACTGATAAAGTGACGCTGGTTGATGGCGAAAAAACCTTTTTGGCGATGCTGGGTGATTTTAACAGCCCGGAACTGCTGAGCTTTAAATTCAGCCGCGATGACACCCTGGACGACCAGTTCAAAGTGGCCATGCTGGATTTGGTCAACAACAGCAACAGCTACGACCTATACATTTCGGAGGACGATCAGGCCTATTCCGACGCCAAACTGGTCAATAGCGCAAGCTACAAAGGTCTGACCCAGTTCCAGACTTACGATACCGGCAGCTACATTTTTTATGTCACCAAAGGCGGCGACAAAACCGTGTTGTTTAAATCCGATGCCGTGACCTTAAGTTACGAAACCGAATATCTGCTGGTGCTCAGAAGTGCCACCGGGCCTTCGGCCGGCAATAAACTGGCGCTCGACCTGATTGGAAACACCACGACAGTCACCACACTGGAAGATATCACCAGCAATGCCCAGTTCCGGATTTATAACTCCATCAATGACACCGGCACCGGCAGTGTGTTCCTCGGGGATTTAACCGCGACGCCGGCTATCGGCCAACTGCCAGTTGACACTTTAAGTGCCTACACTGAAGTCGCTGCCGGTGATTACCGCGTCAGTCTGACCGATGACAAAGGCGCGCTGGTGATGCGTAACGGCCTGATGACGTTAAGCCAGGGAGCAGTGAAATCTGTGGTGTTTTATCTGGATGCCAATGCCAAAGCTGCCGGCATTACCGTGACCGACTCGAAAACACCGCAGGTGTATGACTTTGTCTTTAACGCCGTCAATACTATTACGGACTATGACCAGGTCAGCCTGTACTTTGTTAAACCTGGCTATACCATGGAAAACACGCCGTATTATGTCACGACGCTGAACTACGCCTCGCAAACCAGCGTGACTTTGCCGGCCGGTGAATACACCATGTACGTCGTGCATAAAGACAATAACAATAACAAAATTCTGTTAGCGCAGACCGAGCTGACCAAACTGGCAAGCGGCAGCAACTATCTGTTAATCGCAGAAAAAGAGCAAAACTCGTTAAGCGGTTTTAAGCTGACGCTGGCGAAATAACTGCGCCGAGTTCGCAGCGCAAATCAAGCGGCACCTGCGGGTGCCGTTTTTGTTTAAAACCCAATCTGCCCGGTCAGACTTTTCATCTTCGACCAAAGCTGTGGCGCACTCAGGTTAATCTTGATTGAGTTTCAACGCCTATCCCAGTACGCTAGTCGCATTTGTTTCTAAATATTTCAAACAGGTAGACACAACATGATGACGTGGTTATTGCTGGGCCTAGGTCTGGTTTTATTGGTCGCAGGCGCGGATACACTGGTAAAAGGTGCGGCGCGGCTGGCAGGTGCATTTGGTATTCCCAGTTTGGTGATAGGTTTGACGGTCGTCGCTTTTGGCACCAGCGCGCCGGAACTGGCCGTCAGCGTGAAAGCCGCTTATGCCGGTCAGGCTGAGTTAGCTATTGCCAATGTCGTCGGCAGTAATATCTTTAACGTGTTGTTTATCCTTGGTGTTTCAGCCGTCATTGTACCGCTGATTATTTCTAAGCAATTGATTCGGCAGGATGTGCCGATTATGGTTGCGGCATCTTTTATTTGCGTCTGGATGGTACAGGACGGCCAACTGAGCCGCCTGGAAGCTGGTGTTTTATTTGCAGGTTTAATTGCCTACACCATTTTCTTATTCCGTCAGGGCAAAAAACAGGGCGCAGATGCTGGTGATGACGAAGTCGAAGCTTTGTTAAAAGAGCCACACCCGATGTGGCAAAACCTGCTGTTTGTGGTTGGTGGCCTTGGATTGCTGGTTTTAGGCGCACGGTTGTTGGTCGACAGCGCAGTCGCGCTGGCCACAGCCTGGGGTGTCAACGAAGCGGTGATTGGTCTGACGATTGTCGCCGCTGGTACTTCTTTACCTGAAGTAGTCACATCGATTGTCGCGACTATCCGTGGTGAACGTGATATCGCGGTTGGTAACGTGGTCGGCAGTAACATCTTTAATATTCTATGTGTGCTTGGCTTGTCTGGCCTGGTGTCCCCAGTCCCATTATTGGCGGGAGCCCAAATGGCCGCGCTGGATATTCCAGTGATGTTGGCCGTTGCGCTGTTGTGTGTGCCGTTCTTCTTCGCCGGCGCCATTTTAAACCGCATCGAAGGTGCTTTGTTCCTGGCCGCTTATGTCGCTTACACCTGGTATCTGGTGGCGCTGACGCTGAAACTGGACTACTTGCCACAGCTGCAGGATTACATCCTGTATGGCTTAGTGCCGGTGATCGGGGTGTATGTGGTGTTCTCCTTGCTGCATGACTTCCGGCAGCGCCGGCAACAAGCCGCCGGTTAACCCGGATTAATGAAGACAAAACGCCGCATTAATTGCGGCGTTTTGTCTTATTGAGCCCTGCAGGCCAGCAAATACCGGCTATTCACTGAATTTATCAGCACAAACTAAAATTGGCCTTTTGCCGGCCCCCGCTTTCGATATAATATCCGTCTGTATGGCTAAACGTGAAAGAGCAGTCTGATGTCTACCACAAGCACTTTATCGACAATCACTCAAGATGAAATGAAAAAACGCGCCGCCTGGGCTGCACTGGAATTTGTTCCGCGCCACAGCATCGTTGGCGTTGGTACCGGTTCTACCGTCAATCACTTTATCGACGCTTTAGCCAGTATCAAAAATGACATCAAAGGCGCAGTCTCCAGCTCCATCGCCAGTACCGAAAAAATGCAGGCACTTGGCATCCAGGTGTTTGATCTCAATGACATCGACAGTTTCAGTGTGTACGTTGATGGCGCCGATGAAATTAACCCCAGCCGCCACATGATTAAAGGGGGTGGTGCCGCTTTAACGCGGGAAAAAATCGTCGCTGCAGTCGCGGAAAAGTTCGTCTGTATCGTCGATGCCAGCAAAGAAGTGGCGGTGCTGGGTAAATTCCCGTTGCCGGTGGAAGTCATCCCGATGGCGCGCAATTATGTCGCGCGTGAGCTGCAAAAACTCGGCGGCCGCCCGGTCTGGCGTGAAGCTGTAGTGACCGACAACGGCAATATCATTCTCGACGTACATGACTTACAGATCACCGACGCGCTTTCACTGGAACAACAAATTAATCAAATCACCGGCGTGGTCTGTAACGGCCTGTTCGCCGCCCGCGCCGCGGATATCGTGCTGGTCGGTGGACCGGATGGCACGCGTGTGATCAAATAAAATTATAAAAAAGAATACAACCAAAGCCCTAGCCAGAATTTTGCAACATTAAGAGAAAAGAAGATGGAAAAGTACTCGTTACCCAAAGACAAGATCAAAATCCTGTTGCTGGAAGGCTTACACCAAAGTGCTGTGCAAACCTTTAAAAATCAGGGTTACAGCAATATTGAATATTTAAAAACCTCTTTAGACGAAGCCGAGCTGATTGAAAAAATCCGCGACGTACATTTTATCGGTATTCGTTCCCGCACTCAGCTGACCGACAAAGTGCTGGCTGAGGCGCAAAAACTGGCGGCTATCGGCTGTTTTTGTATCGGTACCAATCAGGTCGATTTAGACGCCGCCCTGCGTCGTGCTATCCCGGTATTTAACGCGCCATTCTCCAACACCCGCTCTGTCGCCGAACTGGTACTCGGTGAAATCATTATGCTGCTGCGCGGTATTCCACAGCGTAATGCCGCCGCACATCGTGGTGAATGGCAAAAAACCGCCAATCAGTCGTTTGAAGCGCGCGGTAAAACCCTTGGCATCATCGGTTATGGCCATATCGGTACCCAGCTGTCGATCATGGCGGAAAACATCGGCATGCGCGTGCAGTTTTACGATATTGAAGACAAGCTGGTGCTCGGCAATGCGACGCAAGTCGACTTCTCGACCTTACTGAAAACATCAGACGTGGTGACTTTACACGTACCGGAAACGCCACAAACCAAAAATATGATTGGTGAGGCTGAGCTTGATCTGATGAAAGCCGGATCAATCCTGATAAACGCCTCGCGCGGCACTGTGGTCGATATCGATGCGTTAGCCGCCGCGCTTGCCAGCAAAAAATTGGCCGGTGCTGCCATTGATGTATTCCCGGTGGAACCAACCGGCAACGATGAAGAATTTGTCTCGCCACTGCGCGCTTTTGACAACGTGATCCTGACCCCTCATATTGGTGGTTCGACACAGGAAGCGCAGGAAAATATCGGCTACGAAGTGGCCGGCAAACTGGTGAAATACTCCGACAATGGCTCTACGCTGTCTGCGGTGAATTTTCCGGAAGTGTCGCTGCCAGAGCATAAAGGCCGCTCCCGCCTGCTGCACATCCACAAAAACCAGCCGGGCATGTTGACCAAAATCAACGAAGCTTTTGCCCGTCACGGCATCAACATTTCTGGTCAGTATCTGCAAACCAACGCCGAAATCGGTTATGTGGTGATTGATATCGACAGCGACGACCAGGAACAGGCACTGAACGAGCTGAAGGCCATTCCTGGCACTTTAAAAGCGCGGGTACTGCACTAATTAGTGGCATCGAAATGCGCAAATAAAAAAACCGCCGATGGCGGTTTTTTTATTTCTGACCGATCACGGCTGACTATCGCGCAGCGCCACCAGCGCGTCCCAGTCCAGGCTTAAACCCGAGAGCGCCAGCTGATAATCTTCTGCTGCAGTTTTGGCATGCAACGATGGACTGTTGAGACTCACCACAACCCGCAAAGCCTGCTGGGCATACACACAAATGCGGCCAATCTGTTGACTGCCCTTTTTAAGGCCTGGCCCCTGCCAGTCCTGGCAGAACCATTCACGGGCCGGAATTTGCCGGGCCCCCAGCTGATGCGTGGGTAGCTTCAGCACAAATCGCCGGCCGGATTTGACGCCGGGTACTGCCAGTAAGCCGTCGATAAACTCATCACGCATGGTTTCGCCCGGCACGTCTCGCCACTCGTCGTCCACGTGAAAACTTAAATTCAGCAGCACCTGCTGCGGATTTTTAAAATTGATACTGAGCACCGAATCGGTCGCTTGCCTCTTGTAGCTATCCGGTAATAACCAGTGATAAGCCTCACCGGCGTTAGCACCCGTGCTCAGCCACAAGCTAACTACAAGAATGAAGACTCGCATCAGAACGAATACACCAGGGTTGCCGACGTTTCCGTATCAGTTTTCAGCCGGAACTGGCCCGGGTTGGAGTCGTATTTGACAGTGAAATTCAGCCGCATCGACAAGCGGCCATTGACCTGAGACGTCAGACTGGAGCGGCTTTGCCAGCTGGAGTTTTTACCGTCCAGCGACACTGACCATTCTAAAGCCTGGCGGAAACTGTTGCTGGCGGTTAAGTGATAATCGAGATTAGCCGCGACCCACCAAATCATACCGCTGCTGGTATTTTTATCGCTGGTTTGCTGATAGGCGACACCAGGACCGGTTTCCAGATCAAGATAATCATCGCCCTGCTGGTAAGCCCGCATCGCATAACCGGCCGCTACAGAGCCCTGCTCTTCAAAAGCACCAAAGCGGTCATTTAAATAAGAGGCCCGGCCGAAAATACTGTGTTCACTCTGATAAAACTTGTAGTTACTCTGGCCGACCAGATTGACCCGCTGCGCTGTGGTATAACGGGTTTTCTCGCCGGTGGCTTCATCAAACTGGCTGTTGCGCTGGATCAGCGTCTGGATCAGGTACTTATTGCGAAAATCAGTCAGTTCGTGCATCAGTTCGGCATTGGTACGAATGGCCGTTGATTGGGTATTGCCGCTGCTGAGCACCAGCCCAAGTTCAATATCACCGCCCCAGACTTTATCCGGATCTATCGCCTGGACTTTGTCACCACCCAGCGCTGAGTCCGTCGAAAAGGCATTTTCTTTTAATTGCTGATAAGTCTGGCCGGAACGCAGTTTTTCCTGCGGCAGGGCTGATTGCCCCATTGGGATCGCCTGCACATTATTGTCATACTCCGCATCATTGCCGATGGCTTGCGCCTGTGAAAAACCAAGACAACCAGTCAACACAACAAGGGATAAAAACTGCTTCACAACACACTCTTTTTAAAAACTATGACAGTCAGTGCTGTCAGAAAAACAGGAGAGCCAGTCAAAGACTGGCTTTAATCAAACGAATTTCAGCCTGCTAACAAAGGCTTATGCCGCTTCGCCACGCTCATCGATAAAGGCCAGCGCCAGGTCGATACGCGCCAGACAACGGGCTTTACCAATCAGCGCTAAGGTCACATCCAGCGACGGTGAATTGCCACCGCCGGTCACTGCCACCCGCAGTGGCATACCGACTTTGCCCATGCCAAGGCCTAAGCTCTCTGCCGCGCTGTTGATGGCAGCATGCACAGTTTCCGCAGTCCACTCTGTCAACGCTGCTAAATGCGCCTGAACGGCTTTTAATGGCTCAGCAGCGACCGGGCGTAAATGTTTTTTCGCCGCATTTTCTTCAAAAGTGCTGAAATCTTCGTAGAAATAACGACTGACTTCGATCATTTCTTTCAGCGTTTTCACCCGCTCGCCCTGCACAGCAATCAGCTGTTCCAGACTCGGGCCATTGCTGATATCCAGTTTTTGGTCTTCGACATGCCATTGCAGATGTTTGGCGACATGGGCGACCGGTGAAGTGCGGATATAGTGTTGGTTTAACCACAGCAGTTTTTCGGTATTAAAAGCCGAAGGCGCGCGGTTACAGGCGGATAAATCAAACAGTTCAACCAGTTCGTCGCGGCTGAAAATTTCCTGATCGCCGTGCGACCAGCCAAGGCGGACCAGATAGTTCAGCAGCGCTTCCGGCAGGAAACCGTTGTCGCGGTATTGCATCACGCCAACCGCGCCATGGCGCTTGGACAGACGTTTGCCATCATCGCCCAGAATCATCGGCACGTGCGCATATTTTGGTAATGTCGCGCCTAACGCGGCCAGAATGTTCATTTGCCGTGGCGTGTTATTGACGTGGTCGTCGCCACGAATGACGTGAGTCACGCCCATTTTCCAGTCGTCGACCACTACGGTCAGGTTATAAGTTGGAGTGCCGTCGCTGCGGGCGATGACCAGGTCGTCCAGTTCAGCGTTTGCCACTTCAATCCGGCCTTTGATCATGTCATCGATGACCACCACGCCATCCAGCGGGTTTTTAAAGCGAATGCAATAAGGTTTGTCGGTTGGATGGTCAGTGCGGTCACGCCACATACCGTTGTATTTCGGCTTTTCGCCGGCGGCCATTTGCGCTTCGCGCATTGCGTCAACTTCTTCCGGCGTGCAGAAACATTTATAGGCTTTGCCTTCGGCCAGCAGCTGCGCTACCACTTCTTTATACAGATCAAAACGTTTGGTCTGATAATACGGGCCGTCATCCCAGTCCAGCTCTAACCAGTTCATGCCGTCCATAATGGCATCGACGGACGCCTGAGTAGAGCGTTCCAGATCGGTATCTTCAATGCGCAGAATGAACTTACCACCGGTTTTTTTGGCATAAAGCCAGCTGTATAACGCAGTACGGGCACCGCCGACATGCAGGTAACCGGTAGGACTTGGGGCAAAACGGGTCACAGTAGACATAAGGCTTCCAGAAGGTCTGTCGAAAAATGGGCGCTATTGTAGCAATCTGGCAGTGTTTTGTCTGCCATTCTGCCGTCTGTTTGGCGGGTTGATCGCAGCAAAACTGCAATGCTGATTTTGCCGGCAGCTTTTGTCCAATACGACAACAACCGGCGCTGAAACGGCTACTTTTACAGCATCCGGCTGTAATATCTAAAAATATTATTGACACAAAAAGCCCGATCCCTATAATGACCGCCGAACGTTAGGACGGATGCTTAGCTCAGCTGGGAGAGCATCGCCCTTACAAGGCGAGGGTCACTGGTTCGATCCCAGTAGCATCCACCATAACGTTGTCGTGTGATATTCCCGGGATGCTTAGCTCAGCTGGGAGAGCATCGCCCTTACAAGGCGAGGGTCACTGGTTCGATCCCAGTAGCATCCACCATATCCACCGACGTTTTCCCCAGGATGCTTAGCTCAGCTGGGAGAGCATCGCCCTTACAAGGCGAGGGTCACTGGTTCGATCCCAGTAGCATCCACCAATTCTTCTGTGATATTCCCGGGATGCTTAGCTCAGCTGGGAGAGCATCGCCCTTACAAGGCGAGGGTCACTGGTTCGATCCCAGTAGCATCCACCATATTTTCTCATCATCCACCATATCGCTTAGTATTTTTGCATGTTATCGCTTGCACAGTTCAGGCACGGCGTTTTCCAACTCACTGTATATTCTCTGCACAGTTGCTGTAACCGACTGTAAACACGCGGTAAAAGCTCAGCCTAAAGCTGTGATTTGTATTGTTGCGATCTCAGCGCCTGCTATAGTAGGCAAATTGCAGTTACTGACAGACAGGCATTGATGGAACAGGCATTTAGCCGGGATATCCGTATTCTGGTGATCGACGAGCAGGCTTTAGCGCAAAACTATTTGAAATTTGCGCTGGAAAAACTGGGCTACGGCAGTGTACAGCTGACCGATCGCGCCAGTACAGCACTGCAATTATGCCAGCAACAACAATTTGATCTGATTATTCTGTCTTTTAATCTGCAACAGGGTAAAGATGGTTTCCAGCTGTATGAAGAACTGAAAACCCGCAAACTGCAAAGCCATAACACTGGTTTTATTTTTATCAGCGCCGAAACCGATCCTTCGTTAGTTCATTCCGTGATTGAGCTGCAACCAGATGAATTTCTGGCCAAACCTTACACTATCGGCGATTTGCAAAACCGCATCGAGCGGGTGCTGAAACGTAAACAGGACCTGCGACCACTGCATCAGTATCTGGACGCCAACAGACCAGAAAAAGCGCTGCTGGAACTAGACTTGTTGCTGGCAAGCCCGCCTTCAGCCAAATTGATCCCCACCCTGCTGAAGCTCAAAGGCGATTTGT
This sequence comes from Rheinheimera sp., assembly GCA_008015325.1. GTDB lineage: Bacteria > Pseudomonadota > Gammaproteobacteria > Enterobacterales > Alteromonadaceae > Pararheinheimera. Next base: position 18,535 of record SSFI01000022.1, read on the forward strand.
TATTACAAACTGGTCGTTTTCGTGATGCCGCCCAGTTTTATCAATCGGTGCAGGCGGTGCAGCCATTTGGCTGGGCACAAATTGGCCTGGTGCGCGCGTTGTTTGCCTGCGAAGATTTCGATGCCGTCGGCATGATGCTGGAGCGGATGTCATCGAAAACAGATACCAAGCTGGTGGCGCTGGAGTTTCAGTCCGAACTGGAGTTTCGTAATCAAAGTTTTGAACAGGCACAAATTCACCTGGAACAGGCGGTTGAGCTGGCACCACGTAATTTATTCCGCCAGCAGAAATTGCAGCAATTGTCGCGACTGAATCACGACTATGAACGCCAGTACAAGTCGGCCCGTGATTTACTGAAATTTGCCCGCAATTCGATGTATGAGCAACCCGACCTCTATTTAAATATGGCGCGCGCCTGCATTGATTTTGCCGTATCTATGGACGAGGACGGCGAAACCAACAAACTGAGTAAACAAGCGACGGAAGCACTGAATCAGCTGCGCAGTAATTTCCCGCAGTCGGACACGCACGAACAACAAACCGTGTTGCAGGCCCGCTTGCACTACTTAAAAGATCAAAAAGACAAAGCACTGAAAATTCTTGAGACCATGGACGAAGTGCCGTTGAATATCACCAGCCTGGAAGACGCACTGGACCGCGCCAAAGCCTTACACGAAGTGGGCCTGACACAGGCATCCAAACGCTGGTTTGAAAAAATCGGTGAATTCTGTCAAAGCCAAAATGCTGATCCTTATCTGCAAACTTATCTGCAGCAGGAGCAACAAGAGCGCGCAGAACTGACCACGGCACCACGTGAGCTGAACAACATTGCCGTTATGCATTATCAGCATGGCAACTGGCAGGCCGCACTCAGCGCTTTTGAACATGCCTTCCGCTTGTTGCCACGTAACGCTGGTATCGCACTAAACTTATTACAAAGCATGCTGACCGCCCCGAACGGCGCTATCGACCCGGTAAAACGCAGTCGCTTACAACAAGCTTGTTTACGCACTATTGAACTGGGCAAACTCAATCCGGAGCAACAGCGCCGCTTCGACCAGCTGAAGCAAAAGCAGCTCGCTGTCTGAAGCGTTCGCACCAATTCAATCGTGCTAAGGCAGCTACACTCAGGCTTTTTTATCCTCCGGCCATTCGCTGAATACCAGTCTGAGTTGCCGGCTGCGCAGCAGATACAGGCAACTCAGCGCCAGGGCCGCCACCACCAATAACAAACCAGGCGCCCGTAACGCCACATAAGCCGGTAAGTGGCTGATAGTCCAATACAGATCAACTGCCGCGACGCCAAGTAACAGCCAACGGCTTTGCCGCCACAGAGCAAACCAGAATTTTTTCGCCCGGCCGCGCCGCAGTTTTTTGTCATAAGGCACGCGCTGGCTGACGGCAGCCAGCACCAACAGCGCCGGAATGGCAATCAGCACTGCGCGGACAAAATCATCGCTGAGTGGATAGAAAAAACTCAGCACCGCTTTACGCTCAGCTTCCGGCATCACCAGGGTGACTATCCAGCACAGATAAGGCCTGAGCAGTAACAGCAGCAGCGCATAAAACCGCAGTGGGATCCGGTGCAGGCCATCCTGATCCAGCAGTGGAATATCCGGATATCGCTTCATCAGCTTAATCCGTGCTCAGCAAACAATTCCAGCATCTGTTGTTCAGTCCAGACCGCCACGCCAAGTTCTTCCGCTTTGACCAGCTTGGAGCCGGCATTATCACCGGCAATCACTGCGCTGGTTTTTGCCGACACAGATCCGGCGACTTTGGCGCCCAGCTGTTGTAATTTGTCTTTGGCTTCATCGCGACCCATCGCCGTTAAAGTGCCAGTCAGCACCAACGTCTGGCCAGCCAGTGGCTGTGCCGTCTGGGCTTTTTCGGCAATATCCGGCCACTGTACGCCCGCGGCAATCAACCCATCGATGACCGCCTGATTATGTGGCTCGGCGAGAAAATGCAGAATTTGGCTGGCGACCACAGCACCGACATCCGCAACTTCCAGTAACTGTTCCAGCGACGCCGCACGCAAAGCGTCCAGACTGCGAAAATGCTGCGCCAGGTTCAAGGCTGTGGCTTCGCCCACTTCGCGGATGCCGAGTGCATAAATAAAACGCGGTAAACTGCTGTGTTTAGATTGTTCGATGGCCGCCAGTAATTTCAGCGCGGACTTCTCGCCCATCCGCTCCAGACCAACCAGCGCCGGCATATCCAGCTTGTAGATATCCACCGGGCTTTGTACCAGCTGTTCATCGACTAACTGCTCGATGAGTTTGTCGCCTAATCCCTCAATATCCATCGCCTTGCGGGCGGCAAAGTGTTTCAGCGCTTCTTTGCGCTGCGCACCGCAAACCAAACCGCCGGTACAACGGGTCACGGCTTCGCCTTCCACCCGCTCGGTGGCACTGCCACAAACCGGGCACTCAGTAGGAAACAGGATGTCACGGGCATCTTCCGTCCGCTCGGCCAGCACCACAGCGACCACTTGCGGGATCACATCGCCAGCGCGGCGGATAATCACACTGTCGCCGATTTTGATGCCCAGCCGATTGATTTCATCCTGATTATGCAAAGTCGCATTGGACACAGTCACGCCGCCGACACTGACCGGCTCCAGCCGCGCCACAGGGGTGACCGAGCCGGTGCGGCCGACCTGAAATTCTACGTCGAGTAAGCGGGTAGTTTTTTCCTGCGCCGGGAATTTAAAGGCAATGGCCCAGCGCGGCGCCCGCGACACAAAACCCAGATTTTGCTGCTGTAATAAATCGTCGACTTTGAGCACTACACCGTCGATTTCATACGCCAGCGCCGCGCGGCGCGCCAGAATATCGGCGTGATAAGCAAGGGCTGCTGCTGCGCCTGTTACCAAGCGGATCTCCGGACAAACCGGCAAACCCCAGCTTTTTAGTTGCTGCAAGCGTGCATAGTGGCTTTTGCTATCTAATAAAGCGTTCGGATCTGTCACAGCACCGACCGCATAAGCATAAAAACTCAAAGGGCGACTGGCGGTGATCCGCGGGTCGAGCTGGCGCAAGCTGCCGGCAGCGGCATTACGTGGATTGGCAAACACTTTGTCGCCACCGATGCGGGCTTTTTCATTCATCGCCTCAAAACCGGCCAATGGCATAAAGACCTCGCCACGCACTTCCAGTACCGCTGGATACTCGCCTTGTAACTTCAGCGGAATAGCCCGGATGGTTTTGATATTACTGGTGATGTCTTCACCGGTGAAACCATCGCCGCGCGTCGCAGCCTGCATCAGCAGACCGTTTTCATAACGGATACTGACGGCCAGGCCATCGAGTTTGGGTTCGGCGCAAAAGCTGAATTCAATTTGTTGATCGAGCCGGTCGGCCATACGCTGATAAAATGCCTGAAAATCCGCAGCTTCAAAGGCATTGTCCAAAGACAACATCGGAATTTGATGACTGACCTGACCGAATTTATCCAGTGGCGCCGCCCCAACCCGCTGCGTCGGCGAATCGGCAGTGATAAGTTCAGGATACTGCGCTTCGAGTGCCTGCAACTCGCGGTACAAAGCGTCATAATCCGCATCCGGAATGCTGGGGCTATCCAGCACATAATATTGGTAACTATGCTGGTTCAAGGTCTGGCGTAAAGTTTGGATACGGTTTTGCAGGTCGGACATCGGGTCTGGCTCAGCAGAATTTTTGACAGGGCTATAGCATGGGGATCTGCACGGCCAGTTGCAAGCCTCGGCGCGCTGTTCGGCTGATTTGCCAGCGATTTTCGGCCAGAACATGCTGACGGTCAGAACCTGTTAATTCGCGCCGCCCTGCAACAACATAAAAATCAGTCTGAGCCTGCTGCTTTCAGCGAAAACGCACACCAATAAGCTCTGCCTCCACCTGACAGCTAGTGGATATTTGCCTGATATTTTTGTGATATTGATCTGACAAGTGCAAGGGACGACGGAAGTCCAAACGACCTGCCAGGCTAAAGCAGTGAGCCGCTCGAAAACAAAAAAACCGGTGCAAGACCGGTTCTTTTAAATGTTGATGAGCTGGACAAGCTGCGCCGGAGCAATCAGCCCAGCACGTAATCAGCCACGGATCAGCTGCTGACGCTGGAATTCGCGGATTTTCTCCACATAATGCCGCGTGGTTTGCACTGTCAGCACACTGCGGGTGTTATCCAGTACCTGACCGCCAAATTCGTCTGCCAGTTTACGGGCGGCGCTGTGCATCAGGTTAAAATTTTGCAGCGCTTCACCAGGCCCTGGCAGTGTCATAAACAGGCTCAGACCGCGAGTCTGTAATCTGTCCATTTCTTCTAAGTCGAAAGTGCCCGGATTAAACATATTGGCGAGGCTGAATAACACACCACCTGAGCCGGCGTTATCCAGGTGACGGTGGAAAATGTTCATCTCGCCATATTTAAAGCCAAGCGTCAGCAAACTTGGTAACAACATGGCGCCGTTGATGTCTTGCCCTTCCGGCACCAGCACATACAGGATCAGCACTTCGCTTGGGCCTTCGTCCGCGGCTGCGGTTTCGGTCACTGGCTCAGCGTCGTCAGCCGCACTGAATGACAACGATGGCTCTTCATGCACTGGCTGCACTTTTTCGCGTTCTTCACGGAATTTTTTCGCCGGTTCACGCAGACGGTCGCTACGCGGGGCAACTGACGGTGCTGGTTTCGGCTGCGGTTTTTCACCTGGCGCCAGTTTACGTTTTTTACCGACGCCGTATTCGTCAAAACCTTCACCACTTTCGCCTGAGGTTTTGTCGTCCGGCATATACCTACTCTGCGCCTGTTGCGACGCTTTGCGCGCCGACCACCAGCCATGCAATGCCAGACCAGCCATTGCCAGAACACCTAATACTATCAACGCATAACGAAATTCTTCAGCCATTGTTTTTTGAACCTTTTAGTTATCAGGCTTGTGCCATTTTGACGGCATCTTCCACATCTACTGCAACCACTCGTGACACGCCGGGTTCCTGCATCGTCACCCCCATCAACTGAGCGGCCATCTCCATCGCAATTTTGTTGTGACTGATATAAATAAACTGCACGCTTTCTGACATCTCCCGGACTAAGTTGCAAAAACGCCCGACATTGGCGTCGTCCAGCGGAGCATCGACCTCATCCAGCATACAAAAGGGTGCCGGGTTGAGCCGGAAAATAGAAAACACCAATGATAAAGCGGTAAGCGCTTTTTCTCCACCGGATAATAAATGAATAGTACTGTTTTTTTTACCAGGGGGTCGCGCCATGATACTAACCCCGGTCTCTAATAAATCATCGTCGGTCAGGTCTAAATAGGCACTGCCACCACCGAACACTTTCGGAAATAAGGTCTGCAAGCCCTCGTTCACCGTATCAAAAGTTGCTTTGAATTTCTGCCGGGTTTCGCGGTCGATTTTTTTGATCGCAGTTTCCAGCGTTTCCAAAGCTGCAGTTAAATCATCATGTTGTAAATCCAGATATTTTTTTCGCTCATCCTGCTGATTAAATTCATCGATAGCGGCAAGGTTGATAGGCCCAAGCCGGCTTAAAGCTTCAGTGGTTTTTTCCAGATTATTTTGCCAGACCTGCTCCTGTGCATCAGCCGGCAAGCTTGGCAGTAAATCTTTTAACGCCACCTGCTGCTCGGCCAATAAATCCAGCATGTTGTTGGCACGAACCCGAAACCCTTCGGCGTCGAGGCGCAGATGTTCCATCTGTTTTTGCCGTGCGGCCAGCTGTTGCTGCGCGCCGTGCTGGCCCTGCTCGGTCTGGCGGATTTGTTCGTCGATATGCTGCAGCTGCTGTTCGAGCTGCAATTTCGTTGCTGCTGCCTCATCCCGGCTTAAAATCTGCGCCTGCAATTCTTCCTGCGCGCTGATATCGGGCTCATCCAGCAATTCCAGCTGATCGGTTAACAAACTCAGACGTTCGCGCAGTTTTTGTTGCTGGGTGCTGCTGCGGGCCAGATGCAGCCGGACTGCTTCTAACTGCCGCTCCAGACTAACCTGTTGCAGCCGCTGCTGACTCAGCTGCTGGTTTAGCTGCTGTTCCTGCTCACGGCGCTGACGCAGTTGTAACTGAAACTGTTCCTGCTGCTGTTGCAGCTGCAGCTGCGTGTCTTGCTGTGCGACGGATTCGTCTTCTAACAGCAGCAGTTGCGCCTGTTGCTGCGCCTGCTGCTGCTGCCACTGACTGATGTCCTGTTGTAACTGCTGACGCTGTGCCAGTAACTCGCGCTGTTGTTGTTGTTGCTGCTCCAGCCGAAACTGGGTTTGCTGCAGTTGATTCTGGCTTTGGTGTAACTGCTGCTGCATTGCAGCAGACGCCTGTCGGGATTCGCTGAGCTGTAAAGTGCCGCTGGCAAGCTCTGCTTCAAACTGAATGATTTCAGCTGCACGCTGCTGCTGGTGAAACTGCAACAGCGCCTGTTGTTCGGCAATGCTGTTGAGCTGTTGCTGCAACTGCAGTGGATTTTGCCGCGCTTGCTGGTCCGGCGCTATCAGCCAGTTCGGTCCAAGCCATAGCCCCTGCGGCGTTATCAGCGACTGACCGACGCCGAGTTTGGGCTGCAGTTTTAAAGCTTCAGCATAATCCGTGACACAAAAAATTTGCCAGAACTGCGCCGGAATGGTTTTACGGCCTAGTGTGTCCGACGCCACTTTGTCAGCCAGCGTCGATAGCCCAGGCGGTAATTTGGCGCTGCCAGCGACAGATGGTCTCACAGTGCTTTGTAACAAATGATGCTCAGGTGCAGTCGACGGAAAACTGTCGGTCGCCTCACTAAAATTCAGCGCCTGCAGCGCCACTGCAACCGCAATATCCCAGCCTTCATTAATGGTTAAGCTGGGCAACAGCGGTTGCTCCGCCTGTAGCCGTACTAACTGCTGCGTCAGTGCTGCGGTCTGTTGTGTTAGTGCACTTAGCTCAAGTTCAGCGGTTTTGCGCGCGAGCTGCGCCTGCTGCAGTGCTGTCTGGATGTTAGTTAGTTGTTGCTCTTGCTGCGTAACTGCAGAATTAGCGGCCTCCGCTTCTTTTTGCAACTGTTGCTGCTGTTGTTGCAGCGCCGCCAACTCATCCTGCAATTGCTGCGGCGCTAACACCTGCAGCTGCTGTTGCAACCGCTCGTCCTGCTGCTCTGCCCTATCCATCTGCGCCTGCAAATGCTCTGTCGATAGACGTAGTTGTTGTTGCCGCTGCGCCAGTGCAAACAGCTGTTGCTGCATCTGCTGATAAGCCTGTTGACTGTCAAGGCCCTGCTGCTGCGCCGCTTCATACGCCTGCTGCAATTCGTCATGCTGCTGCTCGAGCAATTCAAGCGCCGGCGCGCCTTCGAGCAGCGCGCTTTCTAATTCCGCCAGTTGCAGTTCTTCAGCGGCCTGTAAATCCAGGCCCTGCTCAATGTCATTTTGCAGCTGACGTTTTTCATCATGAATTTGTTGGCGACGGCTGCGCTGATGCAGTTGTTGTTGTTCCAGCGCGGTGATTTGACTACCGAGCTGATAATACTGTTGTTGGCACTGCGTCAGATTGTCGCGTTGGCTTTGTTGCTGCTGCTTCAGTTGTTCCAGCGCGCGGAATGCGCCTGAACCTTCAGCCATAAACTGCTGATATTCAGTTTCGAGCGCAGCCAACGCCTGTTCAGCCTGCTGCAGCTGTTCGTTAAAGAAGTACCAGCGCAGTGTAGTCAGTTCGGCTTTTAACCGGCGTTCTGTGGCTTTTAATTCTTTGTAACGCTCGGCGGTTGCCGCCTGACGGCGCAGTTTATCGAGGTTTTTACCCAGTTCTTCACGCACGTCACTGAGGCGGTCCAGATTGTCGCGGGTGTGGCTGATGCGGGTTTCGGTTTCGCGGCGGCGCTCTTTATATTTAGAAATGCCGGCCGCTTCTTCGATAAAAACTCTTAAATCCTGTGGCCGGGATTCAATCAGTTTGGAGATCATGCCCTGTTCGATAATGGCATAGCTACGTGGCCCGAGGCCAGTACCCAAAAAGATGTCAGTGATATCTCGGCGGCGGCATTTACTACCATTGAGGAAATACAAAGATTGCGCATCACGGGTGACCAGGCGTTTGACGGAGATCTCGCTGCGATCGGCCAGGCTGCCCTGTACCCGGCCTTCGGTGTTTTCAAACACCAGTTCGACCGAGGCCTGTGATACCGGCTTGCGCTGCGCAGAGCCGTTAAAAATCACGTCGGTCATCGCATCGCCGCGCAGGTTTTTCGCGCTGCTTTCCCCGAGCACCCAGCGCACTGCGTCGATCACGTTGGATTTGCCGCAGCCGTTTGGCCCCACCACACAGGTCATTGCCGTTGGGAACGGCACCAAGGTCGGGTCAACAAAAGACTTAAAACCGGCAAGTTTGATCTGTTTAAGGCGCATGCCTGATGAGTGAAAACCGCTCTGAAGGTTCACAGACTGTAACAAAATGAGGTGTAGCTGTCACGGCAAAACTATTGCAGATCAAGCCATTGCCAAATAAGCTCTGGCCCAACAGGCATCAAGCAGGAGTCTCTTTATGCATTATTTTTTCCAGGGCCTCAGTTTACTCAGTACCAAAGGGCTGCGGCGTTATGTGCTGATCCCGCTGGGCATTAACCTGGTGTTATTCGCCGGGGCGTTTTTTTACCTGATCCAGCAAGTACAAGGCTGGGTCAATCACCTGATGAGCTGGGTACCTGACTGGCTGAGTTTCCTCGAATATCTGCTATGGCCGGTGCTGGTGCTGAGCGTGGTGCTTTCGTTGGCCTTTGCTTTTACCATGGTGGCGAATTTTATCGCCGCACCTTTTAATGCGCTGCTCAGTGAAAAAGTTGAATTGCACCTGACCGGACAAGCGTTGCCGGAACAAGGATTTGCCGCCTTTATGAAAGATGTGCCACGGATGCTCGGCCGCGAATGGACCAAGTTTCTGTATTGCCTGCCGCGTGCTTTAGTATTTTTACTGGCGTTTTTCTTTTTACCGCTGATTGGCCAGTTGCTGTGGTTTTTATTTACCAGCTGGATGATGGCCATTCAGTACTGCGACTATCCTTATGACAACCACAAAGTGCCGTTTCATACCATGCGCCAGCAACTGCGTGGCGACTTAACCGGCAGTTACAGCTTTGGCATGACAGTCGCCATCGGCAGCATGGTGCCGTTTTTAAACTTACTGGTGATGCCGATTGCCGTTTGCGGTGCGACAGCCATGTGGGTGGATCGCTACAAAACGGCGCACTACGCCGGGCGCTGAGCCGCCAGGCATCCCTGCAGAGCCCGCATTTGCGGGCTTTTTGTTGCCGGTCATAGTGATGATCCTGATTCTGTATCACTCTGCTTTCTGACCACAGCCAGTTTGCGCTATAATGCGCGGCCATTTTTCCAGGATGCCATTATGACCCAACTGTTATCTGCCTCGACCGACACCACACTGGCTGCTGAATTACTCAGCGCCGGTGAGCTGGTCGCAGTACCAACAGAAACAGTCTATGGTCTGGCGGCTGATGCCAGCAATCCGCAGGCTGTTGCCAAAATCTTCGCCGCCAAAGGTCGTCCCGCCAATCATCCGCTGATTGTACATATTGGCGATATCGCCAAACTCAGCGACTGGGCAAGGGATATTCCGCCGCAGGCTTTGCTGCTGGCCAAAGCGTTCTGGCCAGGCCCGCTGACACTGTTATTACACAGAGCCGGTGCGGTGAGCCCGGTCGTCACCGGCGGCAAAGACAGTATCGGCATCCGGATGCCGGCCCATCCGGTGTTGTTGACATTGCTGCAGCAGACCGGCCTCGCGGTCGCAGCACCATCGGCCAATCCATATAAAAAATTAAGCCCAACCAGCGCTGCCCAGGTGATGGCCGGCTTAAACGGCCGCATCGCTGCTGTATTGGATGGCGGTGATTGCAGCGTAGGCCTTGAATCCACCATCCTGGATTTAACTTCGGACACGCCACAAGTATTACGCGCCGGCCCGATTAGTGCGCTGGAACTCGAAGCTGTGCTTGGCGTGCCGGTCAGTACACCGAAATCACACAATGTGGCAGTACCGGGTAATGTCAAAGCACATTACCAGCCAGGTAAACCACTGAAAATATTCCAAAAAGATGAGCTGCTGGCCGCGTTACAACAACAGGCTGACGAAGTGATTTGTCTGTATCAAAGCACAGAGCTTGCAGATTTAAAGCTGCCACACAGCCGCCAGTTACCGCAGGATAAAGCCGGTTACGCCCGCTTATTGTACCGGGCTTTGTTTGAAGCCGACGCGTTGCCGGGCCAGCAGATTTATCTGGAGCAACCACCACAAACGCCGGAATGGGACGACGTCAACGACCGCCTACGCCGCGCCTGCAGCTAAGCCAGCCGACAGCAAGTTGTACCGCAAGCATCGCGTTGCAGGTATCAAAAAACCGCCTGTTGGCGGTTTTTTGATTAACTGACAGACTTCAGCTTTTGCCGCTGTTTCAGCGCCAGCTCACGTTTTGCATGCCAACGCTCGGCCGATTTCACCAGCTGGGTTTTGCTGCTTTGCTGCTCTTTAACATACACAGGCCGCGACACAATCAGGTTATTCGGATACACCACTGATTCACCATCTTTAGTGCGCAGCGTGGTCGAGAACAGATTCACTTCTTCAATGGTGCCTTCAATCGCATTACTGCCATCGACGATTTTGACGGTGCGGCCCTGCGCAAACGCCGACTGCCCCAGCAGAATAAAAAACGCCGTGATGTTACTGAGTAAACTCCAGGCGGCGAATAACGCGACACCGACCACCGCTATCATTGACGAAGCCAGTACCAGCAAGCCTTTGATGTCGATACCCCAAATGATACTGAGCACCACTACCAGCAATAAAAACAGCAGGATATGGAACACCACCATAGCGCGGCGGTTCATTTCCTCTTTTAACATGGTCGCCGCGATAGTGCGGTAGATAAAAGGCGCGATACGCCGGCTCAGCACTGCATAGAGCAGCAATACAATGCCGGAGACGATCAGCTGGGCTATTTCCGGTTTGTAATGCTCGGTCAGCGTCTTGAGTTCAGTGATCCAATTCAGATTGGCGTCCATCACTTGGTGTAAGCTCCTTGATTCTGCTGGTTAGTCCAGGTCGTTCAGCGGCCAGGTCACAATATGATCTTCAAAATCATTGATATGCACCGCACGCTCGGAAATGGTTTTATTACGCACTGACATTTGTTTTTTATGCATCAGGCTTTTTTTGCCGCCGTTTAACAGCGGGTGCCAGCTGGGTAAACCACGGCCTTCCTGCAAACGACGGTAACTGCAGCTGGTTGGCATAAAAAAGATGTCTTTTAAGTTTTCTTTGGTCAGCTTGACGCAGTCCGGCACCAGCACGGTGCGCAGCTCATAGCAGTCACATTCACATTTATTGCTGTTCAGATACTGACAAGCGATGTTGGTGAAATGCACGGTTTCGCCTTCGCGGATAAAGTCGGTCGGGCCTTCAGCCTGTTCGTCTTCATCGTCGATAAATTTATTCAGGCAACATTTGGCACAGCCGTCACAAACAGCCTCCCACTCTTCGTTGCTCATCTCCATCAGGGATTTAGTTTCCCAGAATTTTTCTGCAAGGCTCATCCGCCGCTCCGCACGGCCAGTGCCGGGGTGTGACTCACCTGGCTCTGCACCGAAAAATAGTTATCTAACGTCAACTTCACCTGATCGCCGACTAACAAAGGCCCGACGCCCGCCGGGGTGCCAGTCAGCACGATGTCGCCCGGCTGCAGGCTGAACCAATAAGACATTTCACTGATCATTTGGGCGATACCGCGGATCATCAATGCTGCGTCACCGCTCTGGCGCCGCTCACCATTGACATCGAGGCTAAATGTCAGCGCCTGCGCGTCCGCAATTTGCTGCGCCGGGACAAAACCAGCCACCGGGCAAGCGCCGTCAAAACCTTTGGCAATGTCCCAGGGCCGGCCCAGTTTTTTGAGTTCCGCTTGTACGTCACGTAACGTCAGATCCAGCGCCAGGCTATAACCCCAAACCGCCGTCAGCACCTGTTCTGGCGTCACAGCGCTTAATGGCTGACCGATTAACACTGCAATTTCAGTTTCGTTGTGCACTGCGCCGCGGTCCTGCGGGATGCTCAGGAGCGCACTGAAATGACGCAACGCTGTGGCAGGTTTTAAGAAAAACAGCGCATCCGGCGCGGTTTTACTGTTCATCTCGGCGATATGGTCCTGATAGTTTTGCCCGATACAGACCACTTTACCAACAGGTAAATCAATAGGTTGTCCGTGTAAGTCCTGGTGTTGATACTGCATCAGAGCTCCGTCATCTCGCTGTTTTTTGCGTTGATTTAGCCGCTTTTTTATCTGCGGGTGTGGCGACAATTTCGTCGGCCAGATAACCAACACTGCTGACAAAATAATAAGACCGGTTCCAGTGCATCAGCACCTGATAATTCGGATAGGCCAGATAAGCGCGGCCGTCTTTATCATCCGGCATGACCACAGCGGCTTTGAGCGCCGACTTCGGCAATGCTGAACCATCCGCCAGTCGCACACCGAGTTTTTGCCATTGACTGAGCGGTAACTCACGTTCCTGCCACCACGCTAACCATTGTGCGCGGTCTTTACTGCCCTTCGGAATGACCCGGCTGTAATCAAAGTTTTTCGGTAAACGCACCTGGCGGCCCCAGCTCTGGCCGTTATGCCAGCCTTCGGTTCTCAGGTAACTGGCAATAGAAGCAAAAGCATCGCGTCTGTTCGTCCAGATATCTTTGTGACCATCGCCGTCGCCATCCTGCGCATATTTGATAAAAGCGCTTGGCATAAACTGGGTATGGCCCATAGCGCCGGCCCAGGAGCCTTTCATATTGGCAAATTTGACATGGCCTTCACGCAGAATATCCAGCGCGAGGAAAAACTCACGGCGAAACATCTCTTCGCGTCGGCCTTCATAGGCCATAGTCGCCAAAGCCGAGGGCACTGAATAATTGCCGGTGATGCGGCCAAAGGCGCTTTCCAGGCCCCACAGTGCAACGATAAACCGCGCCGGCACGCCATATTGTGCACTGATGGGCGCGAGTTCCGCCTGATATTTCTGATAGGCATCACGCGCCATCTTGATGCGCTGGGCATTGACGCGTTTGGGTAAATAAGTATCTAAAGTTTCGACAAATTCCGGCTGGCCTTTGTCGGCTTTGACCACAGTGTGGTGAAATTTCAGGGTTGGAAATACTTCATCCAACAAGGCTTTTGGATAACCTGCAGCTTCAGCTTCCTGCCGTAACCCTTTGACGTACAACTGAAAACCGGCGGCGTTTTTTTCGCTGGCGTCAGGTTGGGCCGCTCCGGTGGTTTTTTTCGTAGCGGCTTTTACTGCAGCTGATTTATTGGCTGCAGGCTGACTGGCGGCAGCTTTATTTGCGACGGCCGCTTTGTCTGCGACGGCAACACTGTCACTGGTTCCGGCATGACTACAGGCAGTCACAGCCCCGGCCAACAACACCATTAATATCATTCTGTTCAACAACTAATCCTTTTTGAAAACAACATCACTGGCGGTTCTGACTGTCCAGCCAGTTCTTATGTTCCTTTAACAAGTCTTCCGGTGGCGGTGGCAACTGCAGGTAGTAACCGTGATCAGTCAGCATTTGCCGGACTTTGACAAGGTCAGCGCCGGCTAATGTAGCGCGGCTGGTCAAATCCAGCACGGTCACCAACTGTGGCGTGCCAAAAGTAGCGAGTAAAGCCGGCGGTACCTGACTGAAATCGTCCCGGCGCAGCACATACAGGTAAGTTTCAGGTTTTTTGGGGCTCTTATAAATTGCGCTCAGCATGGCAGAAATTCTGTTCCGGGTAACTTGCCTAACAAAGGCGCAGACTATACCATGAAGCGCTAAATCTGCGAACCGATGCCCGGCGGGTAAAACCGGAAAAACGTCGCTCCGGCGTTTGACGAAATTGGCGCGGACCACCCTTTTTCAACTTTTTTGCACATGGCTGTTATGTCTGAACCAAGCATCGAACTCAAAGGCAGTTTGTTTCCTTTATCCGTGTTGTATTGTCAGGATTTCTCTGTGGCGACGCTGCGACAGGAACTTGCCGGCAAACTGGCACAGGCGCCGGGCTTTTTTACGCAGGCACCTGTGGTCATCAGTGTCGAGAATTGCACACAAACCCCGGATTTTGCCGCCATCAAGCAGCTATTTTCTGAATTACAGCTGGTGTTAGTGGGCGTCTGTGGTGCAGATGCCAGCTTAAAAAAAGCCGCACATGCTGCAGGTCTCGCTTCGTTGCAACCACCTAAAGCAGGTAAAACCGCCGAACCGGCTAAACCGGCAGCGGCTCCTGCACCTGCGGCACCAGTCGCACCAACGGTGATCAGCGCCGACAACAAGACCATCGACGGTAACATCCGCTCTGGTCAGCAAATTTTCGTCAAAGGTGCCGATTTAATCATTCGCGGCACTGTCGGTGCCGGTGCTGAAGTCATCGCCGATGGCAACATTCATATTTATGGTGCGCTGCGTGGTAAGGCGATTGCCGGCGCCGGCGGCGACGCCTCGAAAAAGATTTATTGTTACAATATGCAACCCGAGTTAATCTCGATTGCCGGTAACTATTGGTTAAGCGATACCCTGCAAGGTGACTACTGGGGGAAACCAGTCTGTATTGGCTTGCAGGACGGACAGTTAATGTTGGCAGAATTATTCTAAGGACTTTGTGCTATGGCAAAAATTATAGTGGTGACATCAGGTAAAGGCGGTGTCGGTAAAACCACAACCAGCGCGGCGATTGGTACTGGCCTGGCTCTGAAAGGTCACAAAACCGTGATCGTCGATTTTGATATCGGCTTACGTAATCTGGACCTGATTATGGGCTGTGAACGTCGCGTTGTTTTTGATTTCGTCAACGTGATCAACGGTGAAGCCAACCTGAAACAGGCGTTAATTAAAGACAAACGTTTAGAAAATCTGTTTATTCTGCCGGCCTCACAAACCCGCGACAAAGACGCGTTGCACAAAGAAGGTGTCGAGCGCGTCCTGAATGAACTGTCTGATGAATTCGATTTTATAATCTGCGACTCACCAGCCGGTATTGAATCCGGTGCAATGATGGCACTGTATTTCGCCGATGAAGCCATCGTCGTAACCAATCCTGAAGTGTCGTCAGTGCGCGATTCGGATCGCATCCTTGGCATGTTATCCAGCAAATCTCGCCGCGCTGAACAAGGCCTACCGGGTATCAAAGAACATTTATTGCTGACGCGTTACAATCCTGAGCGCGTACAAAAAGGTGAAATGTTAAGCGTCGATGATGTTAATGACATTCTGGCCATCAAATTATTAGGCGTGATCCCGGAATCGCAGGCGGTGCTGAATGCATCGAACTCGGGCCAGCCAGTGATCCTTGATGCTGACAGCGACGCCGGTCAGGCATACCTCGACACAGTGTCCCGTTTATTAGGCGAGGACGTCCCGTTCCGTTTCCTGAACGTGGAGAAAAAAGGTCTGTTTAAACGGATCTTCGGAGGTTAATCATGTCGTTACTCGATTATTTCCGTTCCTCAAAGAAAAACACTGCTTCCACCGCAAAAGAACGGCTGCAGATCATCGTGGCGCACGAACGCCGTCGCCGTACCAGCCCGGATTATTTACCGCAGCTGGAGCGTGACATTCTGGAAGTGATCCGCAAATACGTCGATATCGCGGATGATCAGGTGTCTGTGACCTTAGAGAAAAGCTCGGATGAGCTGTCTGTGCTGGAATTAAACGTGACTTTCCCGGAAGATAAACGCGGTTAACCGGTTTAGGAAAATACAAAAGGGCAGCTCAGGCTGCCCTTTGTTTTTTCCGCTGCAACATCCTGCTTAAGGATTAAAATCATCCAGCAGAATCAGCCCTGGTGCAGCACCCGCGATACCATCCCGCGCCACTGCGGTATAAATTTTGTTGCCTGCCAGTTCCAGCTGTACCGGCCCAATCGCGGCAGTTTTGCTGCCAGTCGGAGTCACGGTCACCACATAACTACCCGGTTTTAAATTGACATAGCCAGTCTCAGCCATAAAAGGCACGTCTTTAAAGGCTGGAGTACTGTTGCTGATGTCGCGGCTGGCCGTGACATAAATATCGACTTTGCCCGCCACAGTCGAAGCATGCGCTATCCGCACCTGCGCCGAAGTAGCCACACGGCGTGGCGTGTCAGCCAACACCCAAGGTTTGATGCTGTTACCAGCCAAGGAACCTGTCGCCAGCACGGTGGCGAAATTACCGGCCGCCAGGTTCAAATCCGCGTTGATCACCACGACAGAGTTGTCGGCATTGGCGGCGACTTTGACGTTATAGCTGTCCGGTGTCAGTTGCGCATAGCCGGTGAAATCAGGGAATTTCAGCGCTGTGATGGCTTTACTGTTATTCAGCAGCACATCGACGGCGGGAGCATCCGCGACTGCATGCACCACTCTGACTGCAGAAGTGCTGTTGATGTCTTTAATATCACCGGTCGCACCGGTTGGGTCGACCGTCAATAACGACACCGGTGATGGGCCGGCGAAGCGGTTGTCAATAGCAGCGACTTGCAGATTGGCACCAGCCGGAATAGCGATAGTACCGGAGTCAAACACGACAGTGGCCGGCGCACCGGCTGGCGTGATCCGGATGCGGTAATCACCCGCAGCCACGGACACAGCGCCGGTAAACTGCTTAAACGGCAAAGTCGCGGTGACTGTGCTGCTGCTCAGTGTGGCGGTTGGCGCAGTCAAATGCACATCGACAGTTGGCGCACCGGAGGCAGCATGCACCACTTGCAATAACGCATTGCCGGCAGTGGGGGCACTGTCCGCTGCATTGACTAACAATGCACTGAGAGTGCCATCTGCGACTTTACCCACCGCATAAGCACTATAAGTTTGACCGGCCGTAAATGTTAATGACGGCGTCAGCACTGGCGTGGTGCTGTTGTCCGGTAAAATCGCGCTGACCGCGAGGCCAAGACCAGTCGCAGGTACTTTGACCGCGCTGCTGGCTTTGCCAAAGGCAATATTACTGACATTAAAGGCGTCGCCGGAGGTGGCATTGACCGCTGGCGCGTCAACTGCGGCATGCACCAGTTTCAGGCTCACGGTCGGTGTGGCGACGACCGGTGTAGCCTCATCGTTGTCACTACTGCCACAACCGCTGAGCCCAAGAATCGCGCCTAAAGCCAATACTGTTAAAGAGTTTTTCCATTGCATGTTTTAATCCTCTGTGGTGAAAACCAGACTGCTTACGCTTTGGCAATCAGCAGCAGATCAATAAAATTCATGCAATAAAATGAATGCGTTATCCGAAAAAATGCACTGAACCAAAATAAAAAACGCCGCGTATACGCGGCGCTTTGTCGATGGATCAGCCGTAGCTAAATCAGCGCCTGTACTTGCGGTGGCACCGGCAGATAAGGCAATAAAATCTCGCGCCGCCAGCCGCCTAAAAATTCCGGCAATGGCAATAACTGGCGTTCTTCCTCGGTCACCCGCCAGCACCAGTTCAGATATTCATTAAGCTGACGTTTCACTGACAAAATCTCCGCCGGGATACCGGCAGCAACGGCAGCGGCTTTTATCGCGTCACT
This sequence comes from Rheinheimera sp., assembly GCA_008015325.1. Classification (GTDB taxonomy): domain Bacteria; phylum Pseudomonadota; class Gammaproteobacteria; order Enterobacterales; family Alteromonadaceae; genus Pararheinheimera. The sequence continues at coordinate 36,083 of SSFI01000022.1, forward strand.
CAGTTGTTGCTGTACTTGTTTGTAGCCGGGGAAAATGTCCAGATGATAAAAAGTTTGCGGCAACTCCACCGGTGCCAGTGCTTTGGCTTCGCGGATAAACTGCAACCAGAGCTGACCGTGGCGGCGCAGTTCCCTGCCCTGCATACCTTCAATCTGGCTCAGCGCCTCCATGCTTTGTGGTTTACGCCGTGCCAGTTCGTATAACACCGCGTCTTTGATCACCAGCGATAACGCCAGATCTTTCTCTTCAGCATACTGGCTGCGCCAGGCACAAAAAGTGCGCAGGATCGCCAGCTCACGCGGCCCAAACTGCCAGCTGTTTTTCAGCTCAAGATATTTCAGGCTGGCCGGCATCTGGCGCTGACGCCGCTCAATGAGCGACTGGCCTTCGGCCAGCAAAATCTCGCGGGCGCGCGCATTGGGCAAAGCAGCCAGCAAAGCCGGCACGAGCTGCAGTAAATACACCACGTCGTTCGCCGCATACTGTAATTGGGTGTCGGCTAATGGCCGCGCTAACCAGTCGGTGCGGGATTCAGTTTTATCAACCACCACGCCCAGCATCTGCTCGACCAGGCGGGCATAGCCCATACTACCGCCCCAGCCGATGATTTCTGCTGCAAGTTGCGTATCCAGCAGCGGTGTGATTTGTTCAATACCGACCGAGGCCAGCGCTTCTAAATCTTCAGTACAGGAATGCACCAGCTTCAGCACCGCCGGATTGGCTAATAACGCAATCAGCGGTTGCCAGTCTTTGATGCATAAAGGGTCAACCAGCACCACACTGTTACCATCGTTGAGCTGAATGAGGCCGAGTTTTGGCAACAAGGTATTGGTGCGGATAAACTCAGTATCAAGCGCCAGGTAAGGGGCTTGCGCGGCCTTGCTGCAATAAGCCGCTAAGGCAGCATCCTCAGTCAGCATTTGATAATTCATGGTTTAATCCTTCTGTACAGCAGCTTGTCATCGATGCGGAAACTCCTGCATTGTTGCAAAAAAAAACCGCCTGACGGCGGCTTTTTATAGCTGATGATCAGCCTTTTAATTCCCGGCGTAAGATTTTACCCACGTTGGTTTTGGGCAACTCTGTGCGGAATTCTACCAGCTTCGGTACTTTATAACCTGTTAAACGTTCTTTGCAGTGGGCGATCAATTCCTGATCGGTCAAACTTTGGTCTTTTTTCACGACAAAAATCTTCACTGCTTCACCAGTGGCTTCGTTGGGCACACCAACCGCTGCCACTTCCAGCACTTTGTCGTTCATCGCCACGACTTCTTCGATTTCGTTGGGATAGACGTTAAAGCCCGACACCAGAATCATGTCTTTTTTCCGGTCAACAATATAGAAGAAGCCTTGCTCGTCCATCCGGGCGATGTCGCCGGTGTAGAGCCAGCCGTCTTTCAGTACTTTATCCGTTTCATCCGGCCGGTTCAGATAACCGCGCATCACCTGCGGGCCTTGCACCAGCATTTCACCGGCTTCGCCCGGCGCCACTTCAGCACCGTTATCATCAATCAGCTTGATATGGGTGGACGGCGCCGGCAAACCGATACTGCCGTTAAAACCATCCAAATCAAACGGGCTGACAGTCACCAGCGGCGCACATTCGGTCAGGCCATAACCTTCAACTAAACGGGTTTTGGTGACTTTTTGCCAACGCTCGGCAACCGGCTTTTGCACCGCCATGCCACCGCCTAATGACAATTTCAGCTTGCTGAAATCAAGCTCTGCGAAACCAGGACAGTTCAACAAGCCATTAAACAAGGTGTTGACGCCGGTGATTGCAGTGAACGGATATTTGCTCAGTTCTTTGACGAAATTGGGCATATCACGCGGGTTGGTGATAAGCAGGTTGGTGCCACCATATTTCATAAAAGTCAGGCAGTTCGCGGTCAGCGCAAAGATGTGATAGAGCGGTAACGCCGTGACAATAAACTCTTTGCCGGGATTTAAAATTGGACCGATGCATCCAGCCACCTGTTCCAGGTTCGCCACCATATTACGGTGGGTCAGCATGGCGCCTTTAGACACGCCGGTGGTACCACCGGTGTATTGCAGGAATGCCAGATCTTCACCCACCACCACAGGTTTGTGGTAAGTCAGGCCCTGCGCATCATTCATCAGTTGTTTGTAACCAATGGCTCCGGGTAGCTGATAAGCCGGGATCATTTTTTTGACGTGTTTGACCACGAAATTGACGATGCTGCCTTTAAGCAGACCCAACATATCGCCCATTTTGGTCAGAATGATATGGTCAAGTTTCACATTGGCGCGGACTTCGGCCAGCGTGTGAGCAAAGTTTTCCACGATAACAATGGCTTTAGCCTGTGAGTCATTCAGCTGATGCTGTAATTCACGCGGTGTATACAGCGGGTTGACGTTGACGACGGTGCAGCCGGCGCGCAGTACCCCTAGTAACGCCACCGGGTATTGCAGTAAGTTCGGCATCATAATGGCAACCGCATCGCCTTTTTTCAGCCCCAGTTTTTGCAGATAGGCGGCAAAGGCCTGACTGTGCTGGTCCAACTCACGATAAGTGATGGATTTACCCATATTGATATACGCAATACGGTCGGCATAAGTGGCAATGGATTGTTCAAAGATATCCACCAACGAACTGTAGTGATCGGCATTGATTTCTGCCGGTACGCCAGGCGGGTAACGCTTTAACCAGACTTTCTCCACCTTCGTCTCCTCGTCATTTTTCTATTTGTTTTTATAGGTATGTTCACTGGGTTATGCAAATAAACAGCAGCATATTTACATCCGGCAGCGACTTCTGAGTTTTTACTCTAATCCTCAATCATCCCACACTTTTTTCTGATATACAATGCGCTGGCAGTCTGTGTATTGTCGACAATCTACACAGCGAATAATTCGATTTATACCGGTTCTGCCGACACAAACCGCCGGATCTGATTGGCACAAAAAACGGCATCTGTCATATGCAAATGATGACCACCCGGGCACTGCACCAGCTCAAGCCGCGGATAATCAGCCTTAAAATGTTGTATCGCCTGTCGGATCTCAACCGGGATTTGCGCTGACATCAATGCCAATACCGGACATTGCAGATTGCGGATCACCGCCCGTGCCTGCGCCTCTGATAATCGAAATGCCGACACTTCACGCAATTTCACATCGGCACGCCAGCTAAAGCCAGCCGCAGTCGGTTCACAACCACGTTCAGTCAGCAACATGGCAGTGGCTAAATCAAAATCACTTTGTTGTTGCCGCGCAGTTGCAGCCTCAGCCAGCGTGGCGTATTGCGGTTTTTGCTTTTGATGGCTTTGCAGGCGGGAAATGACGGCTTTACGTAGCTGTGTTGCTGTCTCGGCCGGCGTTGTGGTTATCAGGCCTAAACTGTCAACCAGCACCAGCTTGCTGACCAGCTCCGGGAAACTTGCGGCCAATACGGTCGCAATCATGCCGCCCATCGAGTGGCCGATAACAATCAGCTGCTGCCAGCCTTGTTGCCGGCATAAAGTCGCAATATCTGCCACATAATCAAAAAGATAATAATGGGCGTCGGCGCTGCGGTGACTGCTGTGACCATGCCCGGCTAAATCTAACGCCAACAACGATAAGTCAGGCAAGGCGTTTGCAAGCGGTAAAAACGAATTGGCATTATCCAGCCAGCCATGCAGACACAATAACGGTTGCGCCGGCAACCCAGTCCCGGTACACCAGCCAGCCAGCCGCAGACCGGATGTCAGCTGAAGTTCAACTGTGACAGGCGCAGCCAAACTCAATTTACGCTACTGAGCAGTCGGTAAAGGTTTAATAAAACGCAGCGTCATGCGGTCGCTTTCGCCTATCGCCAGATAACGTGCTTTGTCTTTTTCCCCCATCGCCAGCGTCGGTGGCAATGCGTAAACACCTTTGGGGTAGTTTTTGGTATCCAGTGGATTGGCATTGATCTCAGACCGTTCTGCCAGCACAAAACCTGCTTGCTGTGCGACCGAAATCACATAATATTCATCGAGATAGCCTTCGCCGGCACGACTGGAAATCTCCGACAACCGGCTGGAGCGGTGTTCAACCAGCCCCAAAGTGCCACCGGGTTTTAGCGCGTCAAACAAAGCGCGGTAAACATCAAGCAGATAACCGGCTTCATTCCAGACGTGTGAATTGCGAAAACTCAGCACCATGTCGTAATAATTGACTTGTCCCAGCTGCATCATCGCTGGCGGGTCAAACTCCAGTGATTTCACTTTGCCAAAATGCTGCGGTTTTTTCCGGATATCCGCGTCAAGCCGCGCTGAGAGTTTGGCCCAGAAGATTTTTTTATCATCTTCCAGCGTGCCATCGTTATGACGGAAATTGGCAATGGTCAGTTCGCCGCGCTCTTTGAGGTACGGCGCCAGAATTTCGGTGTACCAGCCACGTGCCGGCCATATTTCCAGCACTTTCATCTGGGGCTGCAAACCAAAAAAGCCCAAAGTTTCCGCCGGATGACGATATTGATCCCGGGCTTTATTCTCGGCACTGCGTTGTGGTGCATCAATCCACTGCTGCAATCCTGCCGGCACTGCTGCTCTAGCCTGCGCTACTGCGCAGCACAACACAAATAAAACTGATTTAACGCTGTTGCGAACTGGGCTGTTGTACATCTGCCGGGCCTTGTGTTGGAGTTGCACCTGTTGGAATTGTTGTTCTGATCCGCATGCCAGGGCCATAACCCCAATACGGATAAGGTCCACGCCACAACGGCCAGGGTTCTACTTCAACCCGGGTAGTTTCCTGTTGTTTTGGCCATAAATACACCGCTGATGCCTGGATCACCGGGTAACTATATTGAAACTGGTCGACTTTGCCGGCTTCAAAGGCGCCAAGCTGACCCAGTACTGTGACTTGTTTGCCCGGCTGATACACCACAGGATCTAAAAAGCCTTTGGCATAGGCGACAAAGCGGCCTTCCGTCTCTTTATCGGTTTGAGGCCGGCCATGCGAACTGCTGGGGAAATAAACAATCTCAAGTCGGGTATCCCGGCTATTGTTTTGCACTTTGGCGATCACGCCGCTCCAGCGCGCCGGGCCCTGAGTCAGGCCAGCTTTGATTGTGGCCGGAAAACTGATCAGGGTGGTTTCGTCAGCGACCCGCACCGGTTCCGGGTAACTGGCACAGCCCCCCAGCACCAATAACGAACTGAAAAGGATCGGGATAAGTTTCATACGACGTCAGATCCTGTGAAAAACTGCAATATGCTGCAGTACACTGCTACCACTGCTCAGTGCACGCTGAGCACCTCTATTGCCGCTTTTGCAAACGATTGAGCCATTTGACTATTAGCCCATTGTTGTTGGACCATTTGCAGGAACAGGCTTTGATTCGACCGGGGCACCACCTGCAAAGTTGCACTGCAGCAAATATTTTTGTCATAGCACAATATGACAGAGCCTTGCCGCACGCAAGAGCGGCGATAAAGTTCTTCCGGGTCATGAATTTGTCATCTGCCGCAGGCAGACTCACACTAATCGCAGTTGTTGTCTGAACCCGTGCAGCCCCTCTACAATAGCGCTGCTTCAGCAATTGCTGATTCTAATCTCCCAACTTTTGGCGGACTGACATGACTAAAATTTCTCTGGCGGTGCTGGCCGCTCTGTTGCCTGCATCAGCAATGGCGGCTCCGAAAAACATCATTTATATGATTGGCGACGGCATGGGCCCGGCGTATTTGTCCGCTTATCGCTATTACATGGACGACCCGGC
>SSFI01000121.1 GCA_008015325.1 Rheinheimera sp.
ATCTGACGTGCCGCCGCCGATGTCGACGACCAGTACCAGTTGGTCTTTTGCTAAGGTGCGTTCGTATTCTACTGCTGCAGCGACAGGTTCATAGGCAAACTGCACCTCACGAAACCCGGCCTGTGCAGCTGCTGTGCGAAGCAGCGCTTCGGCGCGGGCGTCGCCGTCGTTACCATCGATGCCCTGAAAATGGATAGGCCGGCCTATCACAGCAAATTCAGCTTGTTGCGGATTGCTGTGACCAGCACTCTGATCTGCGCGGCGGTGAATATGTGTCAGCATCAGGCTGCAGACCTGCTGATACAGCTGAGTTTGCAGCGGGGTCAGCCTTGAACCCAGCATCGATTTCGGCGAGCGGATAAACACACCACCCAGCGGATCGGCACTGTAGCGGTCGTGGGCTGACTGACCGAGCAAAGCGCGGTCAGGCTGGCGCAGCAATTGCGCTAATGAGGGCTTTTTTTGCTCTTCATCTTCGGCGTCAAAATCATCCGGCCATGGCAGATATAAGGCGGAACTTAAATAAGGTGAGGCTTCGCTTAAATGCAACAGCTCAGGCTGCCCGGTTGCATCCAAGCGGCCGGCAGTACAGTTTGAAGTCCCAAAATCAATTCCAAGATAGTTTGCATGCATTACAGCGCGGTCCGAAGCAGAAAAGCGCCGCAGTATAACAGTAGATGTGTGGCTTTTTTAGCGCAGGGAAGACAGATATAAGCACTCTGGCAGGTTTTTTGCTGAAGTCTGGCTGATAGATCACTTTAAGCGAATTGTCCGGAGGCCTGATGCGACATTCCAGCTTCATTATGCTGGGCTGCAGCTTGTTTTTAGCAGCATGCCAGCAACAACCAGAGCGGCAGCAAACTGCCGCTGCGGTGCAGGAAGTGGCCGTAGGGCCGATCCTGATGTACACCGAACGACTGGCCGATCGCCTGTTTGCCGGTATGCAGCCATTGCCTAAGGGGGCATTGGCGGTGGTTAGTTTTACCGAATTACGAGCGTTGACGCCGGACCCATACAATTTGTCGCAAAATTTGCTCGGTCTGCAGTTACAGGAAAGCATGATAGCGGTGGCCAGTCAGCGTGGTTATCAGGTCAAAGAGCTGCGCACAGGTCAAGCGGTAGAGGTTTTTGCTGACCATGAACGTCTGCTGACCCGCGACCTGACTGAGCTGGCGCAGCAGCAGGCGGTGCGGTATGTCATTGTCGGAACGCTGAATCAGGCCGAACAATACACTACAGTCAATGCCCGGATGGTCGATATACAAACCAATACCGTGGTAGCGGCTGCATCGGATTTAATCCCGGCCGAGGTATTAGGCGCAACCGAGCAGGTGCAGTTGCGTCAGCAAAAATTATATCGTCGGAGTGACTATTAATTGCGCCAGAATAAGTTGGAACCAGCTATGAAAAAAATGCACAGTATTTTGCTGCTTTGTCTGACCTTGTCCGGTTGTGCTACCTGGGAACGCTACTCGTTGTTAACCGGTGCAGAGCCTGAGGCGGGCGAAGTGGAACTAAACGCACCTAAGCAACAAAAAGCCCGACCACAGTATTTTGTCAGTCCGGCACTTTACGATGGCGCTGCTTATCAGGCCACTCAACAGGCGGCGCAAAAGCTAAACCCGCCATATCAGCCACAGGCTGCCGTCAATGTGAATCATTATGTGCAAAGCATGATGCATGATTTAGTCGCCAATCTGGATTTGGTGAACCCGCAGATGACGATTGGCATGACCAGCTTTGTCTATCTGGACGGGCCTTTTGACCAGACAGATTTACTGGGGAATCAGCTCTCCGAAAGCTTTATGCACGAAGTGCATCAGTTTGGCTTAGGCGTCGTAGATTTTAAAACCACCGACTACATCCGGGTCACACCACAGGGCGACTTTGTATTCAGCCGTGATTTTATGGAATTAAAAGAAGAGCAACCCATTGAGTTTGTGTTGGGCGGCACTTTAGTTCGTCATCAGGGCGGCACATTGATTAATGCCCGGTTAGTCTCAGTTGCCAGCAAAAAGGTTGCTGCCACTGCCCAGGGGTTCATTCCACAACATGTGGTTGATGCGTTGTATCAGTCTGGCGGCTCGGAAAAGCTGTTGCTGAAGCAAGGTGAATGATATGAACAAAACCTGGTTGAGTTTGCTGGTGTTAGGGTTAAGCGGTTGTGCGCAGTTATGTGACTGCCAGAAAACCACCGAAGCGCAGAACAAAACCGCTTCAGCAGCGCCTGCGACTGTCACTTCGGCTCCGGCTGAACCTGCTGTTGGCAGCGATGATTATACGTTGGAAGACCGTCCTATGGCTGAGGCTGTACCGGCAGAGACTGTTCAGCGCCAGTCACAGCTTGATTTAGTGGCACAGGATCCCAACGCCCGACCGTTTCTGCCTGTTAAAGCCACTCCGGCCCGTCTGAGTCGGAAATTGCTGCCGTCCGAATTTCCAGTCGCGGTAGAAGGTGCGTCGTATCCGGTTTCTTTATATCCGAATTTATCGCATAGCAAAAAGCAGCTGTCGGATTATGCCAGTCAGCTTGGGTTTAAACTGGCGGCATTTGAGGCGTTAAAAGGTGCCAAGGTGGGAGTCACGAGCTTTGTTGAATTTGACGACAGCTTGCAGCGCAGTAATGCGCTCGGCAATCAATTTGCCGAGGCGATGGCCACAACACTGCCACAGCACGGGGTTGAAGTGATTGATTTTAAACTGACCCGTAAAATTTCCGTCAGCCGGGAAGGGGACTTTGCCTTATCGCGTGATGTGCGGCAATTATCAGAAAAAGCCGGCATGGATTACATTTTGGTCGGTACGCTGGTCACAACCCGGCGTGGTGTACAGGTCAACAGCCGGATTGTATCGGTGAGAGGGCAACAGGTTGTCGCTGCTGCCAGCACACTACTGCCACATTTGGTTCTGCAACAAATTCAGCCATAAAATATGGCCGTCGATGCGGGCGGCCATTATTTAATCTGTTGATTTACTGATGATTCACAGGTTGCCGCCTATCTGATAGACTCTTTCGCTCTTGCCCTGTAGTTAAACTGGATATAACGGGTGCCTCCTAAGCGCCAGTCGTGAGTTCGAGTCTCGCCGGGGCAGCCAGTTCTCTGTCAGTCGTCTGTAGCATCCACAGTATCACCAAACTCATCTACTGGTTGCCGTGCTGGCATCGCTAAATCGCCAGCCTGAATATTGGCCAGCAACCGGGCGTCTACACTTTGTGCCCAGGCAGCTTCGCTGCTTAACTGAGTAATTCGTACAGTCAGTTCGGTCACCGCCAGTAACGGTTGGATCCGACCGAAACTATCTGGTACTTCACGGCGATGGACCAGTTTAAATGTATCGCCAATTTGGGCGCCATGTGCTTTCCCAATGCTGAGCAACACCTGGTTTTCTTTCACCTGGATCACTTCTGCCTGCAACGGCTCACAGCGGATGGCTTCTTCCACATCCATGGCTGCGGCGTTTAAAATCCGCTCGGCAGCTTGTCCGTATGTAGTTTCCCAGAAGCGGTGATAACTGGGATCAAGTTCGGTTGATTTACGGAAAGTCCAGACAGATGTAGTCTGATATTTCTGACTGAACACTGTTCTTTCTTCAGCTAAATCAAAAACCTGCACCTGAAGATGGTAATAACGGTCCCGGTCTGCATCGGTCCAGAATGTCCAGTTAGTTCCGGTACTGCCGCCTAGGGATACATCGTCAATACTGGCTGTTAAAATGTAGCGGGCACCGAGCTGTTGTTGCAGTGCTTTGCGCTCCAGATAGCTTAGTGTCGTGACATCAACAGGGTTGTTGTAAGCCGCCGGCCAGCTGCTGTGGCCCACTTCTTCCAGTTTACTGTTGAATACTTTACCGCTGGCTATACCGATATTAAACAAGTCGCCGACAATCGCCTGTTCCGGATTTGCCAGCCTGAATGGCGTGATCAGCAGCTTCTTGCGATAGGCCATGGTTGGGCAAATTGCTTCTGCCGGTTCGATGTCAGCACGAATGGTGACTTCAAAATAGCCGTCCCGGGTCGTTTCTGTGACCAGTTGAACGTTTTGTACTTCACCGCTGCTTTCAACCTGCAAGCTTTCTTGTGTCAATAATCCGTCAGTGACCTGCTGGACGCTCCGGATGCTGACGCCGGCAAACAGTAAGGCTCGTTTCACCGCATCCTCAGTTGCTTGTGCTCTGGCTGTCGCTTCATCGCCCTGACGGATTGGTGCGCGGCCAGTAGTTTCATACCATTGCGCATGGGCAGGCAACTGATATAAACCGAGCAAGGCGGGGAGTAACAGTTTGGCTGAGGTTGACATCATCAGACTCCGGAATTCATTTGTTCCGATGAATAAGCAAAGATTGTGCCTTGCTGGCAAATCTTTGCTGCGATTCGTGGTGTTGGCGCGAATTCTGCTAAGGAACTGTCAGGCAGCCGGTTCGATTTGCCGGCGCAATAAATAGTGGAGAATTCCGATGCGTGCAGCGGTTGTTATTTTGTCGGTAGGTTTGATCTCAGGGTGTAGTGTGTTCTATGACCGTGAAGTGCAATGGGAAACCGTGCCACCGAAGACATTTCCGGTACTAAAAGCGGTGGGCTATGCGCCGCTGGCTGAGCAAAAAGCCGACAGCGCTGAACAGCGGATGTTAATGGCGATGAAGGCGTCAAAACTCGAAGCTTATAGAGAGCTTGCCGAACAGGTGTATGGTCAAAAAGTCGACTATAAAGTCACGATGCAGCAGGCTGTGATCGGGAATGATAAATTGAAAGGCTCGATTCAGGGTGTGATTAAAGGCGCTAGGGTCGTAAAAACATATCCTGTTGGTGAATTCTATGCGACAGAAATGGAGCTGGATTTTAAGCAGGTTTATGAAATTTATCAGAATTCAGCGCCGGTACGCCGTATCAAATCGGTTAAATACTATTGATGTGATGATTTCCAGGGATTGAAACATCAGAACCGGGGCGAAAGAGGGAAAGCTGTTTTCTAATCTTCGACAGCCTGGGGATCAGGCCTTGATTCCTTTGCCTACAGAATCCAGTGCTGGTTTGCCTTTGGCATTATATGTCAGCCCGGATTTGCCCCGTTGTTGCAGCAGTTCATGTTTAAATCGTTCAATGACCAACTGACTCTGTTCCAGTGTCACTCTGTTGATTTCGTTTTGTTGTTTGCAGCGCTGCAGAACTTCATCGATGTTGGAAACAAGCTTGCGGAATTCTGGATCAGCTTTGAATTGAGGCAATTGCGGATGAATGGCAATTTGTTGATCCAGCTGCTGGATCGCTTCCAGCTGTTTGAGTTTGTCTGCGGAGTTGCTTTCTAGATCGGTAATATTACGCTGACTGATGGCGTTCAGTTCTTGTTTCAAAAGCAACAAAAGCACCCCTAGGTGCTCTTGTTGCTGAGTCATCAGGGAAAGGACTGGAGGCTGGCTGGTCATTTTTTACCGAATAACTCGCCTTCAAACTGCATAATGCGCCGCGCCAGCTGTTCTACATTTACCTTATATTTGCCTTCAGAAATAGCCTGTCTAATTTCATCGACTTTTTTCTGATCAATGCCTGAGCTGCTTGAGGCTTTTTCTTGCGCCTTGGTAAATTGCTGTGCCTGACTGGTCAGTGATACCGAATCCTGTCGCAATGCAGGCTGATTAACAACCGCTTGTTGCTGGGCAACTTGCTGTTGTTTTTGAATATTCTGGTCAACCTTGTCGGTTTTAACCGTAGTGGTTGTAGCAACTGTTTGATTTACATTTATAGCCATTTTCACACCCCACAGACCTGTTGGCCCTTTCCTTGACCATTTTAGCGGCAGTTCCGGCTGGAACTTTAGGAAAATTTACAGATTAATCTCAACTTTTTTTACCGCTGTGACATTTGCCTGAATCTTGCGTCCTGAGTTCAGGTTCTGTACTTCGATATTATCGCCTAAACTGCCGTCTGATAACGCTTTACCACTGGTCGCAACCATCAGACTACCAGAGTTCCCTTCAATTGTAACCATGTCGCCTTTACATACAAGGCAAAGGTCTTTCAGTGTCAGAATTTGTCCTGGATTCAGCGCTCGTTTGATCCGTGCACCATCCACTAAATCGGGATTGGAGATTGTAGCTCCCCGACTGAATAACTGATCCCGACTTTCCAGCTGAACCATGTCCGCACTTAAAACCAAGCCCGGTGAAAGTTGACGCTTTGCCACTACAACGTCAACCAACTGGCTTGCTCTTGCACTTAAGTAGAGTTGCCAACCATTGGTTCCGCTACAAAGTATTTTGATGCTGTTCTGGGTTTGGATTTTTGAATTGACCAAACTGAATTGCAGAGCAACATCGCATTCCCGCTCTTTAGTTCTGGCATCAAGCGGATGGACCCGGATTTGGGTCTGGCCCGGCGTTGTTTGCTGCTGCAGCCACTGTTGAGCTGCATTCGTCAAATCTGCTGCACTAAAAGTTTCAGCATGGACTTCAACAGAAAGAGCTGGCAGCAGTAGCAGCATGCATCTCAGACCTTTAAAATTAAAATTGTCGTACATTTTCATAAGGTTTCGGCTATGCTTTATCGACAAAGGGGAATAACATACAGCTCTTTGTATTTTCAGTAATTTGCTGCAGATATTCTGACTAACCGATGTGTCTGCAAGAATCGAACCGAACTGTTTGCTTGGAGTGTTTAATGGCGAGTATTCTTGATTCTGTCAATCAGCGCACGCAATTGGTCGGGCAAAATCGTCTGGAGTTACTGTTATTTCGTCTTGCAGGGCGTCAAAGATTTGGCATTAACGTATTCAAGGTCCGTGAAGTACTGCAGTGCCCGCCACTGACCGCCATCCCGAAACGGAACAAATTTGTGCGTGGCATTGCTCATATCCGGGGACAGACTATTTCTGTCATCGATTTGAGTCTGGCGACCGGCGGGCGCCCTATTGAAAACATTAAAGACAGCTTTATCATTATCGCTGAGTACAATCGCTCGGTTCAGGGGTTTTTAGTCAATTCAGTTGAACGCATCATTAATATCAACTGGGAGTCTATTATGCCGCCGCCTAAGGGCACGGGCGGGCGTCAAAGCTATCTGACAGCGGTTACTGAAATCGATAAAGAACTGGTTGAAATCATTGATGTAGAGAAAATACTCGAAGAAATTTCGCCTTCGCCGACGGCTGTGAGTACCACATTTGAAACAGCCAGTATCCAGCAGGATCTCGGTGATCGAATCATTTTGATTGCAGACGATTCTGCCGTTGCGAGAAATCAGGTAAAAAGAGCACTCGAAGGTCTGGGGATCGCGATGCACCTTGTCAAAAACGGCAGAGAAGCGCTGACGTACCTGCAGGAAGTTGCCGCTCAGTGTGACCAGGCTGTGACCGAAAAAATCGGCTTGTTGATTTCCGATATTGAAATGCCTGATATGGACGGATATACCCTCACAGCTGAAGTTCGGCTGGACCCAAAGTTAAAGCCGCTTCATGTCATTTTGCATACGTCACTCAGTGGTGTCTTTAACCAGCAAATGGTACAAAAAGTAGGCGCTGATGACTTCATTGCCAAGTTTAATCCGGACGAATTGGCTGAATCGGTTCGCAAATGGCTGCACACTGAATAACTGACGGAATCATACGAGTGAATAAAGAGCTGCATGACAGCGAGTACAAGACATTCCGTGATTTCTTAGAACAGCAGTGCGGCATTGTACTTGGTGAAAATAAACAGTATCTGGTAAAGAGTCGGCTGGCGCCCTTGATGCAGAGGTTTAATCTCGGCAGTTTATCGGAACTGGTGAATAAAACGCTCAGCCCCTTTGAACGCCAACTCCGGTCGGCTGTAATTGATGCAATGACAACTAACGAAACTCTATGGTTTCGCGATACCTATCCCTATGAACTTCTTAAAAAACAGATATTTCCTGAACTTGAGAAAGATCACCGGAACGTAAAAATCTGGTCCGCCGCCAGTTCCAGCGGACAGGAACCGTATTCAATTGCGATGACCGGCCTTGAATATCAGCAGATGCGCCCTTCAGCTTTTGGATTGGGCATTCACATTCTGGGTACAGATATTTCGAATACCATGCTGGAGCACTGTCAACGTGCTGAGTACGACGGCCTGGCATTGTCACGCGGTTTATCGCCAGAGCGTCGTAGCAAATTTTTTGAAGACAGCGGTAACGGTATGATGCGGGTGAAAGATATTGCCAGACGCAATGTCAGCTTTCGCCACTTGAACTTATTGGATAGTTATACCTTGCTCGGTAAGTTTGACATTATTTTCTGTCGTAACGTCTTGATTTATTTTTCACCCGAAGTCAAAGCGAAAATTATTCGGCAGTTTGCGTAAGCATTGAATCCAAAAGGATTTTTGGTACTTGGCGCTTCAGAATCTCTCTCCAGTACTAACAACGACTTTGACATGATCCGCTGTAATCCCGGCATAATTTACCGGCGCAAGAACTGAATAACCTGTCTGGTAACGCCGCAGGAAAACCACATGCTGTAATTCTGACACCTTTTTGGCCCGACTCTTGCTAACAAATTCACAAGGTTTGTTGGAGAGTCATATCATGGCCATAAGTTTTAATAATGCTTTCGGATTGCATGAGCAAGGGACTTTACTGCGGGAACGTCGCACTGAGTTGTTAGCCAATAACATTGCTAATGCGGATACTCCGGGATATAAGGCCCGTGATCTGGATTTTCATACTGCGCTTGCCAATGCACAGGCTCGTCAATCCGGCGCTCTGCAGCAAACAGATTCCAAACATTTTGATATATCCCCGTCAACAAGGCATGAAGTGCTGTTTCGTAATGCTGAGCAAACGGACACAGGCGATGGCAACAGCGTCGATATTCATCGTGAACGTAACGCATTCAGCCAAAACGCGATGGAGTATCAGACTTCATTGCAGTTTTTAAACAGCAAAATCAGCGGGTTGAAAAAAGCTTTAGGAGGACAGTCCTGATGAGCCTTTACCGAGTCTTTGATATCGCCGGCACTGGCCTGACCGCCCAGGCACTGCGTCTCAATACGACAGCCAGTAACATAGCAAACGCTGAAAGTGTCAGCAGCAATCTGGAAACAACCTACCGGGGACGTCATCCGGTGTTTGCTGCAGAGTTTGATAACGCGATGTCAGAACAAGGCGCTGGTGTCAAAGTGCTGGGTGTGGTGGAGAGTGATGCACCTCTGAATAAAGAATATAACCCGTCCCACCCGCTTGCAGACGAAAACGGCTTTATCTACAAGCCAAATGTCAATGTGATGGAAGAAATGGCCAACATGATTTCTGCGTCACGCTCATATGATGCCAACGTACAAGTAGCCGATGCAGCAAAACAGATGCTGAGCCGGACTCTGACGCTCGGCCAGCGCTGATAAGGAGTAGCTGATGACCACGATTTCCAATACCAGCGGCAATAGCTATCTGGATAGCTTAAAAGGCACGACCGACGGAACCAAAAAGAACGACAGTGGGGCACTGACCCAGTCCGACTTTTTTGCCTTGCTAACGCAGCAGCTGGCATTTCAGGACCCGACCAAACCAGTTGAAAACGATCAGATGATCGCGCAGATGACCAGTTTCACAATGGCCGATGGGATCAGTTCTTTAAATACAAATTTTAAAGACTTCGCTGCCAGCATGAACTCCAATCAGGCATTGCAGGCGTCTAGTCTGGTCGGCCGTAACGTTCGGGTGAATTCGGATTCGCTGGTATTTGATGGTACAAACGCGACTTTTGGCGCTATTGATGTCCCGGCTAAAACGACATCCATGAAAGTCAGTATTTACGATGCCAGCGGTGCATTAGTGAAAAGCGATACTGTGGCGAATCCGGATGAAGGCAAGTTTGAGCTGGCATGGGACGGAACAAATGAAGCGGGAGCCACGCAAGCCGCAGGCCTGTACACCATGAAAATTGACGCGACAGTCGATGGCAAAAATCAAAGTCTTGTGACGTCGAGTTATGTGCCTGTTGCCAGTGTCACATTGGGAACATCAACCGCTGATATGAAACTGAATTTACTTGGCCTTGGCGCCAAAAAAATGTCAGACATTTTAGAAATTGCAGCAGGCTAATGCCTGACTATCGAGGTGAACTATGAGTTTTAATATTGCGTTAAGTGGTCTGGCTGCGGCACAGAAAGATCTGGATACCACAGCAAATAACATTGCCAACGTAAATACCACTGGTTTCAAAGAATCGCGGGCTGAGTTTGCCGATGTTTATGCCGGCTCTATATTTTCGCCAGGCCGTACTAAGGTTGGCGACGGTGTCAGTACCTCGCAAGTAGCGCAGCAATTCAGCCAAGGCGCGTTAAAATTTACCCAAAACTCTCTGGATATGGCGATTACCGGCGATGGTTTTTTTGCCATGACGCCGGATTTGGCTTCTCGGGATATGACTTTTACCCGCGCCGGCGCATTCAAGCTCAGTAAAGACAATTTTATTGTCGATAACAATGGCAACTTACTGCAGGGCTACCCAGTCGATCCGGCAACGGGTTCAGCAAGCTCAGTCAGTCTCAGTACGACTAAACCTATTCAGATCCCAAGTACTGCTGGTGCACCGCGCTCTACCAGCAATGTATATCTGACTATGAATCTCAATTCGACCTTGACGGCGCCCACCGGCGGCTGGGCGACATTTAATCCGACAGACAAATCGACATTTAACGCAGGGTCAACCACTTCAACGACGGTTTATGACAGTCTTGGGGAACCGCATGTATTGTCGTTTTATTTCCGCCGGACCGCTACAGCGACCGATAATGATTGGGAGGTTTTTGGCGTATTTGATGATAAGACGGCAATCCCACCTGCTGCCGGTTCGTATTTTGGCCCTGTGACACTGAATTTTGATGCCAACGGTATTCCTGTGGTGCCAACGGCTACCTCGTTACCAGATCTGGTGCTGCCTGCGGCTACTCTGAATACGGCGGCCTATTTAACTAACGGGGCACAATTTACCAGCAGTCTGACAGTGAACTTCAGTAACGAGGCTGGGACAAACTTTCCGACGCAATACGCCAGCAAGTTTGAGGTTGGCTCGTTAAATCAGGACGGTACCACCGTCGGCCGTTTGACCAGTATAGATATTGATGCGGCCGGAAAAGTCATGGCGAGTTACAGCAACGGTGACCAAACCTACTTATCTCAGGTCACAGTTGTCAAATTTGCTAATCCACAGGGTTTGACACAGGCGGGCAATACTTCCTGGAAACAAAGCCTGCGCTCTGGTGAGGCTCTTGCCGGTGAAGCAAACACAGGCACATTGGGAGCTATCAACTCTTCAGCACTGGAAAACTCCAACGTCAACCTGACTAATGAGTTAGTTGACCTGATTGCCGCACAGCGAAACTTCCAGGCGAACTCGAGAGCGCTCGAAGTTAACAGCTCGCTGCAGCAAACGGTACTGCAAATCCGCTAAGGTTTTGTTTGGCGAAAAACCACCTTCGGGTGGTTTTTTTATGCGCGACAGCCTGTGGCAGCTTCTTTACAGTGTTGCGCTTAGTTTTTTTGCCTGCTTTGCGGCAACTGGTTGCCGTCACAACCTCATCACGACTTAGTCTGATTTGTGGCACCATCCTTGCTTTATCTGCTTAGGTAGAAAAGGGGGATCACTATGGATCGCATGGTTTACATCGCAATGACCGGCGCAAAAGAGAACATGAATGCGCTGTCGGTGCGGGCTAATAACCTGGCTAATGCCAATACCGTGGGTTTTAAAGCCGATTTAGCTCAAGCGCGCGCTATGCAGGCCTTTGGCGACGGCCAGCCGACCCGGGTGTTTGCCCTGACCGAAATGCCAAGTCAGAATTTTGACGCTGGCGAAATAAAAATAACGCAAAACGAGCTGGACGTTGCCATTCAAGGCGATGGCTGGTTTGCCGTCGAGGATGGCGAGGGCAATGAAGCCTATACCCGCGCCGGCAATCTGCAGATTAGTTCTGAAGGTTTTTTACAGACTTCTTCTGGTTTGAATGTGTTGGGTGAAGGCGGTCCGATAGAAGTGCCGCAACCTTTGAGCAAAATTGAGATCACTAAAGACGGTGGTGTCAATGTGTTACCCCGCGGAGCGCCAGCGACGGCCATGGTCGAAGTCGCCAGGATCAAACTGGTGAAGCCTGACAATCAGGACATGTTTAAAGGCAATGATGGTTTGTTCCGCCGTAAAGACGGTGAGCAGGCTGAAGTTGACCCGACAGTAAACCTGCTCAGCGGCGCAGTGGAAGGCAGCAATGTCAATGCTGTTGCTGAAATGACTTATATGATCAACCTGCAACGTCAGTATGAACTGCAGGTGAAAATGATGAAGACGGCCGAAGATATGGACCGTCAACATAATCAGGTACTTCGTATCATCTAGAGATTAAAGCTCAGGAGGACTCTATGCATCCGGCACTTTGGATCAGTAAAACCGGCTTAGACGCCAAACAGCGCGACATTTCGGTGATTTCAAACAATCTGGCTAACGCCAGCACTGTTGGCTACAAAAAGAGCCGGGCTGTGTTTGAAGATTTGTTATATCAGAATATCAACCAACCCGGTGGACGCTCATCACAAAACTCAGAGTTGCCAAACGGCCTGATGATTGGTGCCGGGACTAAAGTGGTGGCCACGCAAAAAAACTTCACCCAAGGCAATCACATGACCACGGACAATGCGCTGGACGTGATGATCCAGGGCCCGGGCTTTTTTGAAGTGTTGATGCCGGACGGCACCATTTCCTACTCGCGCAATGGCCAGTTTACCACCGACAGCGAGGGTAATCTGGTGACATCCGGCGCCGGTTACCAAATCCAGCCAACTATCACAATTCCGCCTGAAGCGACCGAAATTACCATTTCTCAGGACGGTGAAGTGTCAGTAAAAATCCCGGGCCAAGTAGAAAACGCGGTACTCGGTCAGCTGACGGTAACTAATTTTATCAACCCGGCCGGCCTTGAACCTATTGGCCAGAACCTGTTTAAACAAACCGGCGCCAGCGGCGACCCTGTGCAGGGCGTGCCCGGGCTTGAAGGCATTGGTTTCATCGTGCAGGGCGCATTAGAAGCTTCAAACGTGAATGTGACGGAAGAGCTGGTTGGCCTGATTGAAAGTCAGCGCGTCTACGAAATGAACTCCAAAGTGATTTCGGCAGTGGACCAGATGTTGAGTTTTGCTATCCAGCAGCTTTAAGTGGCGGAGGTTGTTATGCGGCAGTTATGGCTGGTTTTATTTTGTTGTGGTTTGGCGTCTTGCGCCAGTTATGTGCCGGAGGCTTTTCCGGATGACCCGGCATTTGCACCTTTACCGCCGGAGCCAGCCGCCAAACCTGTGCTTAATACCGGTTCTTTGTATGCCAGCGGTGTGTCCAATGGCCTGTACTCAGACAACAAGGCCCGACGTGAAGGTGACATTATTACTGTGGTGCTGAAAGAAAATACTCAGGCGTCGAAAAAAGCCAAAACTGAATTTGGCAAAGACTCCAGTAATTCGATTGATCCTATGGTAGGGCTTGGTGGTCGTAATGTATCGGTGGCTGGTAATACACTGCAACTTGGGGTGAATTCGAGCAGTGAGTTTAAAGGTGATTCTAAAGCCGACCAGAGTAACAGCCTGGTGGGTGATATTTCCGTCAACGTCCTTCGGGTGATGGCCAATGGCAATCTGGTGATCCGTGGCGAAAAATGGCTGACGCTGAATACCGGTAAAGAATATATCCGCCTGACTGGCGTGATCCGGCCGGAAGATGTGGACTCACGCAATACGGTGGAATCAACCAAAATTGCCAATGCCCGCATTGAATACAGCGGTACTGGTGCAACGCATGGCGGTCAGGGCCCTGGCTGGCTCACCAGATTTTTCTCCAGTGCGTTATGGCCATTCTGATTGGGGAGTCATCCATGAGCAAATTCTTATTGAGTGTACTGTTGTTAGGCGTTATTGCCAGTGCACAGGCTGCCCGGATTAAAGATGTGGCGACAGTTGAAGGAGTGCGGAATAACCAGCTGGTTGGTTATGGTCTGGTGGTTGGTCTGCCGGGTACCGGTGAGCAAAGCCCTTTCACCGAACAGAGCTTTAAAACCATGCTGGCGAATTTTGGCATTAATCTACCGGCTGGCATGAAAGCGCAGATCAAAAACGTTGCTGCCGTTGCTGTGACTGCTGAACTGCCACCTTTTGCTAAACCAGGTCAGAATTTGGATATTACCGTGGCCTCCGTCGGCAGCTCAAAAGGCTTACGTGGTGGTCAGTTGTTGCAGACCTTTTTGAAAGGCTTAGATGGTCAGGTTTATGCGGTGGCTCAAGGTAGTCTGGTAGTCTCAGGCTTGGGCGCGGAAGGTGCAGACGGATCACAGGTGGTGGTCAATACGCCAACTGTGGGTCGGATCCCCAATGGCGCAACGGTTGAACGTGAAGTCCCAACGCCATTTTCACAGGGCGATTACATCACTTTTAATCTCAACCGCGGTGATTTCACCACAGCAAAGAACCTGACGGCTGCTATTAACCAGTTTGTTGGACCAGAAACGGCCCGAACGCTGGATGCGCGCTCTGTACAGGTGCGGGCGCCAAGGGATATTGACCAGCGGGTGTCATATTTGTCGACGCTGGAAAATCTGAATTTTGAACCGGCATCTGACGCTGCCAAAATCATTATTAACTCCAGAACCGGCACTATTGTGATCGGCAAAGACGTGCGTTTGTTTCCAGCGGCAATCACCCATGGGGGCATGACCGTGACGATTGCGGAGAACCCACAGGTGGTGCAGCCGAATGCATTGGCTGGTGGCCAGACTGCGGTAGAGCAAAACACCATTATTGATGTCCGTCCCGACAAATCCCGTATGTTTAAATTCAACCCGGGTACCTCGCTGGATGAACTGGTGCAGACCGTCAATGCGGTTGGCGCTGCCCCAGGCGACCTGATGGCCATTCTCGAAGCGCTGAAAGAAGCGGGCGCTATTCACGGCGAACTGGTGGTGATCTAAATGGCCGCGCCGCAAGTGGATGTGTCCTATCATGACCTGTCCAGTCTGAATGAACTGCGAGCTTTAGCCAGTAAAGATAAGGTGGCCGCAGTGCGTCAGGCTGCCCAGCAGTTTGAATCGGTATTTATGGGAATGCTTATGTCAAGTATGCGCAAAGCCAATCAGACGTTTGAAGAAGACAACCCGCTGAATAGCCAGGCGACCGGTTTTTACCGGGACATGTATGACAGTCAGCTGACGGCTGAATTGTCGAAAAAAGGTACGCTTGGTCTTGCGGATTTAATGGTGCAACAATTAGCGCCGGAAGCGGCGAAAAGTAAAGCGGCCACTCAGGTGTCGGCACCCAACCGTTTTACTGTTCAGGCCGAGAAAGCCTTGCCTTTAGCTAAAGAAAGCCAGGCTTTGGCTTTACCGGTTAAACAGGCGTTAAAACTAGATGCAGAGCGTATTGTGTATCCGACTGTGCAGGCTCAAATCAAGCACACAGAACAGGCTGCCATCACGCTAGGCAGTGAAACGGCGGTATCTGCAGCTCAAAACGCGCAAAAAGCCGGTTTATTGCAACAATTGGGCGCTGAAACACTGGTCAGCACCGCTCCGGCTGCGGCAAAAACCAATGTGATTCCGGCGGCAGCTCCTATTGTTGCGGCGGCCACTGTACTGCCGACTGCGACCGATGCCACAGACGATAGCCTGGCGGCCTTATCGGCACTCACCGGGCCTGAAGCTGAGTTTGTTAAAGGCATTTTGCCGGCTGCACGCCAGGCCGCCCGTCAGCTCGGTCTCGAACCTCTGGCATTAGTGGCACAGGC
>SSFI01000003.1 GCA_008015325.1 Rheinheimera sp.
ACGGACGCGGGATGGAGCAGCCTGGTAGCTCGTCGGGCTCATAACCCGAAGGTCGTCGGTTCAAATCCGGCTCCCGCAACCAACTAAATAACCAGCATCATGCTGGTTTTTTTGTGTCCGAAATTTGTGGTTAGCCGACGACGGTCGACGGTTCGCTCTTCACACCCTCTTTGGCCTCAACGCCTTACGCTGTTCCTACAGTTGCCTGCTCCAGCCACTCTTTGCGCGATATGCCAAAGCGCTGGCGAAAAAGCCTATGAAAAGCTGCGACGCTTTAGGTGTCAAGCTGGGCAGTGTTGTAAGAGGAACGAGCTGTGAGTTGCAGATTAAGTGTCATAGTGAATCGCGCTGTTATGCAGGCTTTCGTCATAAGTTGTTTTTGGCAGGATATTACCGTCACAGTGTTAAATTTTTAACTCAGCCCTTGAATTGTCGAGAACCAGCGCCATCAAACAACTATCTTCGGTGGAGTTTTCCCGCTGTTTTTTTATGTAGATGCTATGGAGCTGCCAATGTCCTTCACTCGTCCTTTGTTAACAGCCGGTCTGGCTTTTCTGCTGACCAGCTGTGGTTATCTCAGTGAGAACCCCAAAACTGCATTAGAGCAACAATGGTTGCAGCAAGATCCACAAATCGCCGAAGCGGTGAAGCAAATCCGGGAACAAGGCCTTGCGGCAGTGGCCGGCAGTGCTGAAGCCGGCACTGTGGCCGCTTGCGTCGCAAGCCGACTGGCAGCAGATCCGATGGGTAAAATGATTACGGTGGAAGGTGCTTTGGTGGAATCAGCCAAAGTGGCCAAGTTACTGGCTGATATCGAACAGATGTTTTCACAGGAGATCAGTTTTGACAGTGTCGCAGCGATGCTGGAGCACGGCGCCGACGCTGCAGCTTATGCCAAAACGCTGATCGACCAACAAGGCCTGGAACAGGCCTTAGCGACACTAAAAACACTGGTCGCGCAAAGTCAGCAATTTGCCAGCAAAGACTTAGGCGGCCATTTACAGGCACTGATCAGTACCTGCAAAGCGTATGAAGTGCCTGCTGAAGCGCCGGCAGACGCGGCCAATAAAACCTGAGCCTCTAAGCCTAAACCAGTCAGCCCAGCTCGCTGATCCGGCGCAGATGCGCATAATAAAATCCGTCAAAGCCAGTCGCTGCCGGGCTGATTTGTTGGTCTGACATCAGCACAAAATCTGGCCGGCTGGCCAGAAACAAGTCGATTTGCCGGCGATTTTCGCTGGGAAAAATCGAACAGGTGGCGTACAGCAGTTCGCCGCCGACCATCAGCATTTTACTGTAACGCTGCAAAATATCCTGCTGCAGTAGCTGCAACTCAGCCAGCCGCATTGGTGCGCGCCATTTTGCGTCCGGATTACGCCGCAGTACGCCGCTACCGGTACAGGGCACATCCAACAGCAGGTGATCAGCTTTACCGGCCAGTCGTTTGATGGTTTTGCTGCTGCTGATAAGCCTCGTTTCGATATTGCCGGCGCCTGCTCTGTTGGCACGTTGCTGCAGATTATCCAGTTTCCACTGTTCCACATCCATTGCCAGTAAACGGCCCTTGCCTTGCATCGCCGCAGCTAATGCCAGTGTTTTGCCACCAGCACCGGCACAGGCGTCAATGACCCGGCTGCCGGGTTTCACCGGCAACGCTGCAACGACTAGTTGGGAGCCGGCGTCTTGCTGTTCAAACCAGCCTTGTTTAAAGGCTTGAGTCTGAAATAGTGCTGCGTCAGAAGTGATTTGTAATGCGGTATCAACACCAGCGACCGGCTGGCTCTGAATACCCGCTTGTGCCAGCGCTTGTCGCAGCTGGTCCCGACTGGTTTTAAGTAAGTTGACCCGAATATAACGTGGCGCCGCCTGTGCCAGTGCTGCCCGCTCCGCCGACCAGTCAGCGCCAAGTTCAGCCTGCCCCAGTTGTTCCAGCCAATCCGGACAACCGTCCTGCAGCTGCTGTGATAGTTGCTGCCACTGCTGCTGTGCCGATTCTGTCGCTTGTTGCTGACTGAAATAGGCTGCAATCAGCGCGGTCAGGCTTTTATTAGCACCGGCAAGCGCCTGATAGGCATTGAGCCGTCGCAGTAAAGCACCACAATGCGCCACGGTCTGTGCTTGCTGTGCAAGCGCCGGTTTGTGCTGGCTAAACACCTGCGACATCGCGCGTTCCAGTTGCTGGTCCTGCTCTAATACCAGTTGCAGAATGGCGCTGATAAGCGTTGTAACGACGTCGTGCGGGCTTGATGACATATTGAATTCCGGGCAGCACGCAGCGGGACAAGTTCCCGCTGCAAAGTGGCGCGATCATAAAAGCAGACCCGCACTAACACAAGCGCAGAAACGCTTGTTTGCCAGCTCTGGCGCACCACGCCGGTCGGGTAGCAATAAAAAATTCCCCGGCAGGTGTCGCCGGCAACGCTGATGATTGATGGTAAAACAGACATGTCGTCACAGGCATTTTGCTGTGCACAAGGGGCCGACAGTGAACGAAGTTATTGACAGCTGGTGGTATTAATTCATGATCACAACATTATTTGCTGCAGCGGAATACCAGATTGTCCCGATTAAAACTTCTTGCTTTGGCTTGCTTGTGTTGGAATGCCGTCGCTGCTGAACCGGCCAGGATCCTGACGTCAGAAAAAATGCCATTTAACTATATGGAGCATGAACAAATCAGCGGCATCTCAGTTGATGTGCTGCAAGTGTTGTTTGAGCAAAAATTGCCGGTCCCGGTTGAAATGATGCCCTGGCCTAGAGTGTATGCCACCGCGCTGGCGAGTTTTGCTGATATCCGCAAACACCGGTTGGTGGTGGCCGGATTACGTGCCGGTTGGCTCAGTGAGCAGTTTAAGGCCGCTGGCATTCAGATTGAAACTGTCGGCAGCTATCAGCAAGGTATGGATATGTTGCTGAAAAAACGGGCGCAGCTGTGGCTATCGACCGATTTGGAAGAACAGGTTCTACAGGCAAGACATCCGGATGCACCGTCTCTGGCGGTTGTTTGGCGTTTAATGTGTTCAGAAAACTATTTTGGCCTGTCACCGGGTTCAGATCCGGCTTTGTTCGCGCACCTGCAGAAAAAATATCAGCAACTCTCAAGCTCAAAACAACTCATGGCCGTGCAGCAGAAATGGCAATCCCGTTTGAAGCTGCCGCTAGCTTATACACCTGCCACCGGGTTCTATTTACAGGATGCTGATCTGTTGCGCTGTGAGCCCAGCAGCGAAGCCGGATAATACCGATACAGGTTTTTTAAATGATTGCACGATTTGTCGATATTTTTTGGCAGTTTTTCCGCCTCGGATTGACTTCATTTGGCGGGCCTGCTGCGCATCTGGTTTATTTTGAGCGCCGGTTTGTCACAGACAAAGCCTGGCTGACCCCGGTGCAATATCAGCAACTGGTTGCGCTCTGTCAGTTTTTGCCTGGGCCTGCATCCAGTCAGGTTGGGATTGGCATCGGCCTGCAGCGTGGCGGATATGCCGGAGCCACGCTGGCGTTTCTGGGCTTTACCCTGCCGTCTTTTGCGCTGATGACGCTGGCCGGCTGGTATGGCCTGCAGTGGTTGGGGCCTCCTGCGCTCCAGGGGGCACTATGCGCTCTGGCTGTGATTGTCGCCCATGCGGTTTTTTTAATGAGCAAATCACTGACTCCAGACTGGCCGCGCCGGGTGCTCGGCTTGATGGGCTTCTGCGCTTTTTTGCTGGTGCAGCACCCTGCGTTGCAACTGTTCACGCTGCTGTTGTTTGCCTTGGCAGGGGCTCTGTTACTACGCCCCGCCTGGCTTACAGAGAACACTGCCTTACAGACGCCCCGGCCAGCCTCGCTGATATTATTGTTGATCTTTGCTGTCTTATTAACAGGTCTGCCAGTGCTGGCATTGCTGTGGCACAACGCGCCGCTGCTGCAGTTATTTGAGCAGTGTTTTCAGGCCGGTGCACTGGTATTTGGCGGTGGCCATGTGGTGTTGCCCCTGTTGGAGCAACAGACCGCCGGGATTATCGGCCAAGCCGAATTTCTGGCCGGCTATGCCGCGGCTCAGCTAATGCCGGGGCCACTATTTAGTTTTGCCGCCTATCTGGGCGCTGCGGCCGGGCATGGCATCCTGGGGGCTGTGTTGGCCACATTGGCCATCTTTTTGCCCGGAGCACTGTTAGTTGGAGCGATCTGGCCATGGTGGCATCGCCTGAGTCGTAACCGCGCCCTGCTTGGTGCTGTCGCGGCTGTCAATTGCGCTGTCGTTGGCTTGTTGGCTGCCGGTTGGTGGCAATTCGTGCTGCCCCATGCAGTCACTGCAAGCTGGCATTGGCTCTGTGTCGGCGGCGGAATGTTGTTGGTGCTGCGGGGTTGGTGCACACCGGTGCTATTGGTGCCACTTGCCAGCCTGCTGTTTGCCGTTGGTGCTGCGCTTTAACTGCAACAGACATCGCGGTTCTGCGGCCCTTTTGACGTCAGCCAGTTGTATCGCCCTGTTATTCTGTATATAAATGAATGTAGGAATAACTTATTCCATCACCCATATACCGACCGGAGCAGGCCTATGCCAATAAGTTTGATGCGCGTCCCGCTGCTTAGCGGGGTTTTGTTGCTGAGTGCCTGCCAGCACGCCGCCCCCCGTATCACGCCGCAAATGGACGCTGTCGCTGCGCAGAGTGACATGTTGCAGCAATGGGTGGCAGACGCCGCGCCGCAGATCGCCGCCAATCCGGAGCAATACCGGCTGCAAATTTTACTCACGGAGATCCAGCGGGATCAAGCCGCCCGCCCCGTGCTGCGTCAACACCAATACCGTGCGGATGCGGAGTATCTGTATCCGGCATCAACAGTGAAACTGGCGATAGCCGCACTGGCGCTGGAATATCTGCAGCAGTTATCAGTTTATGGTGTGACCGCAGATACTATTATGCAGACCGAGCCGCTGCTACCCGGTGATACTTTAGTGAACCGCGATAGCAGCGCAGAGTCGGGTCTGCCGACCGTCCGGCACTATGTGAAAAAAATCCTGCTGGTCAGCGATAACGACGCTTACAACCGCTTGTATGAATTGCTGGGCCAGCAATACATTCATTTGCGGCTGGTAACTTTGGGTTTTACTGATGCGCAGATCTTACACCGGCTGGAACGGCCTCTGAGCGCCGAACAAAATCGTGCGACCAATGCAGTCGCTTTTTATGACAGCACCGGTCGGCTGTTATATCGTCAGCCCGCCCGCTATGCTCAGGCGCTGCCGGCGCGTCCCTATACACCGGTCGGTCAGGATCACCTGCAAGACGGTGTACGGCAAGGCAAACCATTCGATTTTAGTCAGAAAAACCGCTGGACCTTGTCGCATATGCACCGGATGATCCAGTTAATTATGTTGCCAGAAAGCCTACCGCCAGAGTCTCGTTTGCAGTTGTCAGCGGCCGATTTACAGTTTTTGCAACAGCAGATGGCGCAATTGCCGGGTGACAGTCAGGACCCGCGGTATGATCCGGCCCAATACTGGCCGGCCTATGTAAAATTTCTGCTGTATGGCGCCGCCAAAGACGCCGTGCCCGACCCTCAGGTGCACCTTCACAATAAGGTCGGCGATGCTTATGGCTTTTTACTCGACAGTGCTTACATCCGGGATGATTGCAGTGGCGCTGAGTTTATGTTGTCGGCTGCTTTGTACGTCAACAAGGATGGCGTGCTTAATGATGACCAGTACGACTATGACACTGTGGGGTTACCTTTGTTAAAGCGCCTTGGCGAGCGCGCGCTGGCGCATGCCAGAAGCAAGGGGCCAAAGCAGTGTGTGGTTCCGGCCCTGATGCGAAGGCTTTAACCCGGTAATGCCGCTAACGGCCATGGCGTTAAGCCGCGGATGGACTGAATACCCAGACCGCAGCTTTGATTAAGTTCAATGCGAGGGCCGGCAAAACGGCTGCCGCCACTGACCGGGTCGAAACTGGACAAAGTCGGACCATCTAAATCCAGATAACGAATGGTCTGCGGAAAAGCCGCTGCCAGATGTGCGGCCGCGGCAACGCTGATGGACGATTCCAGCATAGATCCGAGCATGCAAGTTTTACCTGCCACATCAGCGAGCGTTAAAACCTGTAGCGCACCGCTGATCCCACCGGTTTTCATCAGTTTAATGTTGATAATATCGCAGCAGTCCAGTGCCAGCAGCGTCACTACGTCGGCCGGGCTATAGGCACTTTCATCGGCCATCACCGGTGTCAGGACTGCATCTTTCACCGCCTTTAAACCAGCAAGATCGGCGGCCGGCACTGGTTGTTCGACCAATTCAGGCACGATGCCGGCGGCTTCAATTTGGCGTAAAGCGCGGATACTTTGTTTAGCGGTCCAGGCCTGATTCACATCCAGCCGTAGTTTGATCTGGCCAGGAATCGCGCGATGGATAGCCAATACCCGTTCGACGTCAAGTTCTGGCTCACTGCCCAGTTTGATTTTAAGTTGCTGATATCCGGCGGCCACTGCAGCTAAAGCATCGCTCACCATCTCGTCGACCGGATTCATACTGATCGTGATGTCTGTCGTCAATGTAGTGGGTTCAGCGCCAAGCAGCTGGCACAGCGGTACAGCAAATAATTGTGCCCGGACATCATAAAGTGCGATCTCCAGCGCCGCTTTGGCGCTGCTGTTGCCAACTATCCGCCGTTGCAGCTGATGCAATAGCGCCTGAAAGTTCAGGATGGATTGTCCGACCAGCAGCGGTTTAAACACCGTGTGGATCACTGCCTGCATCGATTGCAGACTATCGCCGCTGATGACCAGCGTTGGTGCCGCTTCGCCATAACCACAAAGACCATTTTCCAGTTCAATGCGTACGACCAGATCTAGCACAGAATCGACGCGGCGCAGCGCGGTGACAAAAGGCGTTTTTAATGGCACTTCCAGTAAAAAAGTGTCGATGTTAAGGATGCGCATAGGTCTCCCGCGTCAGGCTTTTGATGTTATAAAGTGCTTGCAGATAGCTGGTGTGCTGATTGAACTGAAGCGGCAACAGCGGCGTGATACTGACACCGTTGAGTTTACTTTGATAGTACTGGCCATTGCTCTGGAAATAACTGAGGCCATTGACCGAATGAATGACAAACAGCTGCCCGTTGTCAGCGCGCCCCAGCACCAGCATCACATGGCCTGGGATCAGCAACAAATCACCGGTGCTGGTCTGGCTGAGCGCCTGTGCTTTTTCGGGATCGGTCGCGTTGTCGAGCTGGATTTCTGCCGCAAAACGCTGTTTGCCAAGACTGCTGGTATTGCGTGGCAACAGCACGCCGAAGGTTTTAAATACCTCACCGATAAAACCGGAGCAATCGCGGGCGTTGTAGTCATGGCCCCAGCCGTAGCGCTCACCAAGAAACTTAAATGACTGCCGGATAATATTCGCGCGCGTCAATGGCAAATAGCCGGTGCGCACATCCTGACTGCGCGCAATCAGCGCCGGCATCAGCTGTAAATTACCGTCCTGACGCCTGACCGGCAGCTGCACCACATAACTGAACGCAGAATTTTGATCATGCACCAGTGCCGGGAATTGTTTCAGCAGCGGCAACCGCACGCCCATATCGAGCGCGACTTCGGAAACTGCCGGCTGTTCTGCCGTGAAATTGGTAAAAGCCCGGGCCCCGCTGACCAGCAAAAAGTCAGGGTTGTTGGCGAAATCTAACGCAGTTGTTTTATCGGTCAGGGCAAAATGTCTGACTTGCAGCCAGCCACTGTAATGATAGTGCCGGACAAAAGCCCACTGCAGATCCTGGCTGTAATGCAGTACCTGCAGTGGTTGCCCTGGGAATACCGCTGTTTCCTGAAAACGGTCGATATCGGTATCCATCCCCTCGTTAAACACCCGGTCCAAGGTCGGAAAAGCGCGGATAATGCCGCGACTGCTGACCAGGGCGTACCTGGCCTGAACTTTGGTCTCATCACTGGCGGATAAGGCGGCCAGCGCCATATTCTGTTGATAACGCGCAAAGTCCGCCGGCGTTAACTGCCGGCCATCGGCATAAAACCGCGGCGCTTTGGGCAGTGCGGAGCTTTGCTCAATCAGCGCCAGCAAAGTTTGGCGGCTGTAATGTTCCGGTGCTGAAGCTAAGTCCAGCATATCGGGTAAAGTGCGCAGCAGCTGTGCGTTTGTAGCGGCAATTTGTGCTGGTGTGCGCAGAATTTGATCCGGTGTATCTGTGCGGGCCAGCCAATAGTCCGGCGCCAATTGCGCGGCGCTTAGCAATGGAATATCGTGCGAACTGGCCGTTGTTTCAGCGATCACCGGGCACACTCCTGTGATGACGAGCATCAGACCGCTGCACAGCAACCGATGCAGCTGGAGCCGTTGCTGAGTGGTTATTCCAAACATTCTAAACCTATCAAGATGGCAGGAATTATTTATTCAAGTATACTGGCCCAAGATCAAATTACAAGCGAAGGCGACGTGATGCGAACACTAGAATCCATGGTAAAATCAGGCGTAAAATCAATCATTTTTGCTCTTCGCGACGCAGTGACGAATCGCCACACACCGAGTTGCACAGTCAGTCATCCAATCAGCCCCAAATGTCAGCATAAAACCCGCGACATCGCCGCAAAATGGCCGCTTTTCTGCCTGGCCGGCGCTATGCTGCTGAGCGGCTGTAGTCAGTCTTATCACACTACGCAGTTACCGCAGGATCCGGTGATCCCGGCCAGTACGGCACAGCTGGTGGTAGTGGTCAGTGACAATTGGGACGCCAGCAGCGGTCAGATTTATCAGTTTTCCCGAACTCCCGGACAGCCGTGGCAGCAGACAGGCCAAACGGACAGTGTAGATCTGGGCCGTAATGGCACCGCCTGGGGCATCGGACTACATCCGCAGCAAAACAATGGTCCGCAGAAACAGGAAGGTGACGGTAAAGCGCCGGCCGGCCTGTTTCGCTTGAGCGCCGCCTTTGGTGCTTTGCCAGCTTTAGTGACGCAGATGCCCTACCAGCAAATGAGCCGGTTTGATTTTTGTATTGATGTGCCCACTTCGCCTTTATACAACCAGACTGTTGATGTTCGCCAGTTCCGTGAGGAATGGACCGCCGGCAGTTCTGAACCGATGCGGCGTGATCTCATCACAAAGCCCGACGCAGTGTACGAACAAGGTTTGTTTATCGACCACAACTTCAGTGATGGCGAAGCACGTCAGACCGGCGCCGGCAGTTGTATCTTTATGCACCTGAAATCGCCGGACGGGCGTAAGACTGCCGGCTGTACCGCCTTGGCACCGGCGCATCTGACGGCATTGCTACAGTGGCTAAAACCAGCAGAGCGACCTCTGTATCTGCTGTTGCCCGTCAGCGAATATCGCCGGCTGCAAACACCATGGCAACTGCCTGCCCTGCCCGTTGCCGGCTAATCCACAGCGAGGTTTCTGATGTTTAAACCAGCCGTATTCATATTGGCGCTGATGTTGTCCGGATGTGCGAGTCAGCCTGGTTTGCAGCTGCGTCATGACCTGCAGCAGCAAATTCTGGCTGCCGGCCTGCAGCCTGATCAGGTTGCACTGGTGGTCTTGCCGGTGGCACCATCGGACAACCCCGCAACTGCCAGACCGCTGATCCAACACAACGCTGACATTTTGCTCCAGCCAGCCAGCACCTTAAAACTGCTGACCAGCGCCGTAGCGCTGGACCAGCTCGGGCCGTTGTGGCGCGGCGAAACTGAATTGCTGGCCGATGCAGCGGATTTGGCCGAGGCCCGGCAAACCGGCATTCTAACCAAACCTTTGTATCTGAAAGGCAAAGGCGATCCGGACCTGGATTATGCGGCAGTTTTGACCATGCTGTCCGAGCTTCATAATGAAGGGGTTCGTGAGCTGCGCGCGGGCGTGATACTGGATCGCAGCTGGTTCAGTCCTTCATTGCCCGACCCGGCTGCGGCCGCTTTTGATGAGTCACCGCGTGCGCGTTACAACTACATCCCAGATGCGCTGGGGCTGAATCAGCAGATGTTGCAACTGCAATTACGCAGTGATGCGACCTCGGTTCAACTGAGTAGTCTGCCGCTGCTGACAGATTTAACGCTGATATCCGAACTGCAATTAACCGATGCACGTTGCGACCAGTTTAATGCTGACTTGCTGGTGCTGACGGAACGTCAACGACCAGATATTGGTGTTGAGCTGGTGCTCAACGGCGAATTCCCGCGCAACTGCCTGCATCAGGAAGAAGCGGCCTGGCTCAGCCGTGATCTGTTGTGGCAGTTAAGTCTGAGTCAGGCATGGCGTCAGCTCGGTGGCCGTTTGGCAGGCGTTGTACCGGTCGCACAAGGACAAACGCCGACCGATGCGGTGGTCGTGGCGCAACATTTCAGCCGGCCTTTGCCGCAATTACTGCAACAACTGAATAAAAACTCGGACAATGGTCTGGCGCGGACTTTGGCTTTGCAATTGGGCCGTTTGGCACCGACGGATGCAAACCAGACGCAACCGGACAGCGCAGTAGCGGCCGAGCAATATGTCCGGCAATGGCTGGCGCAGCGCCAGTTACCGACAGAAGGACTGATGCTGGACAATGGCTCAGGTTTATCGCGGTTGGCCCGCATCAGTGCCAGTCAACTGGCGGCATTGCTGCAATATGCCTGGCAGCAACCCTGGGGGCTGGATTTAGCCAGCAGCCTGCCGCGCGCCGGCGTCGATGGCACTTTACAAAACCGCATGCGTACAACCACAGCCCGTGACAGTGCCCGCTTAAAAACCGGCACTTTGCGTAATGGCACCGGCCTTGCCGGTTATGTGTTTGACCGCCAGCACAGAGCTTGGATTTTCGTTGGGCTGGTGAACGCAGAACAAGGCGTCGCCAAAGGCCGGCTGTTATTAGATCAGTGGGTAGAGCAAGTCAGTCAGTTTTAAGCTTCTGTATTAGCGAAGACTCAATAAAAAAGCCAGTCAATCAAACTGGCTTTTTGCTTTTCTGCACGGGCCGCAAGCCGTAGTCCTGTTTGCGTCGATGCGTTTTGGCTTAGAAATCTACCCGGACTGACAACTGCACCCGACGCGGATTATACCAGCGTCTTGGCGTGCCAAATTCCGGATCAAAATCAATAGGTTCAATGTCATAGCCGGTTTGACGGTTAAAGACGTTAAACATATCGGCACGGAATTTCACTACCAGTTCCGGGTTCACCACAAAGTCCTGGGTGTAGTTTAAATCCATCTGCCAGTGGCTGCTGCTGCGTCTGCTGCCCGCTTTTTCCGCATAGGCGCTGACGGCTTCATAAGCGCCACGCGGATTCAGGCCATAATAAGCACCTGACCACTTTTCCCAGGCCTGACCGGACTGGAACAGCAAATAAGCACCGATATTGGCTTCCCAGTCCAGCGTGTAATAACCGTACACTTTTAATAAATGCGGTTTGTCTGCCGATAATCTGCCGTCTTTATTATCCCAGACGTATTTGCCTTTATCGTCGTTGTAATAAGACGATCCGATAAAAGTGTTGGCATCATTGGTATAAGTGGTGTTGTCCTGGTCGAAGTTACCGGTGTACCGGCTCCAGACATAAGACGCGTTTAGGTAGGCGCGGTCTCCGACCCACTCGGCTTCAAAACTGGCTTCCCAGTATTTGGTGTAACCACCATCAACTTCAGCAATGACATAGGTCGAGCCACCGATTTCTTTGCGAATGTCTTCCAGATTTTTTACATAATCGCCAAGCGCGCGTAAATCTGCTGGCACCCCGCCATTGGGGCCATAAGTGCCTTCACGCGAACGCGCGTAGTTCCAGATGTCTTCCCAGAAATGCGAACCTTCGCGGTGACGGATGTGGCTGCGCAGGAACCAGCCGCCGTCCAGTGCTTTGGTTGTGCCCAGGGTAAATTCGTCAATGCGGCGTGGTTTCAGGTCATCGGCAAACACTTTACCGCTGGAGGAGCCGCGGTTGGCGGTTTCCAGATAATTACCGTTTTCATCAAAACGCACTAACAAGGTGCGTTGGGTGCTGCGGTCCCAGGATGCAGCCCGTGCCAGTGAACTGGCTTCCGGGTTGTAGGATGCGTAGTTGGCAAAAATGGTATTTTCGCCATCATAGCGCCAGGTCGCCCCCAAACGCGGCTGGATCATGTCTTTCCAGTCGATGGTGTACATTTTGTACTTATTGCCCGGCGCCAGTTCAAAGCCTGACACAGTGCCGGCTTTTTCCCGCAAGCCCTGGCCAAACAGCTCGTCTTTGCTGATCAGCACACCGATGTTGTAGTCAAAATCACCGTGCGTGATAGTGTCGTTGATTTCAAAGTTATAGGAACGGGCCGCTGACTTGATCGGTGGCACTGTGTTGCCACTGGCATCGAGTAAACTCATCTGCTCAGTTGAGGTCTGGTAGAAATACGGCACACCTGCAGCGGTTTTTTGTAAACCACCGGTATAAGCAATAGTGCCCCAACCGTTGGACAAACGGCTTAATTCTTCTTCGATGTCAGAATATTTAAAGCCCGCATGCAGTTTATGCGTGGTATCTCCGTGACTTAGTTCATGGTCAATGGCAAATTCCAGACTATCGCGATAAAAATTCTGGTTATTGATTTGCGGTGCCCCGCCAACCCGGCCACCACCTGCTTTAGCGCCGGCGGCATTGGTATAACCATATTGATTAATCAGCTGCTGGGCAAAATTGTTAAATGCCAGTTGTGCCGGTGTGGTTGCATTCGCAATTAAGGTTGGAACCGCCAGAGTGCCAAGCCCGGTCAGATTATTTAAATCGAGTTTGGTGCCAATCACTGGCTGAAAGGTAAAGCGGTTATCAGGCGTGCTGGCGGTTTCTAATTCAAAACGACCCGCGTTAAAGGTCAGACTGGTGTTGCTGCTCAGCAGGTAAGAGCCATCGAAAGTCAGGATAGTCTGCTCAGACAATTCACCTATTGACACTGTATCTGAATCAAAAGCACCAACTGAAGCGCCGTCTGACTCGCGGCTGGAATCGCGCAGACTCAGATTAAACAACAAATCATCGGTCGGCGCGAAGGTCAGTTTGCCGAAATATTCATCGCGCTCGCTGCTGTAATCTTTCACCGGACCATAGTTGGTTTCTTTATTGGCACGCTCTGTTTCCGGCCGGTAATAAGAGCCATAGAAATACAGCATATCTTCAACTAACGGGCCGGCCAGCCCCATGGTGATCCAGCTGCTTTCTGATTTGAAAGCTTTGGCGGCATCTTTGCTGTTCGCTGTCAGACTCTTACTCTGCAGCTTGTACTCAACATAACCTTCAAATTCATTGGTACCAGATTTGGAGATGGTATTGATGGAAAAACCGCCGGAGCGGTTAAAACCGACAGCCTTGGCACCGCCACGGTCCATTGACACACTGGCGATGTCATGGGTGGAAGGATCTGACGCCAGGTTACCGAACAACGGCAAAGACACATCCACACCGTCAAAACCGTATTTGTTGTCTACCCCTGAACCACCGGCTGCTGGGCCTAAAGTGCCATTTTCTGAGTACTGCACACCCGGTACCAGTTTTAACAAATCACGGTATTCCTGGCCAACCGGCAACGACTCTATATTTTCTGCGCCTAAAGAGTTGGTCAGTGCCGAGTTACCTTCACGCGCTATCGAACTGCCAAGCACCTGGATCACTTCAACCTCAGCGCCACCGGCACCGAGATTCACGTCGACGGTTGAGGTTTGCTCCAGCAAGACTTCAACCTGCATTTTACGCACGACGCCGGTTGCATTGCTGATGGTCAGCTCATATGTACCCGGCAGCAGCAGCGGCAATGAATAAGTGCCGTCAGCTTTGGTCACGACAGTACGGGGTTTTGGCATCACATTACTGCTGGCGGTAATCGTGAGACCTGCGACTGAGCTTTGGGCAGAATCGGCACTGATTTTGCCTTTAATGCCGCCGGCTTGCTGGGCCATCGCCGGCGCTGCGCATAACGCGCTGGCCAGCAGTGCGCTGGTGATAAGGTTGATGCCAAAACGCCGGACTGGCGTCGTCGGATACTGCGGTGATGTTGTTATTTTCATTGCTAAGTCCCGGATTATTATTGTCTGAATCGCTGACCTGCTTTTCACGCTGATTTGCTGCCAAACCAGCCCGACTACAAAAGCGCTGCCGCTGCCACCGCCTGAAACCAGGCGGTCCATCAAGGCGAAAATTTATTCACGCCCATAGCAAAGATAGCAATAAATTATTTTATGAGAAATAGCTTAT
This sequence comes from Rheinheimera sp., assembly GCA_008015325.1. Classification (GTDB taxonomy): domain Bacteria; phylum Pseudomonadota; class Gammaproteobacteria; order Enterobacterales; family Alteromonadaceae; genus Pararheinheimera. Next base: position 14,170 of record SSFI01000003.1, read on the forward strand.
GCGAATTAATTTATAAGTTAGGAATATTCAATTATTAAGCAGTGTTGGCGGACGAGAAAAAGCGGAAATCGCGCAGCAACTATGCTGGCGGCTATCGAAATGAAAAATTATAATTTCTTTAAAATCAATTATTTGAAGCCCCCGCCGTTATAATTGTGCGGGGGCAGTATTTGTTAATCAGAACTTGGATACGGGTCGTCAAATTTATGCGCAGCGAATAATTGCTGGGCCTGATACCAGACAGGCCCAACTTCACCATTGCCAACCGGTTTTCCATCAATAGCCACAACCGGCATTAACTCCTTAGATGAGCTGGTGAGCCAGACTTCATCTGCGGCCAACACTTCGGCTTTGCTGATCACCCGCTCCAGCACTGTCAGTGCGCTATGTGTTCTGAGGATCTGCAACAGCAGCAGTCGCGTAATACCGGGTAAAATCTGATGATCCAGCGGTGGTGTACTGATCACGCCGTCTTTGACAACAAAGGCATTACAGGAACTACCTTCGGTAAGTTCGTCCTGTTCATTAAACAAAATGGTTTCCTGATAACCGGCCTCAACGCCCTGCTGATGATGCAGCACATTCCCCAGCAGCGCCGTTGATTTGATATGACAGCGTTTCCAGCGCAGATCTTCGGCTGAAGCCACCTGAATTGGCTTGGCTGTACCTGGTAAACCGGTCGGTGGCGGATTGATAGCGAAGGTAAATGCAAACACTGTAGGCGTAACACCAGACGGAAAAGCGTGACCGCGTTTGCTGTCGGTGCCGCGCGAGACATGCAAATACACGCCTAAATCGCCGCTACCATTGCGCACCAGTAATTGCCGGATCATCTCCAGCCATTGTGCATGGCTCCAGTCAAACTGAATGCCAATCTCCGCCAGACCGCGTTGCATCCGGTCGATATGCGGCGTAAAGCCAACCAGCTTGCCCTGATAACTGGGGATCACTTCATAAATGCCGTCGCCAAACAAAAAACCGCGGTCCATCGGCGAAATACGCGCCTCAGTGGCAGGCATAAAACTGCCGTTTAAATACACATCAGACAAGTTCAGTCCTTACACCGATACTGAGCGGTGTTGTTGATACAATTGATAAATCTGCTGACACAACGAAGCGCCAATGTCAGGCGGTAAACCATCCTCGGTCAGAGTATTTTGCCGGGTGACTCCATCGACGCTGCCGTGCTCAGACAGAAACTGCAGGCTTGGCAAAGCGTCACAGCAATGAAACAAATCCATACCACTTTGCAGTGACCAGTGAAAAGCCAGGCCATAGGCCGCCCAATTTGAGACATCGGCGACAATCAGTTCGCTGCAACCGGTCACTGCGGGTCTGATATCCAGCGCGCGCAATGTGTCGATAATCTTACCCATGCCAATCTCATTGCCGCCATCGCCGATGCCGACTGTGGGACATGTCGCGAGCCGCATCAGCGCATCCAGATCAGCGACTTTGGCGCTGATATCTTCATGGCGCATATTGTAATAACGACCATCGGCCGCCTGCCCCGGCCTTTCGATACAGAGCACTGCGGCCGGCTGATATTGACTCAGCAATTGTCGCGCCCGCTGTTGACCATCTTCGCCGAGCGTAAAGGCTTCAACCTGAAAATGGCCGGTCAGTACAGACAACAAAGGCTCGCCGCACACCAGCACCGGCTTGACGCCAAGTGACTGCAGCATCCGGTAGATCGCAATAGCGCCAACGGGTCCATCGGTTTCAAAAGTGCCGGCGACCGGAAACCCGGTGCCGATCAATACGGTTTGGTCCGGCTGGTATAGCAAAGCCGCAGCACGCGCCAGATAACCGGGTTGCAATGCCTGACGTGCCAGTGCCATACCGCGTGGATTGCGGGCGACCAACAAGGCCTCGACTTGCTGATGTGCCAATGGCAGCGAGCCATTTTTAGACAACGCAGCGGGTGCAAAAGGAGTTGCTTTACTCATCGATGTCACCTTTGACCTGTCTTTGCTGTGATAAGAACACCCGCCACTGCCCGACCAGCGCGTCCAGTTGTTGCTGCAGCACCATCAGTCGCTGCCGTTCCTGCTGCACCGCAGCTTGAAGGTCCAGCCAATAAAACCGGACAAAGTTACCGGTCATCATCTGGCCCAGCAGTTCGCAGGCGCCGCGGGTTAACGCACCGGTTTTTGGATAACCGCCAATGGTCTGATGGTCATTAAGCATCACAATGGGCAGGCCATTTGGTGGCAGTTGCATGGCGCCGAGACAAATCCCCTCGGAATAAAGCTGCTGAGCTTTGACTGGCAAAGGCTCGCCGCCTAACTGCATGCCCATCCGGTCACTGCGGGCGGTAATGCGAAATAAGCGCTGGGGCAGTAATTGGCTAACCTGCGGATCTAAAGTTTCAATTTGGGCACCGGCAATCAGTGGCAAAGCGCGGATGCTCTGGTGGCGATAATGCTGGTGATAAGGCAACGAGATTTGCGGATCTGGTTTGTGCCATGCCGGACAGTTTAATATCGTTCCGGCTAATACCGCTTTGCCCTGTCCGTCCGGCCCGCCGACTTTTTCCCGTAGCACAGTGGCGACACTGCCACAAATGGCTGGTGCGGCAAAACCGTCGGCCACCGCCAGGTAAGCCCGGGCACCGGCTCTGCTGTAGCCTATCTCAAGCAGATCTCCGGGCTGTAGCAACAAAGTGCGATAGCGCGATACCGGCTTACTGTTCAGCAGTAACGGCATCGCCGCGCCGGTTATCGCCAACAACACCGGTTGTTCAGCGCGAAAGGCCACAGCACCAAGGGTAATTTCCAGCACTGCCGGGCATGCACCCGACACTGTGTTGTGATTTCCCACCAGCGCATTGGCGAGCCGTGCTGCGGTTAAATCGACCGCGCCCCCTTGCGTCAGACCGGCAGCTGCAGCGCCAAAACGGCCGGCGTCCTGCAGCTGCACGCCACTGTGGCCTTGCAATACCAAAAGCCCTGCCTGCTTCGACGTTTCTTCAGATGGTGTGTTCATAACTGTCCACCGAGACGGAGAAACTCCGACCGCTCTATCGGCACAAAACGTACTGTATCGCCCACCGCAAATGGCAACATTGGGTCTGCATGTAAATCAAACAGCGGCAATGGACAATTGCCGAGCAGATGCCAGCCGCCCGGCGATGCGGCCGGGTACACTGCGGTCTGCCGGTCGGCAATAGCGACACTGCCGGCGGCCACCACAGGCCTTGGATTTGCCAGTCTCGGGGTATTCATACGCGGATCGGTAAAGCCGAGATAGGCAAACCCCGGCGCAAAACCAATCGCATAAACCTGATAGGACTGCTGACTGTGCAGCTTGACCAGCTCTGCAAGACTGAGCTGGTGCAGCGCTGCAACGCCAGCCAGATCTGGGCCGCTTTCAACACTGTAATAACAAGGTAATTCGATAATTTTGTTCGCGTTTGTCTGTGCTTCCGGCCGGAATAGCTGCATTTGCGCACTGACAATTTTTTGCCAGATTTCACCGTGGTCGGTTTTCAGCAGATCAAAAATAATCAGCACTGAGGTGTAGGACGGCACCAGCTCCAGCAGCGCATCACCGAGTAACGCCGGTAGCTGTGTTCGCAAATTGTGCATCAGCTGCATCAGCGCCGGCCCCGGGCCCTGGGGCGCCAGCGCGGTTAAATCCAGCAGCAGTGCCTGCTCGCTGTGAATGCGCAAGCGGACCGGGAATTCTGCACTGAGCAGTTGCAAATGCATTTATAGCACCGCCAGACTGGCGTTGGTCAAATCCGTCACCAGCATACAGCCAGGACTATGGCTGAATGCCAAATCTGCCGCCGCATTTTTTATCGCCACTTGTGGTGTGACGCCACAAGCCCAGAACACTGGAATTTCATCGGCGCCGATGCTGACCGCGTCGCCATAATCCGGCGCCTGCAGATCGTGGATGCCAATCAATGCCGGATCGCCTAAATGCACAGGAGCGCCATGGACCGTTGGAAAGCGGCTACAAATCTGAATGGCACGGATAGCATCGGCAGCACGCATCGGCCGCATGCTGACCACCATATTTCCCGAAAAAGCACCAACGGCATTTAGCCTGAGATTGGTGTTATACATCGGCACGTTTTTCTGCTCTGTCTGGTGACGTAATTCAATACCGCCTTGTTGCAGTGCTTCCTCAAACGAGAACGAGCAACCAATCAGAAAACTGACCATATCGGCGCGCCAATACGGCGTTAAATCAGCGACAGACTCAGTGAAAACGCCGGCGCGAAACACGTTATAGCGCGGTGCATCACTGCGGATATCCAGCGTTTTGCCGCCGACTTCAAAGTCAGTCTGGCCTGGCGTCGTCGCAAAGGCCAGCAGCGGACAAGGTTTAGGGTTAGCCAGACAAAACTTCAGAAAGTCATCCGCCAGCGTCTTTGGCAGAATAGCCAGATTGGCCTGCACGTAGCCGTTGGCGAGGCCGGCAGTTGGCCCTTGCCAAAGTCCCTGCCTGGCTGCGGTCCTGACCGCCAGCGGGCTTGAATGGGCGTTTAGTAACATCGATGTTCCTTTTGACATTTGTCAGTGAAATTACACTGCCACAATGTGCCGGCCCTCGCCAGACACTTTAATCTAATCGTACCGGCAACACGCCGGTTGCCGTGGTTTTACCGCTGAATAATCGCGCCAGTGCGACAAACACCGCGCCGGGCTCGTGATCTGGTTTCAGGCTAAACGGATAACCGTAACTGGCAAGACGAATATCCACCTTGCCAGCAAAAACCGGTAACTGGTAAGGCGAGCGCAACGCGATCACAACTGTTGTAGCCTGTTGGCTGCGGGCCAGCGCCAGTTGCTGCTGCAGTGTCGCGAGTTGAGCGTCGACGCTCACCGGCGCACTTAATGCAGCAGCCTGAGATAGGTCCGCTAACACGCCGACTTCGACCGCGCTTTGCTCCGGCGCGACATAAGCACCAATCACCACAGCGCCCGCAGCCAGCGGCGGCAAAGAGGTTTGACTTCGCAGATCAACACATTGCAGCGGGACTGCCGGAAATTCAACTTGAAGAGCCTGACTGAATCGCCGGCACTTATCTGCATCAGGCAGCAGCAAATAGAGGGACTGGGCTTTGGCAATCAGGCTGATGTCGCCGTCCAGTTGCGTTAACGCGCTGCTGGCGATGGCCAGATCAAGCTGCTGTTGGCGCTGATATAAAGCTGTGAATTCTGCCGCACTTTGGGCCGTCTGTTGCCGTTGCGCCAGCCACAACCTAAGGTCGCGAACCCGCTCCGCAGATTGCTGTAATGCCGTTACGTCCAGTTCACCGCTTTGCACGGCGGCGACCAGTTGGTCTAATAACTGTTCTAATTTGACAAAATCCGCCGGGCTTTGGATCTCCAGTGGCATCAGCGCGATATCAGCGCCGGCAATAAAGCTGTGTCTGACCGCCTGCAGCGGTGTAAAAGCCGCACTGATCGCCTGCATATTCAGCGCATCGGTGATCACAACACCGTCAAACTCCAGCTGTTCACGCAGCACGCCGGTTAAAATGGCTTTGGACAAAGTGGCTGGCGGTGCAATTGGCTCGCCTTGTTGCGTTTCGACCCGACTGTCATCCAGCGCCGGATATTGAATATGCGCAGTCATTACCAGGCGCGCAGCGCCGGCCTGGATCGCCTGCCGAAAAGGTTCTAAATCAATGGTTTCAGCCACAGCGCGGACATGGTCGACCTGCGGCAATCCGGTGTGACTGTCGGTCGCGGTATCACCGTGTCCCGGAAAGTGTTTTAAAGTTGCCGCCACGCCGCCGCGCTGCAGGCTGCGGGCGAGCGCTATGCCCAGTGCTGCAACCTGTTGCGGATCATCGCCAAAAGCGCGCACGCCAATCACTGGGTTCGCCGGGTCGCTGTTGACGTCCAGCGACGGCGAAAAATTGATATTGATACCCAGCTGTCGCAAGGTTTGCGCTTGTGTATCCCCCTGCGCCTGCGCAAGCTGCGTCTGATGTGTGCCATAGGTCGCCCCCAGCGCCATCGCGCCGGGGAATGCCGGTAAAATGGCTTCGGGCAACCGGGCTACACGGCCGCCTTCCTGATCCGTGGCAATCAGCAGTGGTAAGTCATCAGTGGTGGTTTGATGCAGCGCATCGGTTAAACGCCGGATTTGTGTCATCTCCTGCAGATTGACGGCAAATAACACCACACCACCGATATGGTGTTCGCTGAGTTTTTGCTGCCACAAGGCCGGTAACTGCGTCACAGCTTGTGAACAAGGTTGTTCCGGCGTAACGTCGTGGTGGCAAAAATGACGCAGATCTAACATTAACTTCTGACCCAGCCAGAAGCGGATCTGCTGTTCCTGCGACTGTTGATACCAAAGCCAGCCACCACTGCCAAACAGCGCCAACAGCACGAGCCCGCCAGCCAGGCGCAGAAGGGAAAAATTGCGGCTTCGCATTGTCGCTTCGCTCAAAAACATCATTCTGTACTGCCAGTTATGCCGCAGCTGGCGGCGAAAATCAAGAATATATTATTCTTAGATAAATAGTTTGAAATAATATTTGATGCCCCCTATGCTTGGAAAATAAGCAACGCCTTCAACATTTCAGGGGCCTCCATGAATTCGGCTTTTCAGTCGGCAGACTGGATTATTTTTGCCGGCTATTTCCTCTTGCTTGCACTGACCGGCTGGTGGTTTAACCGCGGCAGTATTGGCAGCAGCCGGGAGTTTTTTACCGGCAACGGCAAAATTCCAACCTGGGTCATTGCCGTGTCGGTGCTGGCGACTGCGCAATCTGCCGCAACTTTCCTTGGCGCACCGGATTACGCCTACCGCGGCGATCTGACCTATCTGACCACCAATCTTGGGGCTTTGGCTGCGGCGTTTTTTGTTGCCCATTTTCTGCTGCCAAAATTCTATCAATATAAAGTCAGTACCGCTTATGCCTTATTGCAGCATCGTTTCGGTGAGCCAACTAAACGCCATGCGGGCTGGATGTACCTGATTGGCCGGTTATTTGCCAGTGGCGCCCGCCTCTACATGGCAGCGATTGCCCTGTCGATGATTTTGTTTACCGATATAGCCCCAGGCCATGTCCTCGGCGCTATTGCCTTGTTGTGCATCGTCAGTTTTGCCTATTCGACCTGGGGCGGCATCCGCTCGGTGATTTATGGCGACGCCATCCAATGCGCGGTGTATGTCGGTGCTGCTGTGCTGGTACTGGGTTACTTATATTGGCAGTTGCCGGGCGACAGCAGTCAGATCTGGCGGTCGTTACAAACACCGGCCGATGGCAGCGCCAGTAAATTACGTTTGCTGGATTTTGGCACTGATCTGAGCCCGGCCGGTGCCTTTAATTTACTGTCCACTTTTACCGGCTTCTTTTTGCTGTTTATCGCCTCCTTTGGCCTGGATCAGGATTTAACCCAGCGAGCTTTGTCCTGTCGCGATGCCCGCCAGGGCACCTGGGCGCTGGTTGGTTCAGTGCTGTTAGTCGTGCCTGTGGTCATGGTGCTGCTGGGGATCGGTTTACTGTTATTTTTATTTTATCAGGACCCAGCCTATAGCAACGCCCTGGGCGCTGCGCCGCAAAATCGCTTTGCCGGTGAAACCATCACCGTGTTTATGTTCTATGTGCTGCATGAATTGCCCGCCGGTTTACGCGGGTTGGTCACAGTCGGTGTGATAGCGGCAGCAGTGTCGACGCTGACATCTGGCCTCAATTCAATGGCATCAGTCTTGATGGAAGACATGTTGAAACCCCGGTTGGGTGCGCATTTGTCGGCCTGCGCCGAAGTCCCGCTGGCTCGGGCCCTGATGTTTATATTGATGCTGGCGCTTGGTGCCATGGCGATGTTGTGTTTTTACTGGCAGCAATACAGCGATACGCCGCTACTGGCATTTGCGCTGGGGGTGATGGTGTTCTCGTACAGTGGATTACTGGCGGTATTTGCCGTTGCACTGTTCAGCCAGCGTGGCAACAGCCGCAGCTGTGCCCTCGCCTTACTGACGGGCTTTGTCGTGGCTGCCCTGCAGCAGCCCTATCTGCAACAGTGGTATTTACCAGCAGCCTGGCAGTTTGATTTGGCTTTTACCTGGCAACTTTGTATTGGCTTCATTCTGGCAACCCTGGTGGCGCTGAGTGGCAAGCCCCAACCGGTTTGTTGCACAACAGCAAAGTCTGCAGCTGTATTTTCACAGCGCTCTGATGAGGTGACTGATGTCTTTGTTTCTGCTCGGAATTGACGGCGGTGGCAGTAAAACGCTGGCGTTGCTGTGTGATGCGCAAGGCGCAGAACTGGCTACGGCCAGCAGCGGGCCTGCGCATCTGACCAACGATCTGCCCGGCGCTTGCGCCACTGTGATACAGCTTATCAGCAGCATCCTGCAAACCGCGCAGCTGACACCGTCGCAAGTTGTATTGGTGGTTGGCATTGCCGGTGCCGGCGATGAACAGTTAAAACTGCATTTACGCAGTGCGCTCAGACCAGAGCAGTTTGCCCGTTGTTACGTCACAACTGATGCCAAAACGTCGTTGTACGGCGCCAATTGCGGCGCGCCTGTGGTTGCGATTGCGCTGGGCACCGGCTCTGTCGCAATGCGGCTGGACCAAAGCCAGCAAGAGCAACAAGTCGGTGGCTGGGGTTTTAGCATTGGTGACGAAGGCGGCGGCGCCGCGATGGGAAAAGCGGCGGTTCGCGCCGCCTTGTGGGAGCTGGATTGCCATCCGGATAGTTACTCCAAACTCGCACAGTATATTTTCTCCGTGATAGGCCAAAATAAAACCGCGATGCTGACCTGGCTGCGTCAAGCCAATGCCAATCAATACGCTGCGCTCGCACCAACGGTGATTGAGTTGGCAGCCAGTTGTCCTGCTGCGCTTGGGGTGTTGCGTAAACATGCTGCCGATGTGGAGCTGCTGATTAAAGCGACCCGCGCCGATACCGATCTGCCTGTAGTGGTACTTGGCGGCCTCGCTGCGGCGACAGTGCCCTATTTGTCCGGACAAGTCCGGGGCTGGTGCCAAAGCGCCAAAGCGGATAGCGTACGGGGCGCTATCTTCATCGCCCGGCAACTGGCGGATTCTGTCACCAGATGTCCTGAACCGACAAAACCAGTGCTCTCTGCTGGAAAAGACGAGCCGGCGATCGCGCTGGCGCGTCAGCTGAGTCAATTGCCAACCGAGTCGCGTAACGCTACCCGGCTTAATTTAGCCGGATTAGCGACCGAAGCTTTGTTACAGACTTTGAATCAGGCCGACCAGAGCGTGCCGCAAGTCGTCGCCCTTGCTATTCCGCCACTGGCGCAACTGGTTGACAAAGTCGTGACGGCGTTTGCCGCCGGTGGCCGGTTGATTTATCTCGGTGCCGGCACCAGCGGCCGGTTAGGTGTGCTGGATGCCGTTGAGTGTCCGCCGACTTTCAGTGTCAAGCCAGAACAGATCATCGGTCTGATCGCCGGCGGCCATAGTGCAATGTTTCGCGCCAAAGAAGGCGCGGAAGACGATGCAGCCCTGGCGGTTGCCGATCTCGCCGCGATAAATTTCTGCGCCAAAGATGTGCTGGTTGGAGTCGCCGCCAGCGGCCGCACACCTTATGTGATTGCCGGCTTGCGCTATGCGCGTGAGCTGGGGGCTTTGACCGCAGGTATCAGCTGTAATCCGGCTACTGAAGTTTTAAGCTGCGCCGACATCGCGATTTGTGCGCCGGTCGGGCCTGAAGTGTTAAGCGGTTCGACCCGGCTAAAGGCCGGTACCGCACAAAAACTGATGCTGAATATGATCTCCACTGCGGCGATGGTGCGAAGTGGTAAGGTCTATCAGGATCTGATGGTCGACTTGCATGCCAGCAATGCCAAATTAAAAGCCAGAGCCTTAAACATCATCTGCCAGGCCACGGATTGCAGTCTGGAGCAAGCCAGCGACCTGCTGCAGCAGGCCGGTCAGAGTGTCAAACTGGCAATTTTGCTGTATCACTGTGTGCCGACGCCGGGCGCTATTTCCGCAGCTGAAGTGCAGGCCGCCCGGCAGTTACTTGAACAAAACCAGGGCCATCTGGCTCAGGCGATTGAAGAGATAAAGGCGACAGCATGTCCGGCATGAAAACCTTGTTGTTGCTGCTGTTATTGGCCGGTGTGTTTGCCGTCCCAGTTACGGCTGACGAAACAAAGCGGGCAGCGGCACAGAGCTGCTTTTCCGACCCAACCACTATGGCCAGCGACTTGTCTGCCCGGGTCGGCGCCTCACAACTGAAACAAAGACAAGCAGAACTGCGGGGGAAACGTCTTGGGCTGGTGGTGAACCAAAGTTCGCGGCTGGGTCATTGTCATCTGGTTGATGTGATCGCTGAACTGGGCCTGCAAGTTACGGTGATATTTACGCCGGAGCATGGTTTTCGTGGCGATGCGGACGCCGGCGCCGCGGTTGCTGATAGTCGTGATCAGCACAGTGGCGTGCCGATTTATTCGTTATATGGGGCGCAAAAAGCGCCGGACGCGGCTCAGCTCGCGCAAGTTGATCTGCTGCTGTTTGATTTACAGGATGTCGGCACCCGTTTTTACACCTATTTATCGACTTTGCATTATGTGATGCAGGCTGCTGCAAACGCGAAAATTCCGCTGTGGCTGCTGGACAGACCCAATCCGAATGGTCGCTGGCTGGATGGACCGCTGTTACAACCAGAGTTCAGCTCTTTTGTTGGCCTGCATCCAATCCCACTTCTGCACGGCATGACACTTGGCGAATTGGCGTTGATGATCAAAGGCGAAGGCTGGATCAGTAACAGCAAAGCTTTAACGCTGATTGTCTTACCGATCGCCAACTACCGGCGTGATCTGCCGTATGATTTACCGGTGCCCCCCAGCCCGAACTTACCGAACCGGCAGGCGGTTGCCTGGTATCCGACGCTGGCGCTGTTTGAAGGGACTACGGTGTCTGTGGGCCGCGGCACTGCCTGGCCTTTTCAGCTGGCTGGCCATCCGCTATTACTGGAAAATTCTGCCAGCTGGGTAGTGACGCCGGTCACCACCCCAGGCGCAGCACTCAATCCACCCTGGCGTGATACGCCAATTGGTGCCGAAGACTACAGAACGGAGTTGCCCAGACATGGGCTGATGGTGGAAGTCTGGCTGGCATGGCACAAACGTTTTAAAGCCAAAGGCCTGACGTTGATCGATAAGCCGGCGTTTTTTGACAAACTGGCCGGCACAGATCAGCTACGGCAGCAACTTGATCAACAGCAAAATGCAGCGCAAATTCGCCAGAGCTGGCAACAAGGTTTAGCCTCATTTGCGCAGCGCCGCGCGCCCTACTTGCTTTATCCCTGAAGATTTCTATCGCGAGCGGTAAAACTGAGCTACCGCCTGATTGGATTTTTCCATCAGGGTACGGCCTGTTTTAGATGCCTGCGTCAGACCGATAAACAGCAAATCAATGACGTATTCCTGCGCGGTACGCGCCAGGATCGACGATAAACGCGCCGATTCTTCGTCAGTCGCCATATAAAGCTGCAAATGAGCATGGTCCCCAACCGGTGACTGGCCATAGCGCGTCAGACTCATCACCATGGCCTGATTGGCACGGGCCTGCCGGCTAATTTCAACGATCTCGCGGGTATTGCCTGATTGGCTGATGGCAAATAGCAAATCACCTTTGCCCAGGGTCGCAACGCCGGCCAGCTGTACGTGGCTGTCATTTTCGGCCATGGCACAAAAGCCAAGTCTCTGCAGTTTGTATACAAAATCTTTGGCGACCAGCGCAGATGCGCCAATACCGCTGATATGAATGCGATGCGCGTCGCGCAGCATTTGTATCGCCTGTTCCACCAGCTCTGTGCTGTTTAACGTCGCTGTCGAATTTAATACGGCAATTTTACTGGCCAGTAATTTGTCACTAACCTGCTGCAGGTTGTCACTGAGCACTATTTTGCCATGCAACGCGGTATTATCAGGTTCTGATAACACTGACTCGTTGAGGGCAAATTTAAAATCCGGATAACCGCGATAACCCAGTTTTTGCGTGAACTTCACCACACTGCTCTGACTGACACCGACTGCGCCCGCCAGATTCTGCAACGACAGTTCCCGGATCAATGCCGGGGATTTCAGCACAAAATCAGCAATTTTTAACTCATTGGCTGACAAGGTATCTTTGATCGAGCGGATTTTGACTAAACAGGACATTTTGGCGGCTTTCCTTTAAAGTGCTGTTTACCTTTTTGCCCTGAAAATATTACAGGGCAAGACGATGGTAAAGTATTTTCTGTCGAGCGTTTCTGTTTCAAGGAAAACCGGCTGGTTATGACGAATGACTTATGCCGGACTTTTGGGATAAAATTGGAAACATCTGGCTTTAGCCCTTTAAAACGTTTGGTTACAGTACTGCCAGGCTGAAATTATAACCTGCAATATATTATTCCTCAATTGTGTTAAATGAAGAATATTTGTGCTAATAAGTAGCCTTCAGTAAAGCAGACCGGAGCGCATCAGAGTGTTGTTAACGACGTTGAAAAACCACTTTTTGAGTCACCGTACCGCGCTGTTAGCCTCGATGTTGTTACTGCTAAGTTGTAGTCAGACTGGCCTGGTATCCATCAACACTGAGCATCAGTCCGTGAACCGGAATGAACGCGTGCGGCTGCTGGTGTTGCATTACACCGCCATCAACTGGCAACAATCGTTAAAAGCCCTGACTCAACCCGGCGCTACTGCGGTCAGTGCGCATTACCTGATCCCGGAAAGCTTTGACCCGACCTACCCGGCGGATAAGCCTCTGCAGGTGTATCAGCTGGTGCCGGAATCACAAAGAGCCTGGCATGCCGGCGCGAGTCACTGGGAAGATCGCAGCGCGCTCAATGACCAGTCGATTGGCATAGAGCTGGTCAATCTTGGCTGGTGTTATCAACGTAAAGTGCCGCTGGCGCAACCAGCACAGAATGAACTTTGCCTGACACCCGATTTCGACCCGGCGCAGTTACAGCTGTTGGCCACCCTGTTAAAAGACATTCTGGCGAGAAACCCGGAGATAAGCCCAAGTCGTGTGGTCGCACACAGTGATATCGCACCATCGCGTAAACAAGATCCTGGCCCGCGTTTCCCCTGGCAATGGCTGGCGCAGCAAGGTATTGGTGCCTGGTACGACAATCCAACCATGCTGAAATACTGGCAAGGCATGTCGGCCCTGCCTGACGTGCATTTAGTGCAGCGTGCTTTACAGCGCTACGGTTATGGCATTGAGGTGAGCGGAGTCTGGGATGACGCCAGCCGCAATGTTCTGATGGCTTTTCAACGGCATTTTGTGCCCAATCGCGTCAGTGGTGAGTTAGATATTGAAACCTGTGCCGTGCTTTGGGCCTTGCTGGAAAAGTATTTTCCTGACAGTCTGACCGGACCTGATAATCTGGCGCTGACTTTACAAGAATAATCGCTGGTTCGAATATTAAATTGGTTGAATTGAGGTGTGCTTTTGGCTGAATGGATGACGCTGATCCCCGCAGTGGTGGCAATTGCGGTGGTACTGTGGCGAAAAGAAGTAATAGTGGCGTTAGTTTTATCGTTATTCAGCGCGGAACTTCTGCAGTTAATTAAAGGTGGCAGTTCGTTGGTGGGCGCGTCCACTCTCGGTGCTGTCAATACGCTCGAAGCCATGACCAGTGTACTGACAGATCCGGGCAACGCCCGCCTGTTGCTGTTCGCCTTGATGGTTGGCGCTTTGATGGCCTATATGCGTTATTCCGGTGGCGTCGCGGCACTGGTCACCAGTCTGGTAAATCGGGGGGTGGCCAAAACTGCCCGGCAGAGTAAGTTACTGGCGTTTTTTACCGGGGTGGTGATTTTTATTGAATCCAATTTGTCGGTACTGACTGCCGGTATTTTATCGCGTGGTCTGTTTGATAAATTTAAAATCAGCCGCGCCGAACTGGCCTACATCATCGACAGCACCAGTGCACCTATCTGTATTCTGATCTTGCTCAATGGCTGGGGTGCTTATGTGTTGGGCTTAATCACGCCTTACGCAATACAAGACAATCCGGTGTCGGTATTGATGGCGACCATTCCATTGAACTTCTATGCGATTTTTACCTTGCTGCTGGTACTGTTTACCGTTTGGACGGGCCGGCATTTAGGGCCTATGCGTCGTGCCAACATGCAACTGAACAAAATCGACGGTCACGACGAGCAGGAAGTAGCCCCGACCAAAGCCCGTTTTATGCTGGTGCCTTTGCTGACGATGATAGTCGGTATGGTTGGTTTTATGCTGTGGACAGGCAACGGCGATTTAGCGCAGGGTTCGGGTTCTAAATCCGTTTTGTATGCCACGACGTTGAGCTGTGTGGTGGCTTATCTGATGTTGCTGCTCAGCAAACAATATAATCATCAACAACTGGTTAATATTGGCTTTAAGGGCATGAGCGAATTACTCGGGCTGGTCAGTATTTTGCTGCTGGCGCTGGCACTTGGCCAAAGTCTGAAAAGCCTGGGCACCGGCTTGTATATTTCTGGCCTGGTTGCCGAATCCTTACCATTGTGGTTAGTTCCGGCCATGTTGTTTTTAGCCGGCGCGCTCATCTCATTCACCACCGGCACTTCATGGGGCACATTTGCTATTTTGATCCCCATCGGTATGCCGTTAGTGGTCAATCTGGGCTTGCCACCATCGCTGGTACTGGCGGCCATTCTGGGTGGCGGCGTATTTGGTGATCACTGCTCCCCAATCTCTGATACCACTGCGGTCAGTGCTGTCGCCGCCGGCTGCGACTTGCTGGAGCACACCCGCACCCAACTGCCTTATGCACTGATTTGTGCCGCGTTGGCCCTTATCGGTTATTTGGTCTGTGGTGTTGTGATGATTGGTTAACCCGCGAAGTGTTGTAAAAAAAGCAGCCTCGTGCTGCTTTTTTTTACAGAATGAACTATTGCTTCGCTGTTCACTCGGAGCCGCGTTGTCCGGTTGAGGCCGATTGTGTATCCAGCAGCTGTAATAAGGATTGATACAGCAAACCACTGTGAGCTGACAAACCGATTTCGCAGGTCCTGCTGGTGGAATATCCACCGTGACAAGCATCGACCTGCGATTTTAATGGCGACAACGCTGCAGCGTTCAGTTCTGGCAGCTGAAAACCTTTATCGCCGGCAAAACCGCAACAATGAATGTCCTGTGGCACCACGACCTCTGCGCTCAGCAACTCCGCCAGTTGTAACTGCAGGCTATCTGCCTGCATTCGTCGGCTGGAACAGGTTTGATGTAAGGCGATCCTTGCCGCTTTCGTCGTCACTTGTAAGCGTGGTAACAAATACTGCAAAGCAAATCCGGCTGGTTCTAATAACTTCAATCCGTTGTAACACGGGTCCTTTTTCGCATCCTCCAACAGCTTTTGCGTACAGGGGCTGGTATCGACCAATACCGGCAACTGGCCCTGCCGGCTTTGGTGCCACAAGGCGGCCAGCAACTGCGCAGATTTTGCTGATGACGCATTAAACTGACCTTTACTCTGAAACGGCAGCCCACAGCATTGGCTGGTAAGCGCCGCAGGATAAGCAAACCGCAAACCGGCTTTGTCTGCCAGCGAACGGACAATCCCGGTCAGATTTCGCCGATCCGGGTTCTCTTCCTGCGGCCCCATCACGCGGCTGACACAGCTTGGCACATAGATAAAATCTGCGTCCTTGTCTTGATCCGGGCGTGCCAGCTCGCCTGCGCTGGCAGGCATGGTACTCAGCCAGACTGGCAAACCATATGGATGCAGACGTTGCGTCAGACGTTGCAGTCGGCCTGTTCCAATCAGACGGGCTGCAGCATTACCGATCCCCAAGCCGGTGGCGGCGACCTTGGTCACAGTTGAAAAATTTTCTGCAAGTAGCCGGGAAATCTTGCCTTCTGGCTTGGCGACGTTACGGCTTTGCCGGGTTAAATCGCCGGTATTAATGCCAACCGGGCATTGCGTGGCGCAAAGCCCGCAGGCTGCACAGGTTTGCACTGCCTGATAATCGTGATGCTGCAGCAAATCGGCAGACAAACGCGCCTGACCTTCGTTATCCAGCGTGGCGAGATAGCGGTTTGCCACAATACGCTGCCTGGGTGTCATGGTCAGATTACGCGACGGGCAGACCCGCTCGCAGAAACCGCATTCAATACAGGCGTCGATCAGTGGATTGCTGACTGGCAGCGGTTTTAAATTTTGCAGATAAACCAAGGGGTCATCGTTGAGTAGCACCCCCGGATTTAACATGCCTTGCGGGTCCAGCAGTTGCTTGATCCGCCGCATCGCCGCATAAGCCTTATCGCCCCATTCACGGCGGACAAAAGGCGCCATATTCCGACCTGTGCCGTGTTCTGCTTTCAACGACCCGTCGAAATCATCCACGACATGGCAGACCACCGCATCAATCAATTGCTGATAACGCAGCTTTTCTTGTGCCGTGCTAAAGCCCTGCGCAAAAATAAAATGCATATTGCCGTCCAGCGCATGGCCATAAATGACGGCATGCTGATAACCGTGCGTATTGAGTAAATCGCGCAGGTCCGCTAAAGCTTCAGTCAGCCGGGCCACCGGGTAACAAACATCTTCGATAAGTGCGGTAGTCCCGGCAGGCCGAGTCGCACCGACAGCCGGAAACACGCCTTTACGCACATTCCAATATTGCTGGCACAGCGCTTTGTCCATGCTAAATGGCAGGCTGCGCGGGTCTTTGAATGATGTGATGGCCTGCTCAATCTGACTGATTTGGCGCTTTAGTACATCCACACAGTCTGCACCGGTCTGGATCAATAAAGCGGTGACGCCGGGTTCCAGTGCTGCAACCACTGCCGGCACACCGGCTTGATGCCTTACCGCCGCGAGCGCTTTATCGTCCAGCAGTTCACAGGCGCCAACCACCTGACGGCCGAGCTGTGCTAATGACTGCACCGCAAGTCCTGCCCTGTGTAAATCCGGGAATAACATAAAGGCGCTGGCGCTTTCAGTATCCAGTGCAATAGTGCGCTGCGTCACTTCAGCAATAAAACCTAGGGTCCCTTCAGAACCAATCATCAGGTGACAGAGCATTTGCAACGGATCGTCAAAATCCAGTAATGCCCGCAGGCCATAGCCAGTGGTATTTTTCAGCTGATATTTGCGCCGGATACGCTGACAAAGCAGCTCGTCGCTGCGAATTGATTCTGCAACAGCGCTAAGGTCGGCTAATAAAGCCGATTTTTGTTGTCGAAACGCCGACACACTACTTGGATCTGCGCTATCAAGCATGGTGCCATCGGCCAGTACCAGTTTCATCGCGTCAAGCATCTGATAGGTGTCGAGTGCATTCATCCCCGATGCATTATTGGCACAAATACCACCGATAGTTGCGCTGGCCAAAGATGCCGGCACCGGGGCTATCATCCGGCCATAAGGTTTTAATAACGCATTGGCATCACCGCCACGGACCATAGGGCCGCAACTGATGGATAAACCTTGTTGTCCGATACGAGAGTGACTAAAACCGGAACCCAGCTGAACTAATACCTGGTCCGTCAGAGTCTGACCGGACAAACTGGTACCGGCGGCACGGAAGGTTAAGCCAACCTGAGAACAACGCGCAGCTGTAAGTACCTGCTGTAATTGCTCAAGGCTGTGGATTGTGACAATCAGTTGCGGGATCAGCTGATAAAAGCTGGCGTCGTGGCTTTTGCTGACCAGGTCCAGCGGATGGGTATTGAGCGCGCCGTCAGGTAACAGTGGGCGGATTTGGTCGATAAAACCGGCAAAATCCCGGGCTTTTTTGGCCACTTGCGGGCCATTGGACCGGGACAAGCCCTGATCTCCCTGCGTCTGCATCGCAGTCACCTGATAATTTATTCGTTGTTTACTAAATATACTTCAGTAATTATTCGAATGGTAGCTGCAGATAGTTGCAAAGTGCGCGTTGAAAAATAAATTTCAGGCAGCGCTAGCCGGCGATAATTCGGTCAGCTGCTGCGCTATAAGCTCGGCCTCAACCGGCCAGAATATTTCATCACGTGGTTGCTCAACACCAGTCACACCGTCCTGTGGCCGGCAATTTTTTAAGGCGTCGCGCCATTCCTGTGGCACCTGCTCAATGCCGCCGATAGCGCCAAATACCGCAGCAACAATCACTGCGTTGGTGCCGGTATCACCGCCCTGGCGGATGGTATCAACCAAAGCTTCACCTAAGGATTTGGCATACAGCAGCTGAAACAACAGATTCTGAAAGGCGGCTAAGGCCGGATTTTGCTGCCGAAGCTCGCTGCTGCCCGGCATAAACAACGCCTGCGCAATGGCGGCGCGGATCTGTGGGTCCGATTTCAGCTCCTGCGCCCAGGTTTCAACGTCCTGATACAACGTATCGGCATCGGCGCCACTATCAATGGCTTTGGCCAGCAACATCGCATACAGGCCGCTTATTTCTTGCATCAGCACGGCGTTTTGCGTCAGAGCAGTATCTGCCATCGCCCAGGCGGCGATTTGTGGCAGGGAAAAATGCACGCCAAGAATACACAGCGGCGTTAAACGTGCCAGGGCATTAGCGGTATAGTCGCGCTCATCCGGCCCGCCGACAATTGCGCGTTGTAAAGATGCACCCAGCGCAAAAGGTTCAGTGCTGAGCCAGTAGCGATAAGCCGACAGCGCCTGCTCCTCCTGATAACTGCGGCAATATTGCAGCATTCGGGCCTGCAGCAACATCAGCTCGCCTTCTTCGGTCGGCTGTCCGGCCAGTGTGTGCCATGGACCACAATCCTGCAGTTGCAACAGCTCAGCTGCAGGTTTACGTCTGAGTTCTGCCGGCTGACAAAACTCAAACTGGGTGCCCAGTGCATCGGCGGCTAAGGCCGCTGCCAGCGCGCCCTGCGCCCGTTGCAAAGTCGTTAAAACCATGACACCTCCTGTATGCAAGAAATCTGATGCACAGTCTGCAGGCAGAGCCTGTACATTGCAAGCATCTGATTTTACAAAAGTCACTGTTGACCGGGCTTGCAGCACACTTGTCGCGGGTGACAGCTTAAATAACCGACAAAAAAGCCAACCCGGAGGTTGGCTTTTCAGGACTCAGCGGTTACAGCGTTACTTAAGCGCCGTATTTTTCTGCCAGATATAACCAGGTTTCCAGCACTGTGTCAGGGTTCAGCGATACTGAATCGATGCCCTGATCCATCAGCCAGGCGGCGAAATCTTCATGATCTGACGGGCCCTGGCCACAGATCCCGACATATTTGCCTTTGGCTTTGGCGGTTGAAATCGCCATCGACAGCAGCTTTTTAATGGCCGGGTTGCGTTCATCAAACAGGTGGGCAATGAGGCCGGAATCACGGTCCAGACCCAAAGTCAGCTGCGTCAGATCGTTCGAACCAATCGAGAAACCATCGAAGAATTCAAGGAATTCTTCCGCCAGCAGGCAGTTGGATGGCAGCTCACACATCATGATAACTTTGAGGCCATTTTCACCGCGTTTTAAGCCTTGCTCGGCCAATAAACCAATCACCGCTTCGGCTTCGCTTAAGGTGCGTACGAACGGGATCATGATCTCGACATTAGTCAGGCCCATGTCATTGCGCACGCGTTTTAACGCTTCACACTCAAGGGCAAAACAGTCGCGGAAATCTTCAGAGATATACCGCGACGCGCCACGGAAACCAATCATCGGGTTCTCTTCATGTGGCTCGTATTGGCGGCCGCCAACCAGGTTGGCGTATTCGTTCGATTTAAAATCTGACATCCGCACTATCACCCGCTCCGGCGCAAAAGCAGCCGCCAGCGTCGAGATACCTTCAGTCAGTTTGGCGACGTAGAACTCTACCGGCGAGGCATAACCGGCTATCATTTCATCGATTTGCGCTTTAACATCCGCCGGTTGCACGCTGTAATTCAGCAGTGCTTTTGGATGCACACCAATCATCCGGTTGATGATAAATTCCAGCCGTGCCAGACCAATACCAGCATGTGGCAGTTTGGCAAAACCAAAAGCGCGTTCCGGGTTACCGACGTTCATCATGATTTTCATCTTCAGCGCCGGCATGCTGTCAACCCGTGAAGTCACCACGTTAAACGGCAGAATGGCATCATAGACATAACCGGTATCGCCTTCGGCACAGGACACTGTAACCTGCTGACCGGTTTTTACTTTCTCAGTCGCATCGCCACAACCGACCACAGCCGGAATACCCAGTTCACGGGCGATAATCGCGGCGTGACAAGTGCGGCCACCGCGGTTGGTGACGATGGCTGAGGCGCGTTTCATGATCGGTTCCCAGTCCGGGTCTGTCATGTCGGTGATCAGCACATCACCGGGTTGGATTTGGTCCATGTCAGCAATGCTGGCCAGTACTTTGGCCGTACCTGAACCGATTTTATGGCCGATAGCGCGGCCTTCAGTAACAACTGCGGCGCTGCCTTGTAACTGATAACGCTCCATCGAGTTACTGTCTTCGCGCGAGCGCACCGTTTCAGGCCGGGCCTGCACTATGTACAGCTTGCCGTCGATACCGTCTTTCGCCCATTCGATGTCCATCGGCCGGCCGTAGTGTTTTTCGATGGTGATGGCCTGACGGGCTAACTCTTCAACTTCAGCATCTGTGATGGAGAACTGACGGCGTTTGTCGGCGGCCACATCTTCAATCCGCACTTGTTTGCCGTGGCTGTGTTCGCCAGAGTAAACCATCTGCACCAGCTTACTGCCTAAGGTGCGGCGTACCACAGCCGGGCGACCGGCGCTGACCGTTGGTTTGTGCACATAAAACTCGTCCGGGTTAACAGCACCCTGCACCACCATTTCGCCAAGACCAAAGCTTGACGTGATGAAGACCACATCTTCAAAACCCGATTCGGTATCAATAGAGAACATCACGCCGCTGGAAGCGCAATCTGAACGCACCATGCGCTGTACACCGGCGGATAAAGCTACGCCGCGGTGGTCATAGCCCTGATGCACGCGATAAGAAATGGCGCGGTCATTAAATAACGAGGCAAACACGTGTTTAATGGCTTCGATGACGTGTTCATAGCCGCGTACGTTTAAGAAGGTTTCCTGCTGACCGGCGAAGGACGCGTCCGGCATATCTTCGGCTGTGGCACTGGAGCGCACGGCGAAAGAAGCGTCGTTGCCCATACCAGCACATAACTGGTCAAAAGCCTGACGGATGGCGGTTTCAAATTCTGGCTGGAATGGTGTGTCAATCACCCATTGACGGATTTGCGCGCCGGCTTTGGCCAGTGCCGTCACGTCGTCGACATCCAGGCCGTCGAGCAGCTGATAAATCCGCTCGTTCACACCGCTTTGCTCAAGGAATTGGTTAAAGGCTTCGGCTGTGGTGGCAAAGCCGCCCGGTACTTGCACACCGACGCCAGAAAGGTTACTGATCATCTCACCCAAAGAGGCATTTTTTCCTCCAACCCGCGGGACATCGTGCATGCCCAAATCCTGATACCAAACAACGAATTCTTGCACAGTATGTCTCCAATTTTTGTTGCAGGTTATGTAAGCTTACAGCGGCAGACACGTAAGCAAAATAATTCTACACTGCTGGCCGTCCAAATTAAAATGCTAATTTTTAATGAAAATTTATAACAACAAATGGGGTTTCTGATGCGTACAGCCTTTTATATCTCTGATGGTACGGGCATTACGTCCGAAGTGTTCGGACACGCACTGCTGTCGCTGTTTGAAGCCGAGTTTGACCATGTCACTATCCCATTTGTCGAAACTACGCTGAAAGCTGAACAAGCCAAGCAACGGATTAACGATCGTTATAAAACTACCGGAGTGCGCCCTTTAGTGTTCCAGACTTTTGTCGACGAACAACTGCGCGCCATTATTAACAGCTCGGAAGGTGTTTGTTACGACTTCCTCAACGCCTTCATTGAACCGATGCAAAAAGAACTGGGCATTCCGGCCAAACCCAAAACCCACCGCACCCACAGTATTCACGAAAAAACTTATGACTATCGCATCGATGCAGTCAATTACGCCCTGGCCAATGACGATGGCGCCAATCTGAAAGATTATGCCAAGGCCGATATCATCTTAGTCGGCGTCAGCCGCAGCGGCAAAACACCGACGTCGCTTTATCTGGCACTGCAATACGGTATCAAAGCGGCCAATTATCCGTTTGTCGAAGAAGATATGGATTCGCTGCATTTACCGGCCGCTTTAAAGCCGCACCGCAATAAGTTGTTTGGCTTGACCATTACGCCGGAGCGTTTAAGCCAAATCCGCGAGCAGCGCCGGCCGAACAGCCGCTATTCGTCGTTGCGCCAATGCAAACTGGAACTGGATGAAGTGGAAAATCTGTATCACAAAGAGCGCATTCCGTACTTGAACTCCACCACTTTATCAATTGAAGAGATAAGCGCCAAAATCATGGCAGAAACCGGCTTAAAGCGGCAAAAGTACTAAGAGATCTGACAGCGTCAGCAGAGTTGCAGTTGACGGCACAGTTGCTGCGGGTCAGCTGTAAACAGCGGGTCTTGTTGTTTTTGATGCACCAGGTCAACGATGGCCTGGTTCACTGGCGTGGTGATGCTGTATTGCTTGCCAAGCTGCACCACGGCACCATTTAGAAAAGCAATTTCAGTACGTTTGCCGCTGGTTAGATCAGCCGACATCGACAGCCGCGCTTGCGGGTCGATCCGCAGCATTTTGGCGGCCACCCGGCGGAACAGCCAGTCGGGCAAGCGCAGCACCAAAGGCAGCAGTGCCGGTTTTAGCGCGGTAAATTGCCTTGGCCTGACTTGTTCAGCAGCACAGACCGCCAGCCACTCCCGCATTGCCGCAGCAAGGAGCAAGCGCCAGTGCCGGTTCAGTAACTGCGCGCGTAGCGGCAAGCCAGACACAGCATTTAATGCATTATTCAGATTAAGTAATAACTTGCCGTATTCCGCCGCTTTCATCTCAGCAACGGCCTCTACATCCAGACCGCGGCTGTAAAACACTTGCTGCAGATATTGCACCACAGCGCTGTCTGATGCTGGCCACAATAATGTGCCGCTGCTGCTTTGCAAAAACTGCCCCGGCGCCGGTCTGACCACATTAAACGGCACTATAGCGCGCAGCACCGGGTTGTGTAGCTGAGACTGAATAATGTCGGTGATACCGATGCCGTTTTGCAACGCAATGACCGGCACATCAGGGCGTAAATGCGGTTTAATTTGTTGTAGCAGCTGACTGAGCGCCGTCGCTTTGGCTGCCAACAACACCACATCGGCTTCAATCAGACTGACAAAAGAAGTATAAAACGCGACCGCTGAAACGCTGGCCTGATAATGCTCTGCACCCTGTTGCCAGCGCGCCGTCAGACCATGGGCTGCCAGTTCAAGCCCCATATAATCGCGGCCGAACAGCAACACATCTAAATCAGCGTCTTGTGCCAGAATGGCGCCTAAAAAACAACCGATGCTGCCTGCTCCGACAATGCCCACCCGGTATTTACGACCACTGGTTTGCAGTTTGCTTTGTAGGTCCTGCATCGGCTGTCCTATGCCGTTTTACCGGCGTGTTATTTACGCACGTTTCGAAGTGTATCTGCGATCAAAAACGCCAGTTCAAGCACCTGATCGGCGTTTAAGCGCGGGTCACACTGAGTGAAATAGCGCTGACTTAAATCGTTCTCCGACAAGCCATAAGCGCCGCCGGTACATTCAGTCACATGCTCACCGGTCATTTCCAGATGGATACCACCGGCGTGTGAACCTTCCGCCTGATGCACCGCAAAGAAATTGCGGATCTCCCGCAGAATAGCTTCAAAATCACGGGTTTTATAGTCGTTGCTGGCTTTAACCGTGTTGCCGTGCATCGGATCTGAACTCCAGACCACTTTGCGGCCTTCACGCTGCACGCGGCGCACTAAGGCTGGCAGTTTGTCGGCCAGTTTGTCGGCGCCCATCCGCGTGATGAGCGTTAACCGACCCGGGATATTGTCCGGGTTCAGCTTGTCAATTAAGCGAATGAGGTCCAGTTCATCCATACCAGGACCAATCTTGACGCCGATTGGGTTATGGATGCCGCGGAAGAATTCGATATGTGCGTGGTCCAGTTGACGCGTACGCTCGCCAATCCACACCATGTGCGCCGAGCAGTCGTACCACAGCCCGGTTAACGAATCACGCCGTGTCAGTGCTTCTTCGTAGTTCAGCAGCAAAGCTTCATGCGAGGTGTATAACGTGGTTTCGCGAATTGACGGCGACGTCTGAGCGCTGATGCCACAAATTTCCATAAACCGCAGCGCTTCCTGAATACGCTGGGCGATATCCTGGTAACGCCCTTTTAACGGGTTGCTTTCAACAAAACCCATATTCCAGCGGCTGACCTGATGCAGGTCGGCCAGGCCGCCCTGGGCAAAAGCCCGCAACAGGTTCAGCGTCGCGGCGCTGTGGTGATAAGCCGTCATCAGCCGGTTTGGATCTGGCTTACGGGCGGCTTCAGTAAATTCAAAACTGTTGACGATATCGCCGCGATAACTCGGCAGGCTGATACCATCGATAGTCTCTAAATCGCTCGAGCGCGGCTTGGCATATTGGCCAGCCATACGGGCGACTTTGACCACAGGACAGCTGCCGGCGAACGTCAGCACCACCGCCATCTGCAACAGGACTTTAAAAGTATCGCGGATCTTCGGCGCATTAAAGTTGCTAAAGCTTTCCGCACAATCACCACCCTGCAATAAAAACGCATTGCCCTCGGCCACCTGGCCGAGCTGACTAAACAGATCACGGGTTTCCTGAGCAAACACCAGCGGCGGATATTTATGCAGCTGCTGCTCTACTGAGGCTAATAAAGCCTGATCGTCATAATGGGGTTGCTGTTGGATCGGAAATGCTCGCCAGCTTTGAGGCGTCCAGGTAGTCACTTTAAAATTCCTATGTCAGGTGTTTGTGAATGTAAATTTCGCTTGAGTTATGGCTCCACCGCACAAGGTAAAGGCACTGGCAGCGAAATTCAACGCTTTCACCGGATAAATTTCAATCTGGACGTATAAACGGCTATTAAATCATCAGCCTTGCTTTAAATGCCGGACTAACTGTTGGCAAGCCTGCTCAATCAGGTCAAATACCACGGCAAAACCACGGGATCCGCCATAATAGGGATCAGGTACTTCCTGCCATTTTGGATGTTCCGGATGGTATTGCAGCAACAGTTTCAGTTTGTGCTGCTGCTCCGGCGGGCAACGGCGGGTTAAATCAGCCAGATTTTGCTGATCCATTGCCAGAATTAAGTCATAGTGATCAAAGTCTGCGGGTAATACCGGCCGTGATTTGATGCCTTTAAAGGAATAATCAGGCGCCGCTTTGATGCTGCGCGGATCTGGTGCTTCGCCCTTGTGCGAAGCGCTGGTGCCAGCCGATTCGACTTCACAAACCAGCCCATGTTCGGCTGCTAACTGACGAAATACCGCGTGCGCGGTCGGCGAGCGACAAATATTTCCCAAACAGACAAACAGAATTTTCACTGGCAAATCCCTGACTCTAAACAAGTTGCGCCAGTATACGAATTTTGTGACTATTTGACAGTAGCAGCCAGACAAGGACAAAGCAGTGACTGACGTATCATACGCGGCTGTACTTCACCAGGTGGAGCAGCAACTGAATCAGGTGATCCTCGGCAAACCGCAGCAAATCCGGCTGGCGCTGACCTGCCTGCTGGCTGGCGGCCATCTGCTGCTGGAGGATATGCCCGGCATGGGCAAAACCACGCTGGCGCACGCCCTAGCGCAGAGCCTTGGCCTGAGTTATCGCCGGGTGCAGTTCACCAGTGACTTATTGCCGGCAGACTTAACCGGTTTTAATCTGTTTGACGCCCGCACGCAGGAGTTCAGATTTCAGCCGGGGCCGGTGTTCAGCCAGGTATTGCTGGCTGATGAAATCAACAGAGCCAGTCCAAAAACCCAAAGCGCGCTGCTTGAAGCGATGGAAGAGCACCAGGTGTCGATTGACGGCGCTACCCGCGAGTTACCGACACCATTTTTTGTTATCGCCACGCAAAATCCACAGAATTACAGCGGTACTAATGCCCTGCCGGAATCTCAGCTGGACCGTTTTATGCTCCGCCTGAGTTTGGGGTTCCCTGACCGAGCCGCCGAGCTGCAGCTATTGCAACAGCAGGCCGGCCGCAGCGCGGCGCAGCCAGCCGTATTAGATCTGACCACATTAATAGTGTTACAGAAAGCGGTCGATGCTATCCACTGCAGCGAGCCGCTGTTGCTGTATGTGCTGGATTTAGTCAGCCAAAGCCGTGACCGGCAGGATATGCAGGCCTTGTCGCCGCGGGCAGCCAAAGCGCTGGTCAGGGCTGGCCGCGCTTACGCTTTAATTTGTGGCCGCAGTTTTGTCACCGCCGATGACATCCGGCATATTTTCCCGGCCGTGGCGGAACACCGGTTACATCCGGGTGGCCATGCTGGTGAAACGAACGCCAGTACTTTGTTGCTGCAACAAACGCCTTGCCAGATTTGACATGAAGGCACTGCTGACTGCGATCAGGGCCAGAATACGCCAGCGGGTCTGGCGCTGGCTGGACCAGCGCACGCCAGTGACGACTGAACAACTGCTGCGGCAGCGGGTGTTGTTTGTCTTCCCGACCCGTTTTGGTTTCGCGCTGCTGGCTTTGGTCATCCTGTTGTATATTCTTGGCACTAACTATCAGAATAATCTGGTGATTTTATTGGGCTACCTGCTGCTGGTACTCTGCATTGCGGCTATCCTGCTGGCGTTTCTGAATTTACATCACACCACAGTCCAGGCCGAAGCCTCCGGCGATTTTTGTGTCGGCGACCCTGTGCACATTATGTTGCACCTGCAGCGCGCCAGCGGTTTGCCACAAGCACTGGAACTTGGCTGGCAAGACGAGTCATTTATTCCGGCGACAAGTCACACTCAATTATTGACCTTAGCAGCTGTCCGGCGCGGCTATCATCCTATTCCCCGGCTCAAACTGCAGTCGGTTTACCCTTTTGGTCTGGTCCGCTGCTGGAGTTATGTTCGTCTCGACTGTAAATATTGGGTATTCCCAAAACCGCGACTGTCGCAGTTCAGCGCGCTACAATCAAAGGATAACAGCGGTAATCGTGAAGAATGGTCCGGGCAGCGCCAGTATCAGCCTGGTGACGCCTGGCGGCAACTGGACTGGAAGCGCTTCAGCCGGCAACAACAGTTAATGGTGCATCAGTACAGCGCAGTCAGCCAGCCAGCACGGGAGATTTGGTTGACGGCCGATGCCCGAATTGACGGGCTGGAAGCGCAGCTGTCGGACCTTGCTGCCCGGGCGCAGCTGCTTGAGCAAGCGGCTCAGCCCTTTGGCCTGCGCCTGGCCCAGCGCGAAGTGGCGATTGGTGCGGGTCCGGCCCATCTGCGCCAGGTATTGCAGGAGCTGGCGTTATGCTGACGTTGAGTCCGACACTGTTTCAAGCCTTGCAATGGCGCTTGTGGCTGTTTCAGTTACTGCTGTGGGCGCTGCTGTTACCGGCTTATACCAGCTGGAGCCTCGCAGTGTTTGCGTTGTTGTTGCTGGCCAAGCTTTGGCAATTGTATCGAAACGGTAAGCCCTGGAGCCTCGGTTACAGCAACTTGCTGGCTGGAGGTATGTTACTGGCATTGCTGCTGAGCGCCCGCGATCTTGGTGTGATGCACCTGATGTTTCATTTTCTGTTACTCGCAGCAGTACTACGGTTATTAGGCCTGACGCCACAGCGGCGTACCGACGTCGTTCAGCTGATTTGGGTGCATTATTTCTTGCTGGCTTGCGCTTTTATCCTGCATCAGGACTTGTGGCTCGCCGCCATTATTCTGGTCGCTTTTACGCTCAATCTATATGCGCAGTATCTGACGTTCTGTACTCAGTTGCCACAACTGAACTGGCGCAGGCTGAGCCGCAACACCTTGTTGGTGCTGCTGTTTACCGGCGCTCTATTTGTATTGTTTCCACGCTTACCGCCTTTGTGGCAATTACCGGGCGCCAAAATGACTCAAACCGGGCTCACCGACAATCTGGCACCGGGTGCGGTCAGTCGTTTATTAGAGTCGGAAGACCTGGCGTTTCGGGTGAGCTTCAGCGGTCCGGCGCCGGCGGCTTCACAACGCTATTTCCGCGCCAAAATTTACGATGTATTTGATGGCAGCAGCTGGCGTGCCCAGCGCTTACAACCCAGACCTTTGGCTGCGACTGATCCGCAGGCGCAATACCATTACACCGTAGTGGCCGAGCCACATCAGCAATTCAGTTTATTTAGCCTTGGGCAGGTACAGCGTCATAGCCAGAATGCCCTGGCTACCAACGAGGCGCTGCTGGTGACTGAGCAGCCACTGAGCCAGCGTCTCAGTTATCAGGTGTCCAGCAGCATCAGTCCGATTAAAGCCGGCGGTAATATTAACCGCTATTTGCAGCTGCCGGCCGGTAATCCACAAAGCCGGGCTCTGGCGCAGCAACTGAGTCAACATGTTGCCACTGCTACCGCGCCGGCTACCGCAACTGCTCTGGTCCAGCGCATCAGCGATTATTTCCGCGAGCAACAATTTCGTTACAGTCTCACGCCTGGCGAGCTCAGCGGTGCTCAGATCGATCAGTTTTTATTTGAACGCAAACTCGGGTTTTGTAGTCATTATGCCGGCGCGACGGTATTTTTATTGCGCGCAGCTGGCATTCCGGCGCGGTTAGTCGGTGGTTATTTAGGTGGCGAGTGGCAGGACGATGGTGCTTATCTGCAAGTGCTGCAAAAAGATGCGCATGCCTGGGTGGAATATTATCAGGATGGCCAGTGGCTCAGTTTCGACCCGACCGCGTTGATAGAGCCTACTCTGCTGCTGGAAACGTTGTCCAGTGCTGCATTAAATGACTTTGCCGGCGCCGGTGGTGATTGGGTACTGGCAAGGCTGCAGATTATGTTGCTGCAACCGCTGAGGGATTTGGATTATTACTGGTCGATGTGGGTGCTGAGTTTCGATTCGGCACAGCAGCAAGGTTTGTTCGGTCAGCTGCGGCAATGGCAACAGGGTTTTCGTTTGCCACCGACCTGGTGGTTGTGGTTGCTGGGGCCCATTGCAATGGCTGGTGTTTGGTACTGGTGGCGCCGGCCGCAGCCTGATCCAACCACCTGTTTATTCCAGCCGCTGCTGGATTTGCAACCAAAAGCGGCTGATCAGAGTTATCAACAGTATTTGGCTCAGTGGGCGCTGCAACAGCCGATGCTTTGTGCTGAGTTTAGCCAACTGAGGGATAGTTATCAGCGATGGCAATTTGGCGGCGAGACTGCGGCATATGCCGAGTCCCGACTGGCGATGCGTCAGCTGCTGGCGCGGCTTAAACGGCTAAGATCCTGAGTGCACTTTGCACATGTTCGGCGCAATTGCGCCCGAGATCTGTAAGATAACCGCCATCGGCCTGGGTCAACAGTCCCTTTTGATATAAACGACCAATGGCCGCTTTGGTTTCATCATCAGCATCTTTGTGGACTTTGATGCCCTCCAGACTACTGTCAAGATTAAATAGATTCAGCACGCGGATCTCAACATTCAAATCGGCATTCAGTGGCATAAAGACTCCTTGGTGTTGTTTTGCTCTAACCATAGACTGCGGCGCATGCCGCGGCAACTCAGTTCAGTGCGTCATCACGCCAGAACTTAGTGCCTTTAATTGTCGCCTGCAGCGCCAAGCCGGTTTCGGTCAGCTGATAAATCGTGATGTTGTCGACGGTAATTTCCCCACCGATGGCGTCACCTTTTTCATTCGCTTTGGCCGCTGCATCCATCTGGCCACCGAAGGCCCAGCCGTCATCGACAAAGCGATTGAGTGCCTGCTGGTTGTGGAACACAAAGACCAGCCGGTAGTCTTTGGCACCTAAACCCAGCCCAAGTCCAACCTCGCCCATTTTCATATAAGTCACAGTACCGTTATTGCTGTGCACCACGCCATGGCCACCACCGGCACTGGCGAAGATTAAATTGACGTTAGCGTTGGAGAACACTGCATAGCCGGCTGCACGTTCGATAGTGTCGGCGGCGTAAGGTTTTTCTTTGTAGAGTTTGTTTAAAGTCGAAGCGCGCATTTGTTCGATGGACTGCCGTTTTTGCTCGGCGGTCTGACCACCGGTACTGGCGCAACCGCCAAGCACTAAACTACAGGTGAGGGAAAAAGCAACCAGCCATTTTGTCATTGTTTTGCTCCGGGATCAGAAGTGTTGCAGATTCTGACCTGCGCCCGCTGCAAAAGGTTGCAGAAAATTCGGGTAAAGACGGCAGGTCAAAGCAGAAATTTATATTGCTTCATAAACTTAGCCCCGGCAACCAAAAAATTCCCGACGCTAGAAAAGCGACAGGCCGCATGGCGGCCTGTGCTGATGAAGCTATTTGATTAAGCGGCGTTGCGAAGTGCCGCAATGCGTTTTTCCAGTGGCGGATGGCTTAAGAATAATTCGCTGCTGGCCGGTTTATTGGCAATACCAAAAGCCATCATCGAGCCTTCCAGCTGACTGTCGTGGTTGTTACGCAGCCGCTCCAGCGCAGCCACCATTTTGTTGGCGCCCACCAGTTTAGCGGCACCGGCGTCGGCACTGTATTCGCGTTTACGCGAGAACCACATCACAATGATGCTGGCCAGTACACCAAACATCATTTCCAGTACAAAGACCGTAGCCATGTAAGCAAAACCGCCGGATTCAGAAGATTCGTCATCGCTGCTGCGCGTCGCATTGTGGATAGCGCCAGCAATTAAGCGCGCCAGGAAGATCACGAAAGTATTGACCACCCCCTGAATAAGCGTCAGCGTCACCATGTCGCCGTTGGCAACGTGTGACACTTCATGCGCCAGCACCGCTTCCACTTCCTCTTCGCGCATGTTGCGCAACAAACCAGTACTGACTGCAACCAGCGCGTTGTTACGGCTCATCCCGGTGGCAAAGGCGTTCATTTCCGGCGAGTCGTAAATCGCAACTTCCGGCATACCAATACCAGCTTGTTGCGCCTGACGGCGTACCGTATTGACCAGCCAGTGCTCAGTGGCATTTTGTGGCTGTTCAATCACTACAGCACCGGTGGAGCGTTTTGCCATCCACTTTGACATCGCCAGCGAGATAAAAGAACCGCCAAAGCCAAACACTGCAGCTAATAACAACAGCCCCCCCCATACTTTGCCGGTCGATACCAAAGACACTGAACAGGATGCTCAGCACCACTGACAACACCAGCATCACCGCCAGGTTTGTCATAATAAACAACAGTATACGTTTCATCTCTACCTCAAATTTCTGATGACCTGCCCGTAAGATATGGACTTTACCGGTAAATTCAAGCCCGATGCGACAATTCGCCGCCCCACGCCTGCCAGCGCCTTGCTGCGGCAGTTTTGTTGCGGCTACACTGCGCCATCAATACGCTTCAGGAAACCCCGTGATGAATATCCTTCTGCTCAGCAGTTCCCGCGCCGGCAACAGCGACTATCTGGCACCGGCACTGGGCCTTATCGCAGCGCAGCTTACAGATCGACGCGAAGTGCTGTTTGTGCCGTACGCCGGCGTCACTGTGTCTTACGACGATTATCAGCGAAAGGTTCAAGAGGCGTTACAGCCCTTAGGCATCAAAGTGAATTCCATCCACCAGTTTGCCGATGCGAAACAGGCACTTCAGCAGGCGCAAGCCGTGATGGTCGGCGGCGGTAATACTTTTGCGTTGCTACAGCGGCTTTATCAGCATGATTTAGTGAAGGAATTGCGTCAGCTTGTGTTGCAGGGGCTGCCCTATACCGGCTGGAGCGCCGGATCCAATATCGCCGGTCTGAGCATTCGCACCACCAACGACATGCCGATTGTCGAACCACCGTCGTTCGATGCGTTGCAGCTGTTACCGTTTCAGCTCAATCCGCATTACGCCAATTTTGCCCCGCCCGGATTTCACGGTGAAACCCGCGATATGCGTCTGGCTGAATTTATGCAGCTGAATCCCCAAACCCCGGTAGTCGGTTTGCCGGAAGGTACGGCACTGCGTTTGCTTGGCGGCACACTGCGTTACCTCGGTGACACCGATGCGGCGTTATTTCAGCAAGGCGCGAAAACCGCCATTGCGCCAGACAGCGATCTGTCAGCTTTATTAAATTGATTTGGCAATAGCCGCCAGTTGCAGTCTGAACTGTGTGGCCAGCTGCAGACAGACATCGTCATCAGCGCCGCCGGGTGCATACGGCATCGTTGCCAGCAGCGGCAGTTGCAGCCGGTGTGACAGGTCGTCCAGTGTTTCTGCCAGATAATGCAGTTGTGGGTTCAGGATATTGGCGATGTAACCCAGAACCGGAACACCGGCACGACGCAGTTCGCGCACCGTCAGCAAACTGTGGTTCAGGCAGCCAAGCTTCACGCCGACCACCAGTACCACCGGCCATTGATGCCGTACTACCCAATCAGCCAGATATTCGTCGGCATTGAGTGGCAACAACCAGCCGCCGGCGCCTTCAATCAGTTCAAGCTGACTGTCACTTTGCGGCAGTAACTGCTCGAGTACAGCGAGTGATAGCGGCTGCTGCAGCGCCTGTGCGGCCAGATGCGGTGCTGTTGGCAGTTGAAAACACAGTGGATTCACTACATTTGTCGGTTGCCCGGTCACTGCGGCCAGTGTTTTTGCATCCGGATTCAGTCCATCCGCGTCGACGCCGCTGGCGATGGGCTTTAGCGCTGTGCATTGCAACCCGGACAAGCGTAAACCACGCAATAGAGCGCTGCTGCAATAGGTTTTGCCGGCATCGGTATCTGTGCCTGTGACAAAAAACCGCAGTGGCGTTGTGTTGAATGCTCTGTCACTCATCGCATCTGACCGAAAATAAACAGTACCTGATAACTGAGTGGCAGGCCTTGCGTGGTCAGATTACGCTGATAGGCATCGGCAAAGCGCTGCCAATGACCACGGCCAACCAGACCTGGCACACTGCCAGCTTTCAGGCCGGTGTAATTGGCGCCAACCTGTTTAAATTCGCGGGCCAGCGTAAATACATCGGGAAAAAACAGCTGAAACGTCTTTTGTTGACCATGGCAACTTAACCCGTTGGCTCTGGCGGCACGCAGATAATCAGCCACCGGACTAAAACTTAAGATGGGCGGCTTTTGCCCCGTCTGATGCCAGGCTTGCTGAAACTCATGCATCGACTCTTCCACCAGCGTGGTCAGCACAAAATGGCCGCCAGGTTTTAATACCCGGGCGATTTCGGCAAAGACCGGCGCCGGATCCGGGCACCACTGCAGCATCAGCGAACTGAACACAGTGTCGACGCTGTCATCTGGCAATGGGATTTGCGCCGCGTTCGCCTGAATAAGGCGCCGGGCGATGCCATGGCGTTTCGCCTGTTCCAACATGGCTGCACTTAAATCCAAAGCGATGAGCTCATCACAAAAGCTACTCAGATTGTGATGAAACCAGCCCGGACCACAGCCCAAATCCAATAAAGTGCCCTGCTGCTGTTGCGGCAAAAATCGCAGGGCATCAAAAGCTACCTCGCGTTGTAGCCGTGCGCTTTGTTCGTAGGTTTGTGCCGCTTTTCCAAAATGTGCACTGATTTGCTCTGCTTGCAGTTGGCTCTCCACCGAAAATCCTGTGATAAATCTGTTAATTTGAATCTGAGTCAACAGGCCTTGCTTTCACTAAAGCGCTGATAAGATTTGTAATTTGTGCCGGACTGTGGGCGGCGGACAAGCAAATGCGCAGCCGCGCCTGCGGCACTGTCGGCGGCCGAATGGCGGTCAGCCAGATACCGGCTTTTTTCAGTGCCTGACTCCATAGAATCGCTGTGGCATTGTCCCGGCAAAGTAACGGCTGGATGGCGGTGACCGAATCCGTCAGTTGCAAGCCTGCTGTTACAGCGCCACTGCGAAACAAGGCGATATTTTCGGCCATTTTGTCTCGTCGCCACTGCTCGCGCCGGCATAACTCAATGCTGTGCACCATCGCCTGACAAAGCGCCGGTGACAGCGCTGTGCTGTAGATATAATGCCTTGATTGCTGCCGGATATAATCAATCACATCGCGGCTGCCAGCCAAAAAACCTCCCTGGCCAGCCAATGCTTTTCCAAAATTCGCCATCAAGCACTGCAGTTGTTGTGCTGTTACGCCCTGCTGCTGCCAGCTGCCGCGCCCTTCTTCGCCAAGCACACCAATGCCGTGGGCATCATCGAGCAGCAACGGTTGTTCAGGTGACAACAGCGATAACAGCGCGCGGCTGTCGGTGATGTCGCCGTCCATGCTGAACACACCTTCGGTGGCCACCACCACAGCTTTATCCTGTGCTTTTGCTAAAAGCTGCCTGAGCGCTTGGAAGTCCTGATGCGGATAGCGTTTAAACCGCAGCTGCCCTTGCATCAGCACATCCTGCATCGAAGCATGACAATATTTGTCCAGCAGCAACAGCTCGTCCGGCGCCACCAGTGCGCTCAACATGGCTTGATTAGCAGCAAAACCTGAGCTGAATAACAACACAGCTTCGACACCGAGCCAGTCGCACAGCACACGGCTGAGTTCTGCATGCGCCCTCTGAAAACCTGTCACCAGCGGCGAACCGGTCGCGGCGCTGCCGACGTTGTGCGCCGCATCAGCAAACGCCTGACGCAGCGTTGGCGCGCTGGCAAGGCCCAGATAGTCGTTGCCGGAAAAATTCAGCAGCGTCTGGCCGTTAAAACCAAGCAGGCCGCCCGGCAAAGGTTGCAGCAACTGTTCCTGCCGGTACAAGCCCTGGTCGCGGCGCTGCGCCAGCCACTGTTGCATCTGGGATAAATGCATATCACTCAGACTGCGGCATGAAACAGACTGGGTTCAAGCTGCTCCTGAATGGCTTGTGCCATAGCGGCTTCATGCGCTTCGTCAGACACATCGCCGCGCTGTTCAGGTTTTAAACCCAACTTGGCGAACAGCTGCATATCGGCGTTGGCTTCCGGATTTTCGGTGGTCAGTAGTTTATCGCCATAGAAAATCGAGTTGGCACCGGCCATAAAACACAGCGCCTGCATCTGCTCATTCATCCGGGTTCGACCAGCGGATAACCGCACATGGCTTTTCGGTAACATGATGCGCGCCACGGCAATGGTGCGGATAAACTCAAATCCGTCTAAATCTTCAACGTTTTCCAGCGGTGTACCAGCGACTTTGACCAGCATATTGATCGGCACTGATTCCGGATGTTCCGGCAAATTGGCGATTTGGCGTAATAACGCTGAGCGGTCATTGGCGCTCTCACCCATGCCAACAATACCGCCGCAGCAGACTTTCATGCCGGCGTCTCGCACGTGTGACAGCGTGTCGAGGCGGTCCTGATAAGTGCGGGTGGTGATGATTTCGCCATAAAATTCCGGCGAGGTATCCAGGTTATGGTTGTAATAATCAAGGCCTGCGCCGGCCAGCTCCTGCGCCTGATCAGCAGTAAGTTTACCGAGCGTCATACAGGTTTCCAGGCCCATGCCTTTCACGCCTTTGATCCTTTCCATGATGTAAGGCATGTCGCGTTGTTTTGGATTGCTCCAGGCTGCGCCCATACAAAACCGGCTAGCGCCCTGCTCTTTGGCGGCTTTGGCCTGCGTCAGCACTTTTTCGACTTCCAGTAAACGCTCACGATCGAGGCCGGTATTGTAATGACCACTTTGCGGGCAATATTTACAGTCTTCCGCACAGGCGCCGGTTTTAATCGACAACAGCGTACTGACCTGCACTTCATTGGCCGGAAAGTTGGCCCGGTGCACTAGCTGAGCGCGAAACATCAAATCATTAAATGGCAGCGCAAACAGTGCGTTTACCTCGGCCAAAGTCCAGTTGTGGCGAACTTCAGAAAGGCTTGGGTCAGTAAAAAGCGAATGCATAAGAGTCCCTGTATTTCGTTTGTCTTTGTCTGGGTTTGCCGCTAGTCTATCGGCGCGCGGCGCCTTGTCAACGCGTACCAGTTCATTAGGTTTACCAGTGGTTATTATATGAGCATTGATTTGCAGTTTGACCGCCAGCATCTGTGGCATCCTTATACTTCGATGGCAAACCCTTTGCCGGTATACCCGGTCAAAAGTGCCAATGGCGTCTGGCTGCAGCTTGAAGATGGTCGCACGCTGGTCGATGGTACCTCCAGCTGGTGGGCCGCCATTCACGGTTATAACCACCCTCAGCTGAACGCGGCCGTGACCAATCAACTGCAGCAGATGAGCCATGTGATGTTTGGTGGTATCACCCATGCGCCGGCGGTGGAATTAGGTAAACTGCTGCTGCAGCTGGTGCCACCGGCGTTACAGCATATTTTCTATGCTGACAGTGGTTCTATTGCGGTGGAAGTGGCGCTGAAAATGGCACTGCAATATCAGCTGGCGCGTGGCAACAGCAGCAAAACCCAGATGCTGAGCCTGCGTAAGGCCTACCATGGCGATACTTTTGCCACTATGGCGCTGTGTGACCCGGTCGATGGCATGCATGCGATGTTTCAGGGGCAGCTGACTTCGCATCTGTTTGCACCGGCACCAGAGCGCGCTTTTGACGACATATGGCAGCACAGCGATGGTCAGGCGCTCAGAGATTTATTTCAGCAGCACCACGCCCAACTCGCTGCCTTTGTGCTCGAACCTGTACTGCAAGGCGCCGGCGGCATGCGGCTGTATCATCCGGAGTATTTGCGCCTGGCGCGTGAACTTTGTAACCAATATGACGTGTTATTGATTTGCGACGAAATCGCCACAGGTTTTGGCCGCACCGGCAAACTTTTTGCGGTCGATCATGCCGGCATCATTCCGGATATTTTGTGCCTTGGTAAAGCCTTAAGCGGCGGTTATATCACGCTCGCAGCGACGCTCTGCAGCACAGCGGTGGCCGATGGCATCAGCAGTGGCGCTGTTGGTGCATTGATGCATGGCCCGACTTATATGGCGAATCCGCTCGCCTGTGCGGTCGCCTGCGCCAGTTTGCGTATTATTCAAACCGGCGCTTGGCAGACGCAAGTCCAGTTGATAGAACAGCAGTTACAACAGTTAAAACGGCTCACCCAGTATCCGGCAGTCAAAGCAGTGCGGGTGTTAGGCGCGGTTGGTATTGTGGAGATGCAGAGCAATATTAATGTCGCTAAAGCGCAGGCGCTGATGGTGGCCCGCGGCGTCTGGATCCGGCCTTTTGGCAATCTGTATTATTTGATGCCGCCGTATATCATTGAAGAAACTGAGCTGTCGCAGCTGATTGCAGCGCTGGAATTTATTGTGCAGCAGGATGTAATGCATCAGGCGCAGGCTTTGCCGGGCGCCTAGATTTGGTAGAAGAAACTTAACGCCGCCATAGCAATCAACAGTAAAGCGACCGAATTGTATTGCTGACGGTCAGTGGCACGGCGTAAGCGGAACTGATTCAATATGATGCTGCACAAACTGACCAGACAGCACCACCAGAGCAGATAAATCAGCTGGCCGGTTAAGGTAGGCTCCCAATATTCGCGGATCTGGATGCCCCAATAACGTACCAGGCCGGAATTCATCTCAGGTTTGGCCATATGACTGAGGCCCAAAGCCACAATCAGCATGACCCAGCCAATCACCGACAACCAGTGAAAACTCGACACTACCCAATCCGGGCCTTTGCGGCGGTTTTTACGCGGTTGGCTGCGAAGAGGCTCGTTCACGGCACTGTTCCTTCGGTTTGTGACAAGTTTTGCTTGTGCTTAGGCGCTGCCTGCGTATCATTACACCTCCTGAATTAAAATCAAACTTTTCTGAAGCGCAAGTTGGAGCCTGATGCATGACGCATGCAGTGATTAAAGACGTACTTGCCGGCCAGTATGCTGCCGGTGCCACTATTACCGTCAAAGGTTGGATCCGGACCCGTCGTGATTCCAAAGCCGGTATTTCTTTCCTCGCCGTACACGACGGCAGCTGTTTCGAAGCACTGCAAGCCGTCGCTCCGGCTGAACTGAATAATTATGAATCTGAGATTAAGCGTCTGACCACCGCCTGCTCTGTGATTGTCACCGGCACAGTGGTGAAATCTGAAGGTCAGGGTCAGGCTTATGAAATCCAGGCGAGCAACGTTGAAGTGCTGGGCTGGGTAGAAAACCCGGATACTTACCCGATGGCGCCAAAACGCCACAGTATGGAATACCTACGCGAACAGGCGCATTTACGCGCCCGCACTAATATGGTCGGCGCTATCACCCGCGTGCGGCATTGCCTGGCGCAGGCCATCCACCGTTTCTTCCACGAACGTGGTTTTTATTGGATCAGCACGCCAATCATCACTGGTGCAGATGCTGAAGGTGCCGGCGAGATGTTCCGCGTCAGCACGCTGGATTTAGAAAATCTGCCGCGCGATGACAAAGGCCATATCGACTACAAACAGGACTTCTTCGGCAAAGAGACGTTCCTGACCGTTTCAGGTCAGCTGAACGTTGAAACCTACGCTTGTGCCCTGTCGAACGTCTACACATTCGGCCCGACGTTCCGGGCAGAAAACTCCAACACCACGCGCCATTTAGCTGAGTTCTGGATGATCGAGCCGGAAGTGGCTTTTGCTGAACTCAAAGACGTGGCGCAGCTCGCTGAAGACATGCTGAAATACGTTTTTAAAGCCGTATTGGCTGAGCGTGCCGATGACATGGCGTTTTTCGCTGAACGCGTTGACGACAAAGCCATCAGCCGCCTGCAGCAAATCGTTGAATCCAGCTTTGTGCGGATGGATTACACCGACGCCATCACTATCCTGCAAAACTGCGGTAAGAAGTTCGAATACGCCGTTGAATGGGGTGTGGACT
This sequence comes from Rheinheimera sp., assembly GCA_008015325.1. Taxonomy (GTDB): domain Bacteria; phylum Pseudomonadota; class Gammaproteobacteria; order Enterobacterales; family Alteromonadaceae; genus Pararheinheimera. Next base: position 52,816 of record SSFI01000003.1, read on the forward strand.
TACAATCTGAACACGAGCGTTACCTGGCCGAAGTGCACGTCGGCGCGCCGGTGATCCTGCAAAACTATCCAAAAGACATCAAAGCATTTTATATGCGGATGAACGAAGACGGCAAAACCGTCGCCGCGATGGATATTCTGGCTCCTGGCATCGGTGAAATCATCGGTGGCAGCCAGCGTGAAGAACGTCTGGAGCAGTTAGACGCGCGGATGGATGCGATGGGTCTGAACAAAGAAGACTACAGCTGGTACCGTGACCTGCGCCGTTATGGCACAGTGCCACATGCTGGTTTTGGCCTCGGCTTTGAACGTCTGGTTTCTTATGTGACAGGCGTCGGTAACGTGCGTGATGTGATTGCGTTCCCTCGTACACCGGGCAACGCTGAGTTCTAAGTTCTGCCACAATAAAAAAACCGCCTGCTGGCGGTTTTTTTATTCGCTAATGGCTATTGAAAGTCGCTGAAAAACTCACTGACTTCCAGCGGCGGCCGTTGCGGCGTCTCTGAGGCACAAGTGCCGAGATACAGATAACCGACGATTTCATCGTCTTCGGCAAGGCCAAGCGCCTGACGGACAAATTCATATTGGGTATAAGCGCCGGTGCGCCAGATGCCACCAAAGCCCAGCGCAAATGCGGCTTGTTGCATCGCCATTACCGCACAGGCGGCAGATTGTACCTGCTCTGCCACCGGTACCTTATGATGCTCACGGCATTTGGCAATACAGGCTATGACCATTGGCGCGCGCAGTGGCAACTGACGGGCACGTTCTAATAAATCGTTGGCAATGGCTGGGTCTTCCTCCAGCGCCGCTTCGGCAAAAATATCACCGAGTTTTTCCAGCGCGGGTTTTCCGCTAAAAACGACAAAACGCCAGGGCCGCAATCCCCCGTGGTCCGGCACCCGCAACGCGGCTTGTTTAATCAGTTGCAAAGCTTCGCCCTGTGGCGCCGGCTCCGTCAGACGGGAAGAGGAATAGCGGGTAGTTAATAAGGTAATGGCGTCCATAAATAAACCCTTCAGAAAGTCCCGCTAAGGCTAGCAAACTTCAGCTTCAAACGACAACATGATTTGCAGCCGCTACCGCTGAATGCGTTAATTTCAACCTAAAACCGTTATTTTTCAGTGGATTAAATAGCTAAAGTGTTTTGGTAGAATTGCAGATACGCACCCGCTGCCTGCTGCCAGTCAAATACCTGCGCCATGCCGCGTTGTTGCACACTGCGATATTTACGTTTGTTCTGATACAGCGCGAGAGCCTGCTGCAGAGCTTCTAAAAGCGCATCAACCGTTGGTTCGGCAAAAACAATGCCGGTAGCGCCCCGTGCCGGCAGCCCTACCACTGTGTCTTTTAAGCCTCCGGTCGCCCGCACCAGCGGCACAGTGCCATAGCGCAAACTGTAAATCTGATTAAGCCCGCAAGGTTCAAACAAACTCGGCATTAAGAAAAAGTCACCGGCCGCTTCGACCTGATGCGACAACGGCTCGTCAAAACCTTCCAGTAAGCGGAATTGTTGCGGAAATTGTTGCTCAAGCTGACGTAATGGCTGGATAAATTGCTGCTCACCGGTGCCCATTACCACCACTTGTACTGCAGTGTCAGCTAAAAAGCGCTGTAATGCCGGAATAAGCAAACTGAATCCTTTTTGCCCCGTCACCCGGCTGACACTGACAAACAGAGGTGCAGTGCTTTCCGGCAACTGGGTGTGGCGGCGCAGCTCCGCTTTACACAGCGTTTTACCGGTTAAATCGCTGGCATCGTATCGGGAAAATAAACTGAAATCGGTGGCTGGGTTCCAGCGGCTATAATCGCAGCCATTTAAGATGCCACGAAAATGCTGTTGTTTTTGCTGATAGAGCGCCGACAGACCATTAGCAGCCGGTTCAGAAAGTAGTTCGTCGCGATAACCAGGGCTGACGGTATTCACCGCATCGGCCTGCCACAACCCAAGCGCTAATAAAGTGGTCGGTAATTCGGCTGGCAACTGCCAGTGTGAGAGTCCCAGCTGCCCAAGCTCGTGCCGGCCAAACCCCTGCTGATACGCAGCGTTATGCACGGTCAGCACAAACTTACTGTGTAACAGTGCGCCATGGCGCATCTCTTTGAGGTAACAGCTGGCGAGCGCACTTTGCCAGTCGTGACCGTGCACGATATCCACAGGTTCTGCCTGCTGCGCCAGATACTCCAGCGCAGCTTTGCAAAACATGGCAAAACGTTCGAGGTTGTCCGGATAGGGTTGCTCGCCATCATCATAGGGCCGGGGCCGCTGAAAAAACTGGTGATGTTCAATCAGTGCCACCGGAATATCATCGACTGAGGTATGCCGCACAGCACAGCCATAAGTCTGGCTACCAAGGTTAAAGTACATCGACTGCCATTCAGCCGTGCAGCTGACCCCGTACAACGCACCATAACGTGGCATGATTATCTGCACTGCATGACCGGCTTGCTGTAAAGCTTTGGCCAGACCTCGGGTTGCATCGGCTAAACCACCGGTTTTCAGCAAACCTTCAAATTCACTGCAGATAAACGCCAAACGCATGCCAGCTCCTTAATCAAATCCGACCATAGCCCCTTTCGGGATCACCACCACGCCATCCGGCGATACATGGAAGCGTTGTCTGTCTAACACCGGATCTTCGCCGATCACAGTGCCTGGCGCAATCTTGACGTCTTTATCGATAATTGCGCGGCGAATACGGCAACCTCGGCCGATGTCGTTATTGCCCATCAGCACACTCTTTTCCACATAAGCATGGCTGTGCACATGCACGTTATAGCCAAGGATTGAGTGATAGACGATAGCGCCGCTGACGATACAGCCTGCCGCCACCATGGAACTAATGGCCTGACCGGTGCGGTTGGCTTCATCATGGACGAACTTCGCCGGCGGTACCGGCGGTGTAAAACTGCGCATCGGCCAATGTTTATTGTACAGGTCAATCGGCGGCACCACTGAAATCAAATCCATATTGGCTTCATAGTAAGAATCGATGGTACCGACATCGCGCCAGTAACCACGCACTTCTTCTTTTTCACCGCGTATACGGTTGCTAGAGAAGTCGTAGACGTAAACATCGCCACCCGGGAACAATTTTGGAATGATGTTATGGCCAAAATCGTGTTTGGAATCGACTTGTGCCGCGTCTTCCTCTAACACTTCAACCAGAGTTTTGGCTTCAAAAATATAATTCCCCATCGACGCCAGTACATAATCCGGCCGGCCGGGAATAGTTTTAGGATTCGATTTCGGTTTTTCTTCAAAGCCAATCATGCGGCCATCGGCGTCAACTTCTATCACGCCAAATTCGTGCGCATCGGCAACTGGCACCGGAATAGCCGCGACGGTCAGTTTGGCATTATGCTGGCGGTGGAATTCCAGCATCTGGCGCACATCCATTTTGTAGATATGGTCGCCGCCGAACACGCAGACATGCTCCGGATCTAAGCCTGAAATTAAATGCAAATTCTGATAGACGGCGTCTGCGGTGCCGAGGTACCAGTGTTTCCCGGTTTGCATCTGCGCCGGGATCGGGTCGATAAAACGACTGGTTAAACCGGTCACCCGCCAGGCGCGGCTTAAGTGTTTCATCAGGGAGTGCGATTTAAACTGGGTAATGACAAAAATTTGCAGCAAATCTGAATTCACGAAATTGTTCAGCACAAAATCAATAATCCGGTAATTGCCGCCAAAAGGTACTGCGGGTTTGGCTCGAATACCGGTCAGCGGCGCTAAACGCGTCCCCTCACCACCGGCCAGAATCATTGTTAACACACCTGACATATCAGACTCCCTGTAGATTTCGACAAACTGCGCTTGCTGTTGCTGAAACAACTAAGCAAGGCCAATACCATGATTGGCAGTTACGCCGATAAATCCCGCTGTGCCCGGGATATACCACTGCGGCGTCCGGACCAATTTATGGCGGTCCGATGGCAACAGTATGACAAGACGCTTTGTTTTGGTGCAAAGCCTGCAGCTTGCACCAATTTGGCGTATTGCATCCGTATGACAGCTACTTAACGTGGGAAAATGCTTTGGAGCAAGTGAAATCTGAAAAAATTGTTTTCAGGGCAGGCAACAACATGGATGAAAGCGTCGCCCTGTTGTCTGCCCTGTTGCTACCTGAGGTCTGACAGGCTGTATTTAACCGCCTCAAATCAGCGCAGCGAGTTCAGCCCCCTGCCGGATCGCGCGTTTTGCATCAAGCTCAGCCGCGACAAAAGCACCGCCAATCAAATGGCTCTTGACGCCAAGGCCGGTGAGTTCATCATGCAGGCTGCGTTGACTTTCCTGACCAGCGCAAACCACCACATGGTCAACATCTAGGCAGCGCTGCTGGCCGTCCACTTCAATCCACAGGCCTTCATCATCAACCCGCAGATATTGCACGCCGGCTAACATGTCGACACCTTTTTTCTTCAACGAGCTTCTGTGGATCCAACCTGTGGTTTTGCCAAGGCCAGCGCCGACTTTGCTGGTTTTGCGCTGCAACAGATAGATTTTACGCGGCGATGTCGGACTGATCTCAGCAGGCAACAAAGCACCACGATGAGCAAAATTTTTATCGATACCCCAATCCTGTAACCAGGCTTCGGGCTGTAAGGTCAGCGAATGTGGCTCGGTCAGATATTCCGCGATATCAAAGCCAATGCCACCGGCGCCGATAACTGCGACCTTCTGCCCAACCGGCTGATGATCCCGCAGCACATCGAGGTAGCTCAGTACTTTCGGGTGGTCGGCACCGGGCAGCTGCAGCGCGCGCGGTACAATGCCACTGGCAATGACGATTTCGTCAAAGCCACCAGCTTTGAGGCTTTCAGCTGTCTGCGGGCTGTTCAGCTCCAGTCGGATAGCATGGAGTTTCAACATCTGGGCAAAATAACGCAGCGTTTCATGGAATTCTTCTTTACCTGGCACTTGTTTGGCATAATTAAATTGCCCGCCAATTTTGTCATCCTTGTCGAACAGGGTGACCTGATGACCACGCTGTGCGGCATAGACCGAAAACGCCAGACCAGCCGGACCGGCGCCAACCACAGCGATTTTTTTCGGCGTGGCAGCTGGTGTGAAATTCAGTTCTGTTTCATAACAAGCCCGCGGGTTCACCAGACAAGTGGCGCGTTTTTTCTGGAAAATATGGTCCAGACAAGCCTGATTGCAGGCAATACAGGTGTTAATGAGTTCAGGCGTCCCGGCGGCGGCTTTGTTGACGAACTCCGGATCGGCCAGAAACGGCCTGGCCATACAAATTAAATCCGCTTCGCCTTTGGCCAGAATGTCCTCACCGACTTCCGGCGTGTTAATCCTGTTGGTAGCGACTACCGGTATCCCCACCTGCTGTTTGATTTGTGCCGTGATCCAGCGAAACGCTGCGCGCGGCACCATAGTGCCAATCGTTGGTACCCGGGCCTCATGCCAGCCGATGCCGGTATTGATTAAGGTAGCGCCGGCGTCCTGCACTGCTCTGGCCAGCTCAACCACTTCGTCGTAGCTATTGCCGTCTTCGACCAAATCCAGCATCGACAGGCGGTAAATGATAATAAAGTCAGCACCGCATTTGGCTCGCACCGCGCGGATAGTTTCCAGTGCCAGCCGGCAGCGGTTAGCAAAATTGCCGCCCCATTCGTCCTGGCGCTGATTGGTGCGCTGACAAATAAACTGGTTAATCAGATAGCCTTCAGAACCCATAATCTCGACGCCGTCATAACCGGCTTTTTTTGCCAAAGCCGCCGAATGCGCAAAATCTTTGATAGTGCTGCGTACCTGCCGGCCAGACATTTCTGAAGGTTTAAACGGGGTGATCGGCGATTGAATAGCACTGGGTGCCTGATTCAGCGGATGGTAGCCATAGCGGCCGGCGTGCAGCAGCTGCAAACAGATTTTGGCACCGTACGGGTGCACGGCTTCGGTCAGTAAACGGTGTTTGCCGGTTTGCCAGAACCAGCTGAGCTGACTGCCAAAAGGCACCAGCGAACCGCGCAGATTCGGACTAATACCGCCGGTGATGATGAGGCCAACTCCACCTTTGGCACGTTCCGCATAAAAAGCTGCCAATTTACTGAAGCCATCTTTTTCTTCTTCGAGGCCGGTGTGCATACTGCCCATGATCACCCGGTTCTTCAGCTGAGTGGACCCCAAATCTAACGTTGCCAATAAATGTGGATAAGACACTTCGACCTCTCTGGTCATACCTGTTGAATTTTGCCGAATGTAACTGCTTTTTCTGATGCTGACAAGCACCGCTGGCCGTGACATTCAACGCACTGACACACATTTTCTTACAAATTGCCGTCGAACACTGGTGATGAATTGGGTATCTTAACGATAACTGTAAATGTATCGAAGGTTAGTTGAATGTCTGAGCAAAAACCTGGTTTTATCCGTCGTATGCTGCAAGCCGTGTGGCGTGGGTTCCGGTTTATCCGCAATTTTGTGTTGAATTTCGTATTTGCTGTGTTGTTTATCGGTTTTATCGCGGTGATTTTCAGCGAGGAAGAAACCGTGCAGGTTGAACCGTCAACCGCGCTGGTCCTCAATTTAAAAGGTGATCTGGTTGAAGAAAAGCGCTGGATAGACCCGGTGGAAAAAGCCATCAGTGAATCCACCGGTTCAGAAGAAGAACAACCTGAGGTACTGGTACGTGATTTGGTCAAAGTTATCGATGAAGCGACCAAAGATGAGCGGATCAAAGTGATGGTGCTGACTTTATCTGATCTTGGCGGCGGTTCGCTGGATAAATTACAGACCGTCGGTGCGGCGCTGGAGCGTTTCAAAGCAGCCGGCAAAAAGATTTTTGCCACCGGCGCTTATTACAGCCAAAACCAGTATTTCCTCGCCAGTTATGCCGACAGCATCAATTTAAATCCGATGGGCGCGGTGATTTTAGAGGGTTATGGCTCCTATCCGATGTACTACAAAGCCGCGCTGGAAAAACTGCAAATTTCAACGCACGTATTTAAAGTCGGTACCTACAAATCTGCCGTTGAACCTTTTACCCGTAACGATATGTCGCCGGAAGCCAAAGAAGCCAACAGCGCCTGGTTGCAGGAACTGTGGCAAAACTATAAGCAGCAAGTCGCAGCGCGCCGTAGTTTTGCGCCGGACAACTTTGATGAAACTTTTGCCCGGTTGTATGAGCGCATTAATGCGGCCAATGGCGATATGACGCAATATGCTTTAGATGCCAAACTGGTCGACAGCATCAAAACCCGCGAGGAGTTCCGTCAGGAGATTATCGCGTTGGTTGGTGAAGACAAAGAACATCACACTTTTAACCAGGTTCACTATGAAGACTACGCCAGTCTGGTGATCCCGCCGTTCCCGGTGAGCAATCCGATGACGGATAAAGTTGGCCTCATTATCGCTCGTGGCGCTATCGTTGATGGCAACGTCAAAGCCGGTATGATCGGTGGCGAAAGTACGGCTAAACTGCTGCGAAATGCGCGTTATGACGACAAAATTAAAGCTGTGGTGCTGCGTATCGACAGCGGTGGCGGCAGTGCATTTGCCTCCGAACAGATTGCCCAGGAGATCCGGCTGTTAAAAGCGGCAGGTAAACCGGTGATCGCCTCAATGGGCGCTGTGGCTGCGTCCGGCGGTTACTGGATAGCCGCGCCGGCCGATCAGATTTTTGCCGCCCCTACCACTATCACTGGCTCTATTGGTATTTTCGCGCTGTTCCATACCGCTGAAAATGCGATGTCGACCCTGGGCCTGAACGTCGATGGTGTTGGTACCACAGAACTGGCGGGTTTCTCATCTGGTCTGCCGTTGTTTAAAGGCTTAACCGGCGATGCGGAAAAACTGCTGCAGCGCAGTATTGAAAACGGCTATGACGAATTTATCACCCACGTCAGTACGACTCGTAATATTGACAAGGCTCAGGTGGATAAAATTGGCCAGGGCCGGGTCTGGACCGGTCAGAAAGCACTGGAATTAGGCCTGGTGGACAAACTGGGGACATTGGAAGACGCCATCGCCGCAGCTGCCGAAAAGGCCAGTCTGAAACATTTTGATGTGAAAGTGATTGAGCAGGAACTGACCGAGCAGGAAAAACTGCTGGCACAGCTATTTGGCAGCGCCAAAACCTTCGGTTTACTGCCAGAGCAATCGGTCAGCCAGACCCCGGTGCAAAAGCTGATGAAACAGCTGAATCAGGAACTGTCAGTGTTAAGCCAGTTTAACGATCCGAATGGTTTGTATTCGGTCTGTTTCGCCTGTCAGGTGCAATAACGCTATTGATGAAAAAGCCGGTTTCGACCGGCTTTTTGCTTTATATCATGTCTGGAACCGAGCTAAGGGCATAAAAGCGAAAACCCCGCTCAAAGCGGGGTTTTCATATATTTGGCGGAGAGAAAGAGATTCGAACTCTTGAAGGGCTACTAACCCTCGCCGGTTTTCAAGACCGGTGCATTAAACCACTCTGCCATCTCTCCGTGGCGCTTATATTAATCAACAGCGCAGAAATTTCAAAGCACTTTTTTCGCAATTAACATCTTGAATTGACTGAAAGAATATTTTTTGTCCAGTCTGGCGGTTTTTTGCTAAATCCGGCAGTTGTCGGGAATTAATTTCAGCTGTTGCAGTCTGTTTAGGCATAGCATCGTTTGTAACGATTCGGTATAGTCCACTGATAACCAAGGAGAGTCTATGCAATATCAACAATCACAGGTCATGACCGGCCACGATAGTGCTGCGGTCAATAAAGTTCTGCGTAACACTTATTTGCTTTTGGCGATGACGCTGACCGGCAGCGCTGTAGCAGCCGGGGTTTCAATGGCGTTAGAGCTGAGCGCTATGGCAGGCCTCGGGCTGTCGATACTGGCTTTAGTGCTGGTGTTTGTGGTGATGAAAACGGCGGATAAAGCTTCAGGCATCGGCTGGGTGTTTTTATTCACAGCGGTGATGGGCGCTTCGATTGGCCCTATGCTGAACCGCTATGCCGCCCTGCCAAATGGCCCCGAACTCATCATGCAGGCATTTGGCGCGACCGCACTGATTTTCTTCAGTTTGTCGGCTTATACCCTGACCAGCAAAAAAGACTTCTCGTTTATGGGTAATTTTCTTTTTGTTGGCTTAGTGCTGGCTGTCATCGCGGGTCTGGCAAATATCTTCTTCCAGGTTCCGGCGTTGCATCTGGCCATTAATGCCGTCATTGTGCTGATCATGTCTGGTTTTATTCTGTTCGACACCAGCCGTATTATCCACGGCGGTGAAACCAACTACATCCGCGCCACTGTTGGTCTTTATCTGAACATTTTTAATCTGTTCACAGCGTTATTGCAGCTGTTGGGTGTTTTCGGCAACGACGACTAACGACAAGTTTGTCTCTTTCCTCTAAAATGCCCCACTCGTTGGGGCATTTTTTTAAGTCTATGGCCAGTTTTGTGTTGTATATCCAATCAGATTGTTTCGCGAGTCCTGTGCTGGATGATGTGCAGCGTTTTGCCACTGCAGCCATCGCACTCGGTCATCAGATTGATCATGTCTTTTTTTATCAACAAGCCGTGCAGGTAATCTGTCCGGACATTGATTTGCCGTCTGACGAAGTAGATTTAGTTGGCCGATTCTGTGAATTTGCCAGTGCCGCGAATATCCCACTGTTATATTGTGCCACCGCGGCAGAAAAACGCGGTTTTACCAAGGCACGGCCGGGGTTCACCTTGGCGGGGCTCGCCGAGTTTGGCATGCGTCTGGCGGATGCCAACAAATTGGTGCAATTCTGATGCGCCGTGCTGTCATCATCCAGCAGCACAGCGCGTGGAGCAGCAGTGCCGCACGCGAAGCACAGGACCTTGCTCTGGCCCTTGCCGCCGCCGAGCATCAGGTGACACTGCTGTATCGGGGCGCTTCGGTAACCCAGCTATTGCCGCTGGCCCAGCCGCTGATTCTCAAAGATTTTACCGTCACGCAAAAATTGTTTGCGCTCTATGACATTGAGCAGGTTGCCGTCTGTCAGCAAGCGATGGCTGAATTTCAGCTATCAGCCAACCGGTTACGGCTGACGGTTGACGTGCTGGACGAGCCAGCCCAGCGTGCGCTGCTGGACCTGGCTGATTTTGTGGTGGTGATTTAAATGCGGCTATTTCAACTTCATCAGGCGAATTTACCTGCTCTTCTTACGCTGGTTCAGCCGGATGACCGGCTGTTACTGCGCCGCGACGCGGTGTATTTGTTATTAACTCAGCATAGCTGGCCTTGTCAGGTGAGCGTGCTGCAGCAGGATTTACAGCAACGTGGTGTTGCTTGCCCCGGGTCAGTCTCGATATTGAGCGACGAAGAATGGGTTGAACTGACACTTCAAGCCTCACAGGTGATCTCATGTCCGGATTAAGCGCAGAATTTTCGCAGATCCCGCTGGATAAACATGGCTATCTGGCGGATTTAACGCTGTGGAGCGAAGCATTGGCGCTGGAGTTCGCCCGGCTGGAGCACATTCAAATGACACCAGCGCATTGGGAAGTAGTCTGGTTTGTCCGCGATTTCTATCAGGAGTACAACACCTCTCCGGCCGTGCGTATTCTGGTGAAAGCGATGGCGGAAAAACTTGGTGCCGAAAAAGGCAACAGTAAGTATCTGTTTATGTTATTTCCGGACGGCCCGGCAAAACAGGCCACCCGTATTGCGGGTTTACCAAAACCGGCGAAGTGCTTATAAGGCTTCCGGACCTTAAACCACGCCTTCCTGAGCTTTGCAAGATACCGCGCCGGCAATTGCCTTAATGCGCGGTATTCTTGTAAATCGTCCAGCCGGCTTCAAAGCTGATATACAGCAATATCCCAATCACTGCCAAAGTAATAAGCCAATAGACAGTGCGCAAAAACACCTTCACCGGGCTGGTTCTGGTGCGTTTTACCGCGACTTTTTTGGTGATGCCTGGATTTCGGTGTTCCGAAGAATTTGGTTTTTCCGGTGCAGCAGTCATAACATACTCATTTCAATCAGTCACACCGGCCGCAGCGCAGCCGGTGTGATGGAGACTTAAGCCAGTACCGTTTTACCACCCATATAAGGTTGTAACACGGCCGGGATCGCGATGCTGCCGTCGGCTTGCTGGAAATTCTCCAGGATGGCCACTAGAGTGCGGCCAACTGCAAGACCGGAGCCGTTGAGCGTATGCAGTAACTCTGGCTTTTTGCCTTCTTCCGGCCGGAACCGGGCTTGCATACGACGCGCCTGGAAATCACCCATGTTGCTGCACGAGGAAATTTCCCGATAAGTATTTTGCGCCGGCAACCAGACTTCCAAATCGTAGGTTTTGCAGGAACCGAAGCCCATATCACCGGTGCATAACAACATCACCCGGTATGGCAAACCTAGCAGCTGCAGAACTTTTTCGGCATGACTGGTCAGCTCTTCCAAAGCAGCCATTGACTGTGACGGATGTACCAGCTGGACCAGCTCAACTTTATCAAACTGATGCTGACGAATAAGACCGCGGGTATCGCGGCCATAAGAGCCGGCTTCGCTACGGAAACATGGCGTATGCGCTGTCATCTTCACCGGCAATTCTGCCAGTTCATAAATGCGGTCACGGGCCAGATTGGTCACTGGCACTTCTGCCGTTGGGATCAGGCTCATGCCGACGCCTTCTTCTGTCGCCGGCTGAGTATGGAACAAATCTGCACCAAATTTTGGCAGCTGACCGGTACCATACAATGAATCTTTATTAACCAGATAAGGCACATACATTTCGGTATAACCGTGCTGCTCGGTATGTAAATCCAGCATAAACTGCGTCAGGGCACGATGCAGCCGGGCAATTTGACCTTTCATCACCACAAAACGGGAGCCGGCAATTTTCACCGCACTTTCAAAATCGAGGCCTTTGTCTAATGCTTCGCCGAGTGCGACGTGATCTTTAACATCAAAACTGTATTGCGCCGGTGTACCAACCCGACGAATTTCGACGTTGCCCGTTTCGTCTTTGCCAACCGGCACCGATAAATCTGGTAAATTCGGGATAGTTGCCGCGATGCCATCCAGTTCGGCCAGCACTGCATCTAACTGGATTTTCGCTCTGTCGAGCTCTGCACCTAAACCATCCACTTCAGCCAATAGCGGCGCAATGTCTTCGCCGCGCGCTTTGGCCTGACCAATGGCTTTGGATTTGCTGTTGCGCTGGTTCTGTAATTCCTGTGTGGCGACTTGCAGTGCGCGGCGCTGTTCTTCCAGCGCGCTGATTTTAGCCACGTCCAGCACAAAACCCCGGGTGGCCTGACGGGCCGCTGTTTCCGCCAGTTCGGCGCGTAAATATTTGCTATCTAACATGTCTGCTTACTTCAAAGTCCCCAGCTTGATACCAAGCCAGGTCAGGGTTAAACACAACACCAGGTTGGCCAGTACATTCAGCGTCGCTTTGACAAAAGCGCCCTGCTGCAGCATCAACACAGTGTCCATAGAAAAAGTGGAGAAGGTGGTAAAAGCACCTAAAATCCCGATGCCGATAAAAATTCGCCACGGATTAGGCGCCAGTTGTTCAGTCAGGATCAGACCGTACAACAGACCGATAATAAAAGACCCGAGAATATTAACCAGCAAAGTACCAAAAGGAAATGCCCGACCGAAAAGATGTAACATGGCTTCGCTGAGCGCAAACCTCAGGCAAGCACCTATGGCACCACCGAGCGCAATCGCTGCATAGTTAATCCACATCAGGCTTGTCCTCCTGACCTGCTGCCGCATTGGCATCAAGACCACGTAAATAACGCAGTTTTTCTGCCAGTTGGCGCTCCAAACCACGTTCGGTCGGCTGATAAAATTGCAAATGCTGCATTTCAGGTGGCAAATACGTCATCCCCGCCGCATAAGCGCCGGGTTCATCATGGGCATAACGATAGCCTTCGCCATAACCCAACTCTTTCAGTAAACCAGTGGCGGCATTGCGTAGTTGGATCGGTACCTCAAAGGCCGGCTGATCACGCACAAAAGCGCGCATTTGATTAAAGGCGCTGTAGAGCGCATTACTTTTTGGCGCCAGGGCACAATACACCGCCGCCTGTGCGATAGCACGCTCACCTTCTGCCGGTCCAACGCGCTGGAAGGTGTCAAAAGCAGTCAGCGCTAATGACAAAGCACGTGGGTCGGCATTGCCAATATCTTCTGAGGCTATCGCTAACAAACGTCTTGCTACATATAAAGGGTCACCGCCGCCTTCCAGAATACGGCAATACCAATATAGGGCCGCATCCGGCTGTGAACCGCGCACCGACTTGTGAAAAGCAGAGATCAGGTCGTAATACAGTTCGCCCTGATTATCAAAACCGGGCAACTGTCGTTCGACCAGCTGCTTTAGTAAGTCAGTATCAATGTGACCATCAGCACTGCTGTGGGCGGCAAGTTCAAGCAGATTCAGCATTTTGCGCGCATCACCATCGGCCAGTTGCAACAACAACTCGGTGGCATGTGGGGCAAGCACAATCGGGAACTGCAAATTCAGGGTTTCATCGGCTAAAGCGCGTTGTAACAACTGGCGTAAATCATCACTGCTGATTTTTCGCAGCACACAAACCCGGGCACGGGATAACAACGCATTGTTCAGCGCAAACGATGGGTTTTCAGTAGTGGCACCAATAAAGATGATGGTGCCATCTTCGATATGCGGTAAAAAAGCATCCTGCTGGCTTTTGTTAAAACGGTGCACTTCGTCAACAAACAACAGCGTACGCTGGCCTTGTTGTAAACGGTTTGCCGCGCGCTCGATGGCCTCGCGGATCTCTTTGATGCCGGCAGTGACTGCCGAGATTTTCTCGATAGCAGCCGCGGTGCTGCCGGCGATGAGTTCGGCCAGACTGGTTTTGCCGGTGCCTGGTGGCCCCCAAAAAATCAGCGAGTTCAGCTGGCCGGCTTCAATAGCGCGCCGCAACGGCGTGCCGGGGCCCAGCAAATGCTGCTGGCCGACATAGTCCTGCAGGTTTTTCGGCCTTAAGCGTGCGGCTAATGGCCGCACGTCCGGCGCGAAACTAAATGACAGATTGCTCACTTGCCGCGTAAATCAACGATGTCGACGCCATTCGGCGGGCTGAACTTAAACTGGGCGCTGTCGATGCTGACATTACTTTGCATCGCAATAAATTCAAAACTGCTGGTCTGCCCGTCCTGACTGGCTACAGCCATTTTGGCGAGGCCGACACCGGAGAATTGCAGCGTCAGTTTTTGTACCGGATTGTTTTTGTCTTTCGGCTTGATTTCAAAAGTTTCGCCCTGGCCAGTTACATCATACAAAGCCCATAATTTGGCATCGCTGGAAGTCAGCAGCACAAAAGGCGTTTTATCAACCTCCTTTGCCGCATCATAGACTTTCAGCTCTTCGAGAGTTTCGTCGTAGTGCCACAAAGTCCGGCCGTCGCCAATCAGCAAATTTGGTGTCGGGCTGATGGTTTCAAAACGAAACAACGCTGGTTGCTTCAGGCTAAGATACCCTTCGCCGGTTTGTACCTGTTTATTCGTAGCATCGGTGACCGTCTGCTGAAAACTGGCCTGATAACTGTTTAAGCGGGCCAGTTTGTACTTTAGCTGCTCGGCTGCTGTTTCTGCGGCAACGACCACACCAGAAAATACTGCTGCCAGCAGCAGACCTGCTACGGAAAAAATCTGTTTCATTTAAAACCCTTTTGGCGGAGGCGGAGCTAATACTTCCCGGTTGCCGTTGTGGCCTGGGCCACTGACAATACCGACTTGTTCCATGGTTTCGACCAAGCGCGCGGCGCGATTATAGCCAATACGGAAACGACGTTGCACACCAGACACCGACGCTTTCCGGCTTTCAGTAACAAAAGCCACGGCCTGGTCGAATAACGGATCGGCCTCAGCGTCATCTTCTTCCAGCGTCTCGCCCGGTAGCAAATTCTCTTCGTTGGTCTCGCCAGACAGAATTTCCGGAATATAGTTTGGCCGGCCGCGGGTTTTCCAGTCAGCCACAATCGCGTGCACTTCGTGGTCATCGACAAAAGCACCATGCACCCGGTTGGGGACACCAGAACCCGGCGGCAGGTAAAGCATATCGCCCTGACCTAATAAGCTTTCAGCGCCTTGCTGATCCAAAATGGTTCTGGAGTCGATTTTTGACGACACCTGGAAGGCAATCCGGGTCGGAATATTGGCCTTAATTAAACCGGTAATGACGTCAACAGATGGCCGCTGTGTCGCCAATATTAAGTGAATGCCTGCCGCCCGCGCTTTTTGCGCGATGCGGGCGATCAACTCTTCAACTTTTTTCCCGACAATCATCATCATGTCAGCAAATTCGTCGATGACCACGACAATAGACGGCAGCTTTTCCAGCAATGGCGGCTCGCCGCGCATATCGTCGGTCGGACGCCACAACGGGTCACGCAGCGGCTTGCCTTCGGCAATCGCCTCCGCAACTTTGGCGTTGTAACCTTTCAGATTCCGTACGCCCATCGCTGACATCAGTTTGTAACGGCGCTCCATCTCGCCGACACACCAGCGCAGACCGTTGGCCGCCTCTTTCATGTCGGTGACCACTTCGGTCAATAAATGCGGAATGCCTTCGTACACAGACAATTCGAGCATTTTCGGGTCAATCATCAGGAAACGCACATCATCCGGCGTTGATTTGTATAACAAACTACAAATCATCACGTTGACACCAACCGATTTACCAGAGCCAGTAGTACCAGCTACCAACAAGTGCGGCATTTTTGCCAGGTCCGCCACTACGGCTTTCCCGGCGATATCTTTGCCGAGCACCATCGTCAACGGTGACTTAGACTGCTCGAACACTTCATCGCCGATGACTTCTGATAACCGCACTATCTCACGGTGCTGATTCGGCAGTTCGAGACCGATAAAAGATTTGCCCGGAATTACCTCAACCACGCGCACACTGATCGCGGATAAAGAGCGCGCCAAATCTTTAGACAAACCGGTGATTTTTGATACTTTCACACCAGGCGCCAGGTCGAGTTCAAACCGGGTGACCACGGGGCCAGGATAGACACCGACGACTTTGGCATCGACGCTGAAATCCAGCAGCTTGACTTCAACCAGCCGTGACACCCGCTCCAAATCTTCTTCCGAGATTGGATTGACGGTGCGGTTGGGCCGCTCTAATAAGCTGATTGACGGCAAAGCATCGACCGGCGGTACCGGTTGCGGATACAGAATTTCATCCTGCTCTTCTTCATCGTCCGTGCTGGCTATCTGTTGCGGCTGCACCGAATCAGCTGGTGTCTGGGTGTGCAGGAAACTTTGGGCCAGTTCGTCTTCGGCATAAGTTTCGTCAATCGCGCTGTAACTGAGCTCATCCCCGGCGATTTCGTCAATGCTGACAAAAGCGCGGGCATCAGTGCGGATATCTAACGGCTGGATAGGCAAAGGTTCGACACGGGCGTCGGCATCCGGGAAAAACGCCCGACTCTGCACGGCTGGGTCAATCTTAATTGGGCTGACTGGCTTCACTTGCGCAGGTACTGCGGCGTCAGTACTGACTACAACAGCAGGAGCCGGCGTTGCTGGCATGATTTGTTCAGGAGCATAGCTGCTGGGTTGTTGATCATGTTCTGACGCAAAAGCGCCAAAAGCGAGGTCATCTCGGTCGGTTGCGACGTCAAAACCAATCTCAGGTTCAATCCGGCTATTTGACATGACCGGCTCAGCGCGCTCTGCTTCAGGCTGCTTTTCCAGCTCCGGTGCTTCAGCCCTCAGCAGTACAGGGGCCTTGATATCCTGCTGATATGGCGTGCCTTTGATCTCACTGCGTTGCAGCGGCGCAACGACCCGGACTTTGGGTTTTAGTTTGCGCATCAGGGCATCAATAGTAGCGTTAAAGTGCCATAAGCGGCGGGCTGCTGCCACGGTGAAAGCACCTAACTCGTCGGCGACAGTCAGCCAGGAAATACCGGTCAGCAGCGTCAGGCCAATACAAAAACTACACAGTAATAATAAGCTGGATCCGACAAAACTCAGCTGGGGTAGCAAAACGGCAACCAGCACGTCGCCTACCACACCACCGCTTGAGTACATATAAATGTCGTCGAAATTAATACTGCTGATGGCACAGGCGCTGATCACGGTTAATAACAGACCTAACAGCCGCATGCCGAGTACAAAATAATCTAATGACAATAAATCGGTGAAACGGCGGAACAGCAAGTACCCGCAAAAAGCCAGAAATGGCGGTACCAGATAAGACAACCAACCAAATACCGCAAACAAAATGTCTGCGACTTCAGCACCGATAGGACCGGCAATATTGCGGATATCACTGTGATAACCGGTTTGCGTCCAGCTCGGGTCTGCCGGGTCAAAACTCAGCAGAGCCAACAGCATGAAAGTGGCAATTCCCAGACAGGCAATCAGCCCGACTTCAACCAGCCGCTGGACTCCGTTCAGCGAAAATACAGTTTTTGCTTGCAACAGCATGACCCTATAAAAACTTGTCAGAAACACAGCAAAGATACCAGACTGACTGGTTTGCTGCACATATTTCCTTGCCGTAAAATCAGCGCTAAAAGCACTTTGCTGATTTTTTATCCAGTATTGCTAATTTCACGGTCCCACTGCAACAAAAGTTGTTTGTTTGACCTCTTCCATCACTACATAAGTCCGGCTTTCACGGACGCTTGGCAGCCGCAGCAGGGTTTCACCCAGCAACTCACGATAGGCCGCCATGTTGGCAACCCGGGTTTTCAGCAGAAAGTCAAAACTGCCAGACACCAGATGACATTCCAGAATTTCATCCAGCTTCTGTACGGCTTTACTAAACTCGTCAAAATCTTCCGGCGACGTTTTACTCAGGGTGATTTCAACAAATACCAGCAGCGCGGCCCCAACTTTATTCGGGTCAACGCGGGCGTTATAACCGAGAATAAAGTGTTCTTGTTCCAACTTACGCACCCGTTCCAGACATGGCGTTGGACTGAGCCCTACCCGCTTGGCGAGTTCCACATTGGCCAAGCGGCCATCCTTTTGTAATTCCGTCAGAATTTTCCGATCAATACGGTCCAGTTTACGGCCACTGGTTTGTGGTGAAATTGGCAAGTCAATAATCCTGCTATTGTATTTTATACGATATATTATGCTGTCATTTCAAAATAAAACAATCAGCAATCCTGCTAACTGCGCTTTATACTAGCGAAAAATTTTACCACCCCTGCAACAATTCAAAAAGGCAACAGCTATGATTATTGGCGTACCAAAAGAGATTAAAAACCATGAATACCGCGTCGGTATGACTCCAGCCAGCGTGCGCGAACTTGTCGCACATGGCCATACTGTTTACGTTGAACACAACGCCGGTGACGGTATTGGTTGTGGTGACGCCGAATATCAGGCGGCTGGTGCCAAAGTATTGAATAGTGCCGCTGAAATCTTTGCCATCGCAGAGATGATTGTTAAAGTGAAAGAACCTCAGGCTGTTGAGCGTGCCATGTTACGTGAAGGCCAAATCCTGTTTACCTACCTGCACCTGGCGCCAGATTTGCCGCAAACTGAAGATCTGATCAAATCAAAAGCCGTCTGTATCGCTTACGAGACTGTCACTGACGGACGTGGTGGCTTACCACTGTTAGCACCGATGTCAGAAGTAGCCGGTCGTATGTCGATCCAGGCCGGCGCCCGTGCGCTGGAAAAATCCTGTGCCGGCCGCGGTATGTTACTGGGCGGTGTACCTGGCGTTGAGCCGGCTAAAGTCGTGGTCATCGGTGGCGGTATGGTAGGGACCAACGCTGCACAAATGGCCATCGGTTTAGGTGCGGACGTGGTGGTACTGGACCGCTCAGTAGACGTTCTGCGCCGTATCAACGCGCAATTCAATGGTGCTGTAAAAGCCATTTACTCTACTGCTGATGCGTTGGAAAAACACGTACTGGAAGCCGATTTAGTCATCGGTGGTGTGTTAATTCCGGGTGCTGCCGCGCCAAAACTGGTCACCCGTGAGCATATCCGCAAGATGAAACCTGGCTCGGCTATCGTTGACGTTGCGATTGACCAAGGAGGCTGTGTTGAAACTTCGCACGCCACTACACACGCAGAACCAACTTTTATTGTTGATGACGTAGTGCACTACTGTGTGGCCAACATGCCAGGTGCTGTGCCACGCACTTCAACTTTTGCCCTGAACAACGCCACATTGCCATTTATTATCAAACTGGCAAACAAAGGCTACAAACAAGCGTTACTGGATGACCAGCATCTGTTAAATGGCTTAAACGTGATCAATGGCCAAGTGGTGAATCAGCACGTTGCTGAAGCGCTGAACCTGAGTTACGTTGACCCGCGTCAGGCATTAAACGCCAACTAATCTGAGGGTCATTGCGCGATAGCGATGGACAAATGTAAGTGTCAGGAACACTTGCAGGACAGTGTAAAGAATAGCCGGGGCAACCCGGCTTTTTTATCTGCAATTTCAGCCGCGACTGACCGAATCGGATTGCAATCAGCCAGCCTGAAGCGGCACAATAAAGCAGTTTTAACTGGAGTCTGTGATGCGCCAACTTGCCTGGATTTGTCTTTTACCGATAGCAGCCTGTCAGGCTAATGTTCCCGTCTTTCCACTCATTCCGTTACAGGCCGGCGACCAGCAGCTACAAGTGCAGCTCGCTGATACATTGGAACGGCGAATGCGCGGGTTGATGGAACAGGCACCGGTCAAAAACGGCATGTTGTTGCTGTATGAATCGCCAAGACCCATGACGTTGTGGATGAAGGACACACCGACGGCGCTGGATGTAGCTTTTATTGATCCGCAGTGGCGGATCAGCAAAATTCAACCGATGAAGGCAAACAGTGAAGAATTACATGAATCGCCTGGCGATGTCATCGCAGCACTGGAGATGCCGCTTGGCTGGTTTGCCAAACATTCGGTGAAAATTGGGCAGAAAGTCAGTAGCTGTCAGGCCATTCCCGACAGTTGCAAAGTAGCAAAATAGTGGTGCTAATCACCGGGTTCGGCCGTCAGGCTCAGCTGGCGGCGTCCGGCTCGTCTTTATGCAGATAGATATCGGCAAAACCCATCCGTTTAAATTCACTTTGCCGAAACTCTTTGATTGCTGACTTGTGTTTCGTTGTCATCGCAATTTGCTGTTCCATCTGCAAGAATTTCTTCAGATCAATACCTTCAGCAGCCGCAACGGCTTCATGCACGTCACGGAATTTGTCATAGCTAAAGGCGATGCGGCGCGGCTGGCCTTTAAAGGTGTAAGTAATGTGGCGCGCCATGGTTATTGCCCCTGCACTTTTTGAGCGTTTTTCAGCGGGTTAGCATACATAGCACGGGCATAGTTTTGAATTTCCGGCAGCATATGTGCCAGACGACTGGCAAATTTGGCAGCAGCCTGTTCATCACTGACCTGCTCACCCGCCGCATATTGATTGGCCGGATAGATTTTGTAGCCCTGATAAATCTGCCGGTCGATTAATTCAGCGAGCTGCTCCGGGTTGTCAAAGCCGCTGTGGATCACCTCGCCAAAATGCACATGGACACGGCCTTTGTAGCCGGTAATGCCTTTGATAATACTGTCAATATCTTCGAATTCGGCTTTTTGATAACCACCATCTTCAGCACGCTGATATAACTCAAGGGCTTTGGCTTCATCACAAGGGTCGTATTCGTACGAAATCGCCACCGGTACAATATTGAGCTGCTGCATATAGTCCGCAAACTCGAGACCATCGGCTTTACCAGCCATATAAAACATTTTTAAGATCGCCGGGTCGGTCTGGTCAAAACCGTCTTTAGCCCGGCCTTCTTTTTGCGCGATCCAGATATGCTGGCCTTCAGACAACGAATGGCGAATATAAGCAGATAATTGGCTCAGCGCCTTCAACATTTCACGTGGGCCTTTGGCACTGCGGCGCACGATAAAACTTTTATTCATCTTCATCAGTGCCGTGACACAAGGTTTTTTCAGCAGATTGTCACCAATCGCGATGCGCGCAGTCTCAAAGCCATTGAGGTGCAGGCACCAGTTCACCAATGCCGGGTCCATCGCGATGTCGCGGTGGTTGCAGACAAACAAATATGCGCGGTCTTTCGGTAAAGCTTCCAGCCCACTGCAGCTGACGCCATCAGAAGTGTGCTGCAGCGCCTGCTCCAGGTAGCCTGACACGTAACGCTGTACATCCTGCACCGTCTGGAGCCGGCGCCAGTGCCGGCGTAAATACCAGCCCAGTAAGGGGCTTAACAGCTTGCTGAGACCACCAAAAGCTTTGCCAAATTTGAAGCGGATAATCGCCGCGGTAAATTCCGGATCTGAAATGATTTGTTCGATCGCCTGCGGTACTTCGGCATCCGAATACGGCCGGATCTCATCAAAATTCTGCACTTCAGTCTTCACACCCGTTACCTGTTTCTGCTGTTAACGGCGTATTTTTACCGATCTGCGCGCGACTGCCTAGCTTTTATCGAAAGAACCGTTGATGTTTTCAGCAAAAGCAGCAGATCTCCGACCAGATCAGGCCGATTTGCGCCAGGGTGTTTGTGGTGGATGGTACAGACTCAGGCGGTCATGCAGACTGCTGAAGCTATAACCGGCTTGAAACATCCGGCCAGTGAGGGTTTCCAGCTCCGACAACAACATCAGCCGGCTTTGGGTATCGCTGGAATCAAGCACTAATGCCAATGCCTGATTGCGACCACACAGCCACACCAAATCAAAAGGTGCCGGATGTTGGTGACTATGGGTATTTTGCAGATAAAAACTTTTATGCGCGTCCGCCACACCGAATTCCAGCTGCGCCACAGCATCAATACAAGCGGCAAATACTGCTTCGGCCGGCCAATGCAAAGCTTCCAGTGCAAACAGGCTTTGCCAGTAAAGCTCAGCCTGACCCAATGTGAAATCGACCCGCTGCAAGTCGCTTTTACACAGCACCGGAGTACGGTGTATCCCCTGCGCTGTTTTTAAACACAGCTGGCCTTGTTGTTCAAACCATTGCCAGTCAAAATGCGGTTCTGTCACCATGATTCCAACTACAGATTTCTGATAACGCTGTTATAACGCAATCTGATCAAGGCTTTAAATACTGTTTTGCACTAGCCGTCCTTGATCAGATCAGGATCGTTATAAGGCGCTGACGATCTGTTTGATGAGCCCCGGGCCCTGATAAATAAAGCCGGTATAGACCTGCACCAGCTGTGCGCCGGCGGCAAACTTTTCTTGCGCCGCTGCGGCACTGTCAATGCCACCGACACCAATGATCGGAAAATCCTGGCCTACAGCCTGGCGTAGCTGACTGATGACCTGTGTGCTTTTTTGCCGGACCGGCTGCCCGCTGAGGCCGCCCATTTCAGCGCCGTGTTCTAAAGTGGCCACCGCCGTTTTATCCAACGTGGTGTTGGTAGCAATAGCGCCATCCATTTTACTGCGCAGCAAGGTTTCCGCAACTTGCTCCACCGCCACCGCATCCATGTCCGGTGCGATTTTGACAAACACCGGCACGTATTTACCATGCTTGGCGGCTAAATCAAGCTGTTCGTTTTTCACCGCCACCAGCAAGTCCAGCAGGGCTTCGCCAAACTGCAGATCGCGCAGGCCCGGCGTATTGGGCGAGGAAATATTCACCGTGATATAGCTGGCGTGGACATAAACCTTGCGCATGCAGGCGACATAATCGTCTTTGCCCTGCTCGTTTGGTGTGTCTTTATTTTTGCCGATATTGATGCCGAGCACGCCTTTATAGCGGCTGTTTTTGACGTTTTCGACCAGATAGTCGACGCCTTTATTGTTAAAGCCCATCCGGTTGATGATGGCATTAGCCTGCGGCAACCGAAACAGACGCGGTTTATCATTGCCGGCTTGTGGCCTTGGGGTGACAGTGCCGACTTCAATAAAACCAAAACCCATGGCAGCAAAAGCATCGATGCAGTCAGCGTTTTTATCCAAGCCTGCTGCCAGGCCAACCGGATTGTCAAAGGTGATACCGGCAACTGTCACCGGCTTGGACGGCACTTGCTGCGACCACAGCAAATTGAATGGTGTGTGTTGCAAACGTTTGAGGCTCTCCAGCGCGAAATGGTGGGATTTCTCTGCGTCAGTCTGAAACATCACAGCACGCGCTAACTGATAAAACATAAAATTTCCTTAAAAAAAGCCCCGCTAATTGCGGGGCATTTTACCTGTCTGTCAGCGGTGACAGAAGTTTTTCTTTCTGCTCTGCTTATTTCACCGAATCACAGTGGTGGCTTAATAACATCAGCTCACGCAGTGCGACCGAGAATTTAGCAAACTCGTGGCTCTTCGTCGTTTTGAACTCAGCCAGCATCAGGCGCCAGCGGGCTAGGATAGCGTCGTTGGCAACCAGCCAGTTGGCAACCACGTCATCTGCGACGCAACTGCCGTTACAGCTGTGCACCACGACTTGCGCCAGGGCGCGTTGTTGCCAGTCCAGCTCTTCGCGGTAAGACGCACGTGCCAGTGCCTGCCAGTGGTTAGCCACCGGTTGCTGAGTGATTTGCTCGAGGAACCAGTGTAAGTCCAGCTTGTCGCCAAGCTTGAAGTAAATCTCTGCCACCAGCAGCAAGTCGGCCTGTTCCGCTGCAGCAACCTGTGCGATGTCCATAACTGAGAACACAGTGCTGAGCTGCGCCATATAACGGGCAACTTCGGCCGGCACTTGCTGTTCCTGCAGTTTCTGCGCATACAGCGCCAGTGAATCCGCTTCAGCGCGTGCCAGTAAAGTGTCCAGTTTTTCGCTGACCCGGTTCAGAGCTGGTTTAAAGAACTCAACAGTGTCGGCGATGTTCAGGGCCTTATTACGATGACGCAGGAACCAACGGGTCACACGACGCATAGTGCGGCGTAACTGGAACAACAGACGCGTCTGCAATTCGGCCGGAATAGCGGTATCCAATGCTTCCAGTTTGCCCCAGATGCCTGGCAGGTCAAACAGGTCACGGGCAATGGCGTAGCTGATGGCAACTTCTGATACGCTGGAGCCGGTTTCTTCCATCATGCGCTGTACGAAATTAGCGCCCATGTCGTTAACCAGCATATTCGCCAGTTTGGTGGCGATGATTTCGGCTTTCAGCGGATGGGTTTCCATCTCAGCAGCAAATTTCTCGACCAGTACCGGCGGGAAAGCACCCAGCAGTAACTGTTTGAAATATGGCGCTTCTGACACTTCAGGCGTCACCAGCTGTTCTTTCAGCACCATTTTACCGTAGGCCGTTAAAATCGCCATTTCTGGCCGGGTCAGGCCCTGACCTTTTACCATACGCTCAGCAAGCGCTTCGTCCGTTGGCAGGAATTCCAGCTCACGGTTCAGCTTGCCGTCTTTCTCCAGCGCGTGGATAAAGCGGGTGTATTCCTTCAGTTGCTCGGCACCTAACAGCATCGACACTGAAATTGACTGAGTCTGGCGATAACAGTCGTTGATCACGATATCGGCGACGTCACTGGTCATGCTGTACAGCAAGTCGTTACGCTGTTTCAGTGTCATATCGCCGCTGGCGACCAGGGCGTTCAGCAGAATTTTGATATTGACTTCGTTATCTGAACAATCCACACCGCCGACGTTATCGATAAAGTCAGTATTGATACGGCCACCATTCATGGCATATTCGATACGGCCACGTTGGGTTGTCCCGAGGTTACCGCCTTCGCCGATGATCTTGGCTTTGACTTCTTTACCGTTCACGCGCAGCGGTTCTGATGCGCGGTCACCGACTTCAGCATGGCTTTCATCGCTGGCTTTGACATAAGTACCAATACCACCATTCCAAATCAGGTCGACTTCCATCATCAGCGCGGCACGGATAAATTCGTTTGGTGTCAGACTTGCTGCCGTCACCCCCAACATTTGCTGCATTTGCGGCGTCAGTTTGATTGACTTGGCGCTACGCAGGAAGACACCACCACCTTCGGAAATCAGCTCTTTGTTGTAATCATCCCAAGTCGAGGTCGGCAGATTAAACAAACGCTGACGTTCAACAAAAGATGCGGCCGCATTTGGATTCGGGTCGACAAAAATGTGCATGTGGTTAAACGCTACTTGCAGGCGGATATGTTCGGACAGCAGCATGCCGTTACCAAACACGTCACCGGCCATATCACCGATACCCACACAAGTAAAATCAGTGGTCTGACAATCGATACCCACTTCACGGAAGTGACGCTTCACGGATTCCCAGCCACCGCGGGCCGTAATGCCCATGCCTTTGTGGTCGTAACCGTTCGAGCCGCCTGAAGCAAAAGCGTCGCCTAACCAGTGGTTGTACTCCAGCGAAATACCGTTGGCGATATCAGAGAATGTCGCAGTGCCTTTGTCGGCTGCAACCACCAGATACGGGTCATCTTCGTCCAGCCGCACCACTGATTTTGGTGGCACGATAGCGCCGGCAATAATGTTGTCAGTGATATCGAGTAAACCGCGGATAAAGGTGCGGTAGCAGGCTTTACCTTCGTTCAGCCAGGCTTCGCGGCCACCTGTGGTTGGCAGTTTCTTACAGACAAAACCACCTTTGGCGCCCACCGGCACAATGACCGTGTTTTTCACCTGTTGCGCTTTGACCAGGCCTAACACTTCAGTGCGGAAGTCTTCACGACGGTCTGACCAGCGCAGACCACCGCGCGCGACTTTACCGAAGCGTAAATGCACACCTTCGACTTTCGGTGAATAAACGAAAATCTCAAAGAACGGCAGCGGCAGCGGCATATCCGGGATCAGCGACGGACGCACTTTGAACGAGATATATGGTTTCTGTGAACCATCGGCAGCATTCTGGAAGTAGTTGGTGCGGACCATTGCCTGAATAATGGCGAGGAAACGGCGGATGATGCGGTCATCATCGAGGTTAGCCACTTGTTCCAGCTGCGCCAGAATGTCTGCTTCAATAGCGGCGGTTGCATCGCTGCTGCCTGTTGTCGCCGGGTCAAACTTGCTGTTAAACAGCTTGACCAGTAAATTGGCCAGTTGCGGGTAACGGCCAAAAGTCGACTCGATATAAGCCTGGCTGAAAGTACCGCCAATCTGACGTTTGTACTTGGCAAAAGCGCGTAATAACGACGCTTCACGGCCCGTCAGGCCTGCCCCCAGAATTAAGCGGTTAAAACCGTCATCTTCTAAATCGCCTTTCCAGACTTTATCAAAGCCTTCCTGGAACAGCTGCTGGGCTTTTTCAAAGTCCTCCGGCATTTTGCCGTTCACTTCCATGCTGAAATTCAGCACCCAGCTGACCGAACCATCCGGGCAACGCACAGCATATGGCGTTTCACCGATGACACGTAAACCGAAGTTTTCCAGCATCGGTAACACGTCAGACAAATGGATCGGGCTGTCTTTATGGAACAGGTTCAGCCGCACTGCTTTACTGTCGGCCGATTCTTCCTGCGGCCGGTAGAACAACATTTCCAGCGGATGGTCAGCGCTTAATGCTTCGAGCTTAGCGATATCGACTAAGGCATCGTTTGGCAGCATTTCGTCTTTATAAGCGCGTGGGAACGCGTTGACATATTTGTTGCTGAGCTCGCGGCCGCGCACTTCACCAAAACTGCCGACCAGCGCAGTGGCCAGTTTATCTTCCCAGGTACGGGCGGCTTCAATCAGATTTTGTTCGATTTCTTTCACATTGAACTCGACTGTGCTGTCGTTGATCCGCACAAAATAGTGAGTGCGTGCCAACACGGATTCAGAGAAATAGGTGGTAAATTCCACCGGCTCGTCGCTGCCCAGAAATTGCTGCAGGATCTTTTGCGTGTCTTTGCGTAACTGTGTGTTGTAGCGCTCACGCGGCACATACACCATGGCAGAAACAAAGCGGCCAAAGGCATCTTTACGCAGGAACAGCCGCGTCATGTCGCGCTCTTGCATCTGCAGCACGCCGGTGGCGACCTCTAACAGCTCGTCGTAATCAGCCTGGATCAATTCATCGCGTGGATAAGTTTCCAGAATGTTCAACAGGGCTTTGTAAGCATGAGTACCAACGGCAAAGCCGGATTGGTCCATCACTTTAGCCAGTTTGTTTTTCAGCAACGGAATGTCGGCAGCACTGTTGTTATACAGCGAGCTGGAATACAGACCGATGAAACGGTCCTCACCGACCACCTGGCCTTTGGCATCAAAACGTTTAATACCGATGTAATCGATATAAGCTGGTCGGTGCACGCGGGACTTGTTGTTGGTTTTGGTCAGGATCAGTAAATCCGAACTCAGCGCCTGTTTGCGTGCCACGTCCGGCAAATCGCTTAACATCAAATCGCGCGACGTGCTGCGGCGCATTAAACCCAAAGCGCTGTCAGTTATACCTTCAATTTTGTAGTCGCCGGAAATCGGCACTATGGCGTATTGGCGATAACCCAACAAAGTGAAGTTGTCTTTCACCAGCCAATTGAGAAAATCAGTCGCTTGTTGTAGCTGCTCTGCAGAAGCTAAACCGGCATTTTTCGGTAAATCGGCAATCACCTGTTCGAGCTTGGTGCGGGTTGGCTGCCAGTCAGTGACGGCCAGCGACACATCCTGCATCACAGACGCCAGTTCGGCCGTCAGTTGGTCCATCGCCGTTTTATCGGTCATCCGGTCGATTTCAACATGGAACACCGTTTGTTTGGTTGACGGATTGGCTTTTGTGCCTAATTTGTGGAATTCAGTGATGTTGCCTTTGTCATCGCGGAAGGTTTGCAGCGGATGATGCAATAACAGGTGGGCCGTGATGTTATGGCGATTCAGTGCGATACGCAGCGAATCTACCAGAAACGGCATGTCTTTAATTACCAGCTCAACGATAGTGTGCTTGGATTCCCAGCCGTGTTTGGCAATTTCAGGGTTAAATACCCGGATCATCGCTTCGTCGCTGTGGTGGGCATTGAGTGACTGCCACAGGCTTAATGCTGCGCCATATAAGTCGCTGTCAATCCGACCAACCAGGTCGTCATGCGCAACGTTGCCGTATAAGGTGAAGGCGAATTTTTCAACCAGGTCGACCTGATCTTTAACTTTCTGACGAATTAATTTGCTTACGTTTTGTAGTAGTACAGATGGTTGACCGTCTATCAGTGCCATTTTTGTATCCTTTTGTTGTCGATGCCCGGGGGGGAGCATGACATTTGTGCATAGTATACAGAGCGTGTCAGGTGCGAAGTTTATTGAGAATTGTAGTGCTTTTCGAGCTTTATTTCTGGCTTTGCGACTGGTTGTACCAGAGCTAAAAGCCAGATTTGACAAGATATTCAGCGGGATTAAATAACAAAATGGCCTTTCGGCCATTTTAATTAGAAATTTTGCATAAAGATGCGTCCTGCATCTTTATGCATTTGAGGATAAAAAACGCTTCTATTTACGCTGTGGCCAGAAAAAAGCTGCCAGTGCCGGCAGAACAAAAATGGCGCCCAGCATGTTCACGACAAACATAAAGGTCAGCAGAATACCCATATCGACCTGGAACTTCAGTGCTGAGAACACCCAGGTACTGACGCCGATCGCCAGCGTCACTGCGGTGAACAGCACGGCACTACCGGTCGACTTCAGCGCATTAAAGTACGCGGTCCGCAGTGGCACACCATCGCGCAGCGGCTGCGTCATATTGGTCAGGATATAAATGCCGTAATCCACGCCAATGCCGACGCCCAGCGCAATCACCGGTAAGGTCGACACCGTCAGACCAATTTCCAGATAAGTCATCAGCGCTGTCGCCAGCATGGTAACCACATACAGTGGAATGATCACCGCTGTGGTGGCCCGTACCGAACGGAAGCTCAATAAACACAAGGCAATGACCGCTGCATAGACATACCAGGTCATTGGATCTTGCGCTGCAGCTACCGCTTCATTGGTTGCTGCCATGACGCCAACCGGGCCAGATGCCAGCATAAACCTGGTTTGATCAGTACCGAGCTCTTTGCCAATGCGTTTGGCTTCCGCCACGACTTTTTCAATGGTTTCAGCTTTATGGTCCTGCAGGAACAGAATGACCGGCATCACCGAACAATCCGGGTTTAACAGGCCGGTACTGGTTTCCACTCGGCTCGATGACTGCACCAGCGACTCTGTCGTGCGTGGCAAGACGCGCCACTTGACGTTGCCTTCGTTAAACGCGGCGTTGATGGTTTTGGATACCGAAGCCAATGACACTGCGCTTTGTACACCCGGTACGTTCTCCATCTGCCACTGGAACTGGTCGATTTTTTCCATGATCGGATGGAAGGTACAGCCGTTGGCGTCCGTTTCCACCATCACATTGATGTAATCAACAGAAATCGCATAGCGGTCTGTGATGAGAAAAGTATCCTGGTTATAACGCGAATCGGTATGTAATGCCGCAGCACCCGGATGTAAATCGCCGATTTTCAGCTCTTTACTTTGCTGATAGCCAAACACGAACAGCGCAGCGGTCAGCAGCAAAATTGGCGCTGCGACTTTCTTCTCAGTACAAGCCGACAGCACATGCCAGAATTTATCCGCCTTCGGTGTTGGTGCTGACACCGCCGCCACATATTTATCACTGAATTTGATGTAGGACATCAGCACTGGCAACAAAATCAGGTTGGTCAGGATAATCACGCCGACACCTAAACTCGCGGTGATAGCCAGCTCTCTGATCACGCCGATATCAATGGCCAATAAGGTGATAAAACCAACAGTGTCAGACAATAACGCCACGCCGCCCGGGATCAGCAGCTTGCGGAAGCTCGACTGTGCAGCAGTTTTGGCATCTAAACCTTCAGCCACACTTTTGCCGGTCGCATTAATCATTTGCACGCCATGGCTGACGCCAATGGCAAACACGAGGAACGGCACCAGAATTGACATCGGGTCTATGCCAAAGCCGACCACGGTCAACAACCCCATCTGCCAGATCACTGCGATAAGAGAACAGCCGAGAGGTAATAAAGTCAGCTTTATCGAGCGCGAGAACATGTAAACCATAATGGCTGTAATGAAAATGGCCACGGCAAAAAACACCAGTACGCCTTTAGCGCCTTGGGCGACGTCCCCGACCATCTTGGCAAAACCGATGATATGGACTGTGATTTTGTCGTTCTCGTATTGGCCGCGGACTTCTTTTTCTAGCTGGCTGGCAAAAGCGATGGTGTCGAGTTTTTCCAGCGTATCCGGATTTACTTCCTGCAGCTGTGCCGTCACCATGGCGCAGCTGTAGTCATCTGCCACCATCCGGCCAACGATACCGGCTTTGTCGACGTTTTGCCGTACGACAGCGAGACCTTTCTCATCCGAAGTAAAGTCGGCCGGTATAACCGGCCCACCGGCAAAACCGTCTTCCACGACCTCGACAAAACGGGTACTCGGGCTGAACAATGATTTGACTAACACCCGGTCCACGCCTGGCATGTAATACACCTGATCGTGGATTTTGCGGAAAGTGTCAAAAAAATTCGGGTTGAAAATATTGCCGGACGCGTCACACACCGAAATCAGAATATTATTTGCACCACCAAAATCCTTGGCATGCTTCATATAAGTCTGCATATACGGATGTGCTAACGGAATATTCTTGGTAAAAGCAGCATCCAGCTTAATTTGACTGGCTTTGAACAACAGGAACAAAGTTGCCAGCACAAACATGATCACCACCAAACCACGATGGCGGAACAGCGCGTACTCACATTTATTGATAAAACGATTTGCACTCATAATTATTGGCTTACCACTTGTTGCACTGTTTTGATCCCAACTTCAGTCACCAGCACTAAATCCGTACCAACGACCAGGCCATTGAGTATCGCTTTGCCTTCAGTCTGTGGGACTAACTGAAAACTCTGACCATCATCACGGCTTTGGAAAATCACACCACTGTTGCCAAATAACCAAATGTGCGAATCAGTCGCGACCACTGAATTCAATGTTGCCGGCGACGATAAGCTCAGTTGCTGCCAGCTCTGGCCGTTGTCGCTGCTGCGAAAGGCGTGGCCACGCAGGCCTACAGCGAACAAAGTACCTTGTGCTGATTGGGCGACATAAAACAACGAGCCGTTATAAAACTCCGGTTGACGCTGCCAGCTGCTGCCACCGTCTGAGCTGGTAGCCCAGAAGCCGGCTTCACCCACCATCACCAGCTTATCTTTGGCAGCAAATACTCGGTTAATGTGCGGCAGCACTGAGCTGATTTCGGCCTGATAAGCTTCCGGATCTGAATCTTTCAGTTCAGCCAGCATGGCCTGATCATCAGCATTCGCCAGCTCCGCATGATATTCCTGTTGCCAGGACTGACCACCGTCTTTGGTGCGGTAAAACAGACCATAAGCCCCAACGGCAAAACCTTGCTGCGTATCGGTGAAATAGACATCAAACAATGGTTTATCGAGCTCAGGCAGAAACTGCTGCAGCTGCCAGGTCTGACCGCCATCTTGACTGGCGATGATACTGGCGTCATGCCCAACCGCCCAGCCTTGGGTCGGGTTGACGAAAAATACTGAATTCAGATTCGACTGCAAAGGCGTTGGGCTCTGTTGCCATGCTTTACCGTCCTTGCTCAGCAAAATATGACCGCGCTCTCCGGCAGCCACCAACATATCTGCTGACACACGCACCAGATCAGTCAACACTGATTTTTCTGCATGCGGCAGCAGATAAGCACTTTGCGGTTTGATGCTGGTGTCAGCCAGCGCAGGCCATAAGGTAAATAACAAACTCAGGCCGGAAATTAATTTAAACTTCATTAGAGTCTTTACTCGAGATGAGATTTGAAACAAAAACGGTTGGCAAATCGCCAACCGCTTTTTCGTTCTGCCTTGCCTTACCGCGTGCCTTCACGGCGCAGCGCTGCTGGCGTGAAGTCGTTGTCAGACAATTTCACTGAGAAATCATACATTTTGTCTTCGTTATCCAGACCGATAGCGATGTAACGGCGTGAATTCAGATCATGATAGACTTCCAGGGTACTCCAGTGCGTTGGTACTTCGTAGTAGTTCAGACCGTGTGCCACTGCAACGCGATACAATTCACCGCGCGCGTCGTACAGATCCGCGACATGGATTTGCCAGCTGTCTTCGTCGATGAAGAATACACGTTTGCCATACACATGACGCATACCGTCTTTCAGCGTGGCTTCAACCTGCCAGACGCGGTGTTTTTCCCAGCGTACATACTCAGGATTGATATGGCCTGGTTTTAAGATATCGGCATACTTGGCGTCTTTGCTGTGCAGCTTGTAGCTATTGTATGGGATATACATTTCTTTTTTACCAACCAGCTTCCAGTTGTAACGGTCAGGCGAGCCATTAAACATATCGAAGTCATCAGTGGTACGCAGACCATCAGAGGCGGTACCCGGTGCATCATAGGCAACGTTCGGTGCGCGGCGAACGCGACGCTGACCGGTGTTATAAGTCCAGGCCTGACGTGGGGTTTTCACCTGGTCCATGGTTTCATGCACTAACAGCGCAGTACCGGCCAGACGCGCTGGTGTGGTCACGCTTTGTTTAAAGCGGAACAGGATATTCTCGGCCTGTAAGGCTTCAGCCGTCGCGGCTTTATCGGAATATTTGAACATGATTTGTTCATCAAAACCGATCAGCGTGTAATCACCACCTGCCGTTGGCGCAGCCTGACCACCATTACGGCTTGCTGCAACACCACGATAACGCACGGTATGGTTCCAAATCGCTTCCAGACCATTCGCCGGAATTGGGAACGGAATGCCGATAGCTGCATTGATGATGCCGTTGCCGCCCTGCACTAACTCTGCTTTGCCGGCGATGTTTTTGGTTGCATCGTAGACATACTGCGGGTAAGACGCGGTCCGGCGCGTCTGATACACATTCATCTTGTAAGTCGGATACAGATCAAACAACGCTAACTGACCTGGCGACAGCGTATCTTTGTACTTTGCCAGATTCGACTTATCGATAGTAAACAGTACTTTATCACCGGCAAACGGGTCCGGGTGATGGTCACCAGGTTTATAACCGGCAGGCGCTGCAGTAATACCACCTTCCCAGGCCGGAATTGAACCGTCTTTATTGCCAGCTTTTTCCGCGCCGAGCGGCGTTAAATCAGCACCCAGGCGGGCTACTTGATCCGGGCTAATTTTTGCTGCAGCCGAGCAGCTCAGTACCAGCGCAATGGCGCTCGATAACAGGGTGAGTTTTTTCATAATTCTGTCTCGTCCCTTCTTATAAAGAGTATTTGATGTTAAAAGACACGAAATCGCGGTCTTCAGTGTTATTCGTGGTGCCTACACCGTCGAAAAATGCGTTGTAAGACAATTCAGCTGACCAGGCATTCAGGTAGTCAAAAGCCAATGAGTAACTCAGGGCTTTTTTATCTTCTGAGAACATAAACAGCGGGTCTGGGGTAATACCGTTGACGTCATGCGAGAA
The DNA here is from genome assembly GCA_008015325.1 of Rheinheimera sp. GTDB lineage: Bacteria > Pseudomonadota > Gammaproteobacteria > Enterobacterales > Alteromonadaceae > Pararheinheimera. The sequence continues at coordinate 86,055 of SSFI01000003.1, forward strand.
CGTCAGACGCTGGGTCAGGTTGACGCCGGCCAATACGTTGTTGTAGTTGGCAATAGCAACCAGACGGTAACCCCAGGCTGATTTAGTCGGGAACGGGTTCGTTTCCGCACCATTTGACAGGCCTGTGTGCAGACCAGTTTTCGAAATCAGCTGACCCTGCGCATTGGTGCCCATCAGCGGGTAACCGCTGCGGTCAGTGTTCGGACCGTTCAGACGTAACATGTCCTGCGCTGGCATATCTTTAATGTCGATACCGCCAATTTCAGCAAGGACAGTGAAGTTGTCAGTATTCAGTACCGGGCCGAATAAATGGGTCACAGTTAACTGCGCCTGTAAGGTGTCGCTTAAGATATAACCTTGGGCGAACTGGCCTGGTTGTACTTTTTTGCCATCGAAACGGCCAATTTGCGAAATACCGGCAAAATCAGGGCGAATGCCTGCGTTGGCCAGCTGTTCCGGCATACCGGCGTACAGAATTTCTACGTCATCAATTTGCAGCGGCTCGTCCTGACGATACGCCAGTTCACCGGCAATAGAAGTGCCTTCTAAAGTAGTGTTAAAGCTAAAACCGTACAACTTGATGTCTTCCGGATATTCAATTAAGCCTTTAGACATTGCGTTGAGGTTACTGACGTTGTCAGCAGTCAGCGTATTGGCCGCCATGTAAGCGATATCGGACTGAATTGCAGCGGTACGGAAATCAGACGCAATACCTGAAATCACCGGTGTGCGGCTGTGGTAATTCATGTGGTATAGCGCAAACTCTGTATCACCGAGTTCTGGTGAGAAGTACTCAAGTTTCAGACCATACTGGCCAGAATCGCTTGGTTCAATTTCACCGGCACTGCCTTTTGGCCGCAGTGTCACTTTGGTTGGATAAGCCAGATAAGCAGCTGAAAGCTGTGTCAGACTGCCCTGCGCAGCTGCTTTTTGCGCAGCACTGGCTGCCGGGTTTTGCAACACCGCCATTGCAGCTTTGACACTATTACCAATGCCATTCAGGCCAGCCAGTAAAGTGCTGAGGTCCAGATCCAGGTTACCGGCAAAACCTAATTGGATATTCTGGTTATAACCACCTTTACCGGCGAAATCGTTAGTCGAGAAATAAGTGCCTGGTACCGGCAGATAACTGTTTTGCCAGTCGTATTGATAAAACACTTCAGCAGACAGTTGCTCGGTGAGACCCAAAGACGCCCAGGCCATACCAACCGGAATATAAGCTTCTTTTAAGTCAGCACCCGGCAGCCGGGCGATACCCACGTCAATTGGGGTGATGTTGATACCGTGCTGGATTAAGGTACTTTCACCCCAGCTCAGCACCTGCTCACCGACACGGATTGACAGCGGATTGGCGCCATCATTCAGGGCGAAGTTCGCAAACACATAAGCATCTAACAGCCGCACGTCACGGCACGCAAGATCGCGGGCATCGTCGTCCAGACAAGGGTCCACACGATTGCCCGAGACCGGATTGGTGTATGCACCATCGTTGTCCATTAAAGCAGCGTCATAGAAGTACATAAAACGGGTAAACAGACCAAAGTCGCCTTTGGTAATTGATAATTCGTGGGTGCCTTTGAACAGTTCAGAGAAAATATCGCCTTTGTCGTAATTCAGGTTACCGGCATCACCGTTTGATGAGTAACCGCCAGGCTGAGCCCAAATTTCTGAAGAAGGATAAATCACGTTGGTAGCTGCGTTATAACCGGTCCAGTTAAAACGCGGATGGTTGACTTTACTGATGGTATCCCAGTTGCGGTCTTCTGCCCGCCAGCTGGCACCATATGAAAAGGTTGAGTCAAATACAACTTCGACATCATCACCCAACGTGAAGTTGGCTGCCTGAGCAGACGTTGCAGACAAGGCTAACAGTGCAGACGCGACACCAAGCACCAGTGGCTTTTTGGTGAAGGCTAAAGGCCTTTTGTTCATGTTCGTTTCTCCCCCCTGTCCCTGCAGGTATATTTTGTTTTTGTAATCGGTCACGTTGATCAACTGCTCTGATCTCTGCGCACGTAGCAGAGATAATTACATCATTTTCCGGAGGGCGCAAGGCTTCAAGTTCGGTAAATCTGTTGATTTACCTTTAGTTTTTACCGTTCGCCTGAAGTGGTGGCAGCAACGCTCCCCTCATCAGTTTAACTGAAGGCGGCTCTTGTGCTGACAAAATGCTTAACTTGCTGAATTAACAAAGCAAAAAGTGAAAAAGTCGCGGTCAGGTTTTAATCTGGCGTTTAAAGTATTCACTCTAATTTATTTTCTGCAGGGCTTTAAACTTACCGTTTTCGTCAGTAAACAACTCAAAACGACCGTCGAGCCCTGAATGTTGAAAATAACGGCGAAAATGGCGTAAATCGAGTTGAACGCGCAGGCCGTTATCAGCCTGCACCACCACGGCAGTGACCTGGCCCTGATAGTAACTCAGAACCTGCTCTGCAGTGAGTAATAACCGGAAGCGATAACACCGCTCAGCCATGCAACGCTTTTCCCAACTTTTCACTGAGATCCGGGCTCAGTTGTTGCTTGCTGAGTTGGGCAAGTGCAGCATGCATCAGCGCCTGACGCTTCGCTGTATAACGCCGGAATGACAGCAGCGGCGTGACCAGCCGGGAGGCCAGTTGCGGGTTGATACTGTCAGCTTTGGCGATCACCGACGCAAGACGTTGATATCCCTCGCCATCGGCCTGATGGAACATGGTCGGGTTCTGCTGGCCAAATACTGCGTACAATGCCCGCACCCGGTTTGGGTTTTTCCAGTCAAACAGCGCAGTTTGCGCCACCATATCCATCAGTCCGAATACGCTGTTGTCGCCGATGGACGCCACCAACGCAGAATGTTTATCAAACAGCTGCACATTATCGCCATATTGCTGCAGGAATTGTTGCAACATCGGCGTTGTCGCAGCATGGCCGGCTTTGACTAAAGCCTGCAACACCGCCAGTTTATCCGTCATATTGTCGGCATCGGCATATTGGCGCTGCCACAATTGCGCCGGAGTCTCTTTCACACGAAGCAAATAGCGCAATGCGGTATTACGCAGCGAACGAAGTCCAACCTGCGCCTCGGTATAAGCATAAGGTTCTGGTTGTAACCGCTGATACAAGGCCAGCCAGTCGGCAGCGAACCTTTCGGCAAGTTGTTGCTGATAGTGCTCCAAAGCGCGCAAAATCATGTCGACCGGGATTTGTTCATACTGCTCGGCCAGAGTTTCATAGCCAGGTAAGGTCAGCAATTCAGCCGTAAAAGCCTGATCAGCCAAAGGTTGCTGAATAAAGCGACGCAAGACGTCAAGCATTTGCTCGGGTACCGGCACAATCAGCTGCTGTTGTACCGACTGACGCACTAAATCTGACCAAAGTTGCTGCATTGCATCCCAGCGGGCCACACCGTCACGCGCGTGCTGGCACAGATACAATAATTCTGCGGTCTGGTAGGCGTAGTTCAGTTTGACCGGAGCACTGAAATCAGCCAGCAACACTGGGACTACCGGCATCACCAGGCCGTCAAAAGGAAAAGACTGCTGCTGTTCAGTGCATTGCAGGACGCCAGTTTCTACCCGACCATTCGCATCGTGTAATTCATAACGCAGTGGCAACAACATAGCTCTTTTGTGCGGCTGATCAGCGGTGGCTGGCGTCTGTTGTTGCAGATCTAACCGCACGCCGGTCTCCGTTTGCTCAAGTTTCGCGGTCAATTCTGGCGTACCGGATTGGCTATACCACAAGCTAAACTTACCTAAATCAACCTGATTGGCATCCTGCATCGCGGCCAAAAAGTCATCACAGGTCACCGCCTGGCCGTCATGTCGCTTGAAGTACAAATCCATACCCCGGCGAAAGCCTTCAGCGCCCAGCAGCGTATGTTGCATCCGGATCACTTCAGCGCCTTTGTCATACACAGTCACGGTATAAAAGTTATTCATCTCCTCCACCACATCCGGCCGGATTGGATGGGCCATCGGACCAGCATCTTCGGCAAATTGAGCGGTGCGGATAGTTTTTATTGCATCAATCCGGCACAAAGTAGCTGAACCCATCGCCGCACTGAATTGCTGGTCACGGAACACCGTCAGACCTTCTTTTAAGCTGAGCTGAAACCAGTCGCGACACGTGACCCGGTTGCCGGTCCAGTTGTGAAAATATTCATGCGCGATAATGCTTTCGATATTGAAATAGTCAGTGTCTGTTGCAGTCGCCGCATCGGCTAGCACAAATTTACTGTTAAAGACATTCAGGCCCTTGTTTTCCATCGCTCCCATATTAAAGAAATCGACAGCGACGACCATGTAGATGTCAAGGTCATACTCAAGGCCATAGACCTCTTCATCAAACCGCATGGCGCGCTTGAGTGCTTCCAGCGCAAAACTTGCCATCGGCCCCTGGCCTTTATCGACATAGAATTTCAGTGCAACAGGCCGCCCGCTTTGGGTCACAAATTCGCCGCACAGTTCGTCAAAATCGCCGGCGACTAAGGCAAACAAATAACAGGGTTTTGGAAATGGATCGTGCCAGCTGACGCGGACCCGACCATCAGCCAGCTGATGTTTCGCTATCAGATTGCCATTGGATAATAAAAACGGGATTGATTCATCGGCAATGATGTGAGTGGTAAACACCGCCATCACATCGGGCCGGTCCGGATAATAAGTGATGCGGCGAAAACCTTCAGCTTCACACTGAGTGCAATAAGCACCGTTTGATAAATACAGTCCTTCTAAAGCCGAATTGGCGGCTGGGTCCAGCACTGTGCGCACTTTCAGTTCAAATTGTTCCGGCAAACCGGATAACAAAATCCCGTCGTTATTTTGCGTTTTCTGCGACCACTCCACGCCGTTCACTTCTAACGACACTAAGGTCAGCTGTTGGCCATCTAGCCAGAGCGTGTCCGCTCCTGCAACATGGCGCTGCAACTGGCTGACTGCCAGCACGCGGGTGGCCGTCGGGTGCAGTTCAAACTCGAGTTCAATTTGCTGCACCTGATAGGTGGCGCGCTGATAATCAAGACGGCGTTTCGCGATATTGGCTGACATCAATTACTCCTTTAAACAGCAGAAAAAAGCCTGCAAGAGCGCAGGCTTATCACATTCAGGCTACCGGTCTTTCCACCACAGGCCTGAGTGTTTCCGGCGGTGTTAAGCGCAGAATTTTTACGCCCAGATAAGCATAGACAATTGCCACCAGCGGATTAATCAGGTTAAAAAACGCATAGAAGATATAGTCGAGCGGGCTCACGCCCAACACGCCGTGCATATAAGCACCACAAGTGTTCCAGGGGATCAGCGCGCTGGTGATAGTGCCGCCGTCTTCTAACGTACGTGACAAATTCACCGGTGCCAGTCCGCGTTTTTCAAACTCTTCTTTATACATGCGTCCTGGCATCACAATCGCCATATACTGGTCAGCAGCCAGAATGTTAGTGGCAATACAGGTCAGGATAGTACTGGTGATTAATGAGCCGGTACTGTGGGCCCGGCGCAAAATTGCCTGGACAAACTGGCGCAGTAAGCCGGTATGTTCCAGCACTGAACCAAACACCATCGCGGACATAATCAGCCAGACGGTGTTCATCATTTTGGCCATACCGCCGCCACTAAGCAATTTATCCAGCTCAACGTTGCCGGTTTCAATAACAAAACCGCTGTGTAAGGTGGTCCAGACCACTTTTAACTGGCCAAGCACCACCGGATATGCCTGATCCGTCATTTTTTCAATCAGTGGCTGCTGGAACAACACGGCCCAGAGGCCGCCGAGTAGAGCGCCGATAAAAACAGTCGGAAAAGCAGGGACTTTTTTTACGGCCATCACTAATAAAATCAGCATCGGTACCAGGTGCAATGGCGAAATATCGAAATGTTGGGTCAGGTCACGGCTGATTTGTTCAATTTTCTCGACATTGGCCACGCCGTTGGCGTTAAAGCCAATCAATACGAATAAAATAAGCGCCAAAATCAAACTCGGGATCGTGGTCCATAACATGTGCCTGATATGTGAAAACAGATCAGACCCTGCGACTGCAGGCGCAAGGTTCGTGGTATCAGACAAGGGTGACAATTTATCGCCAAAATAGGCGCCTGACACTATGGCTCCAGCGGTGATCACCGGAGACAAACCCAGGCCCATCGACACCCCAATCAGTGCCACACCAACAGTAGCTGCTGTGGTCCATGAACTGCCGATGCCAAGTGCAACAATAGCGCATAGGATACAAGTGGCGGCATAGAACCAGCTTGGGTTTAATACCTGCAAACCATAATAAATCAGCGCAGGTACTGTACCGGATAACAACCATGTGCCGATCAGGGCTCCGACTGAAAACAGGATTAATACAGCGCCAAGCGACAACGCGATACCGCGAATCATCGCCTGTTCCATCTCTTCCCAGCCGAAGCCGTTTTTCAGGCCAATCAGCACCGCGATGCCGGCAGCAACAAACAACGCCATTTGATTCGGACCAAACGAGGAATCACTGCCATACAGGTAGACCGACAAACTTAACAGGAAAATCAGTACGCCCAGCGGCAGCATAGCGTCCAGCATACTCGGGGCTTTGGTGGTTTTAGATGTTGTCATGCTTTGCTCTATTTTTTGTTTTATTTGACCCGACGGGCCTTTTTATTATCAGAGTACACCGGTCAGGTTCAGAAACACGGCGAGGATTGCTACTGGTGTGAACCAGCGGATACAGAACAACCAGATACTATAAGCAACCGGCGAGGTATTCAACTCTTCACGGCTGGCATTTTGTCTGACCTTCCAGCCAGCAAAAATAGCAATCGCCAAACCACCCAGTGGCAACATGATGTCAGAGGTCAGATGATCAATGATTTCAAACAAGTTGTGTACTTCTTTGCCAACGAACACAAAATGCCACTGCGCCCACTGAGCACCAGCGAAGCTAAACACCGTCAGCAGGCTGAGCAGCCACAACACCACACCGGAAAACACACAAGCCTGCAGCCGGGTAAAACCCTTGGACTGGGTCAGCCAGGCGACTACAGATTCAATCATCGCAATCGTCGAAGTAAAAGCAGCAAACACCAGCATAGTGAAAAATAAGGTGCCGACAATCTGCCCCCCAGGCATCTGACCAAAAGCGACTGGCAGCGTGACAAAAATAAGCCCAGGCCCCTGCCCGGCGTCTAATTGGTGAGCAAACACAATAGGATAGATCACCATGGCGGCTATCAACGCAACTGAGGTGTCCGCTAATGCTATCCAGATAGAAGTGCGGGCAATAGACACTCTACCCGGCATGTAAGCGCCGTAAGTGATCATCACACCAGACGCCAGGCTTAAGGTGAAAAACGCATGACCAAGCGCCATCAACATGCCGGCCACAGACAATTTGCTGAAATCAGGTGCAAACATAAAATGCAGTGCCTGAGCAAAATCACCGGTGACGCCGGCATAGATGGCAAGGCCAATCAGCAGTACATATAAAGCCGGCATCATCCAGCGGATCACGCGTTCCAGCCCCTGCTTCACGCCCCGGGCAACCACGACACAAGTCAGCACTATGACTACGGTTGTCCAGAGTAACAGGCTTGGTAAATCAGCAGAGAACTGGCCGAACATCGCACCGATTTGTCCGGCATCGAGGCCCTGGAAATTGTGTTGTGCCGCTTTAGTCACATAAGCAAAAGCCCAGCCCGCGATCACGGAATAAAACGACAGGATTAAAAAACCACCCACGAGGCCCATCCAGCCCGCGACTTGCCATAACGGATTGATTTTAGCTTCAATTGCCAGCGCTTTCACCGACAATCCCGGGCTTTGCCGGCCCCGCCGGCCTATCATCACTTCCGCCATCAGCACCGGAATACCAATCAGCAAAATACACAGCAGGTACATCAACATAAATGCACCGCCGCCGTTTTGCCCCATGATGTACGGGAATTTCCAGATATTACCCAAACCGACGGCAGCGCCAGTAGCGGCAATAATAAACATCAGCCGGCTGGACCATTGCTGATGGACGGCAGCTGTAGCAGTCGTCATAACATACTCTTTTACAAAGTTGCAGATAAAACAAAGGACTGCAGGCAGTCCTTTGTTCAGGGGTTATGCTGGAAGCTCGTTACTTTTTGGCGACCTTGCTGCTCATTACCAAATCTTGTGTGATGAGCACCGTTTCTTCTAGTAATGGATCTAACTTCTCAAGCACTTCAGGTGCATCATCCACCGTTTTCACCGGCGGCAGTTTTAACCGCGCCAGCCGCTCGTTTAATCGTTTTAGCTCACGGGCGGTTTCGCTGTCTTTTTTCGCCAGTCGCTCTTTTTCATTCAAAGACACAAATTTCTGGTCTTTTTCCTGGTTGTACAAAGCGATATCGTCATTGAGGTATTTAAACTCAATTTCTTCAGCGATGCGTTTTTGATGCTTAGCCTGTAATTGCGGCAATACCACTTTGATATCTGGCGCACTGGTATAACTGGCCGGTGCTATCGAATCCCATGGCAAAGCGTTTTCTTCTTTACTCTCGCCCCACTCATCCGGGTTAATTGGCGTCGGATAAGTAATATCCGGTACTACACCTTTGTGCTGCGTGCTGCCGCCATTAATCCGATAGAATTTGGCAATGGTATAATTCAACCCGCCAAGTTCAGCATCGAAAGTGTCGTAAATCCGGCCTAAACCGCGGTGTTGCTGGACTGTGCCTTTCCCGAAGGTGTGTTCACCAACGACCAGTGCGCGGCCATAATCCTGCATCGCTGCCGCAAAAATTTCAGACGCAGAAGCACTGTAGCGATCGACCAATACCGTCATCGGACCGTCGTATAGCGTAGAGCCATCGGTATCGTCATTTTGCGTGATGCGACCATTACCTTCGCGGATTTGCACCACCGGGCCACGGTCAAAAAACAGCCCGCTCAGTGAAATCGCTTCCGGCAACGAACCCCCACCGTTACCACGCAAATCAATGACTAAAGCATCGATTTTTTCGGCTTTGAGTTTAGTGATTTCTTTGCGGACATCTTCGGTCAGATTGTTGTAGAAACTCGGGATATTAATCACACCGACTTTTTTGTCCGTCTGGTGTAATTGTGATTTAAACACTTCGCCTTTGGCCGCGCGGTCTTCCAGGCGGATTTTGTCGCGGACAATTTCAATCTGCTGCGGGGTGGCGCCGGCACTTCCGCTGGCGGCAAGCACCTGCAGCCGTACTTTAGAGCCTTTCGGGCCTTTAATAAGGTCCACCACATCGTCTAAACGCCAGCCAACGATATCGACAAAATCGTCATTACCCTGGGCGACACCAACAATCTTGTCTTTTGGCTTCAGCTTTTTCGTCAGGTCCGCCGGACCACCGGGCACCAGGCTGGAAATCACAGTGTAATCGTCATCAGCCTGCAGCACTGCGCCTATGCCTTCGAGCGACAGGTTCATTTCCTGCTGGAAGCGATCGGTGTTACGCGGTGACAAATAATAAGTGTGCGCTTCAATCGAACGGGCGTATGCATTCATCACTAACTGAAACACGTCTTCGCTTTCTGTTTGCGCCAGACGTTTTTTTGCCGATTTATAGCGTTTGGACAGAATATCTTTAATTTCTTCCGGCTTTTTACCGGCAAGCTTCAGATTTAATGCATCGAATTTCACGCGCTGACGCCATAACTCATCAAGCTGAGCCTGCGTTTCCGGCCAGGGCGCGTCCTCACGTTCGTATTCGTAGGCATCTTTGGTATTAAAATCAAAGCCTTTATCCAGCAGCGATAAGGCGTAGTCAAACCGCTCGGCGCGACGTTGCAGGCTCAGATTAAACATCTGATAAGCGAAATCAAACTGACCTTTGGCAATCGCATCGTCAAACTGGAACTTAAACTGTTCAAAGGCGGCAACGTCTGATTTGAGCATCACGTTGTGAAAATAATCCAGGCTATCCAGATACTGGTCATAGACTTTCGCTGAAAGCTTGTCGTCAATCTGGACCGGCAGGTAATGGCCACGGGTCAGAATGGCTGCAATGCGTTTACTGGCAGTAAAATGTTGATCTAACTGGGTCAGTTCCGGCAGCGTAACTTTCTCTGCGACCGGTGCTGCAATAGTGGCGCCACAAAACGCCAAAAACAAACCTGCGGCAATACCTGATAATTTTCTCATCGGACACTCTTTGAATTAGGCCTGAAACAGACTTCCACGCTGGGTTTTCACGATCATACCGGAGGCCAGCTGCACCACAACATCTTGTTTAGCAAGCTCAACCACGGTTGCAGCTATTGGGCTGGTGCCAAATTTAACTAACACCTTACCGCCCACCACTAACTGACCATCTTCTACAGCTTTGAGTTCAACCGGCGCTGCTTTTAACGGCTCAGCGACAGGTTTAGATTTCAGGGTAGCGGCTTTCGCTACTTTATTGCTGGGTTTATGTTCCGGTTTTTTGTAAGCAGGTTTTGGTGCGTCGGCCGGATTGGCCGTCTCACCGCCGGCAGCTGCTGCGGCTTTTGCTTTGGCTCGCTCCGCCTGTTGCCGGGCTTTACGGGCTTCCTGCGCTTTGGCCTTACTCTCAGCCAGCGTCGCAGCGGCATGTTCTGCCTGAGATGCGTCAATTACTGCGCCGTCCACGCCAGCCAAATCAACGCGAAAAACGCCTTCTTTCACGGCTTCGAGATAACGCCAGCTACTGGTATACACCCGCAGAGCCTGCCGTAACATGGTTTTGCTGATCAACGGGTTTTCTTGCAGCTTTTCTGCAAGATCCTGAAAAATACCGACTTTAAGCGGCTTTGCCGGACCAGTCAGACTAAAACACAATGGAAATTGTTCGGCCAGGAGCGCCACAACTTCTTTGACATTGTGTGGTTTGACTTGGGTTTCAACTTGACTGGTCATGGTTTAATACTCTTCTTCATCAATGTCATCTTCGGCGTCGTCATCTGCGTCTTCATCATCTTCGTCGTCAGACGGCGCGCCCTGTTGTTCTATAAATTGGCGACTATGCGCAAGCGCCCAGTCGACCAGCTCGTCTTCATCTGCTTCGATCATCACTTCGCTGCCGCGCAGCTGATCCCAGATATCCCGCATCAGCCGGTCGATTAAAGCGACAGAGGCATCGTCGGGGATAGTCGGCCAAACCGCATGATAAATCGCGTTAATACGGTCTGCGACCAGTTCTTCTTCGCCTTCCCAGTCACCGACATCCCGGACATCGTATAAATAATCCTGGACGGACAACCAGTCTTTCATAAAGTTTGTTCCAGACGTTTTTCCAAAACACTAACCAGCTTGGTTAAACCTGCCTGGTCAGCATCATCAAAACGGGCCAGTGACGGACTATCAATATCCAGTACACCGATAATTTCCCCACGCAGGCGCAGCGGAAACACGATTTCTGAATTACTGGCAGCGTCACAGGCAATATGGCCGGGGAATTCGTGCACATCTTTGACCAGCTGAATTTCGCCGGTGGCGACAGCGGTTCCGCACACGCCTTTACCGATGTCGATCCGCACGCAAGCTGGTTTGCCCTGGAATGGGCCGAGCACCAGTTGCTGGTCTTTTAACAAATAAAAACCGGACCAGTTCAGGTCCGGCATTTCCATAAATAATAAGGCGCTGACATTAGCGAGATTGGCGATGAAATCGGTCTCGTCGGAGATTAACGCGGCACATTGCGCCGTGAGCGTGTCATAAAAGGCTAGTTTTTCAGCAAACATCAGGTCTGAACGGGTTATTAACTCAAGGCACCTACCATACTTGGTTTGCCCGAAAATTTAAACCATCCACGTCACATTTCTCAGCGATTTATCAGTTCAAACTGTACCTGCAGGTCAGCTCGGATCTGTTGTTGGCCAAAATTGACCTGCATCGCCTCCGCCGCCATCATCATGCCTTTAAATCTTGGCCCTGGCGCACTGGACTGTTCCACTACCTGATTCACCTTGCCGAGTTTGCGGCCGCTGAGTTCGGCGAGCTGCACAGCTTTGCTTTTAGCAGCCGCAAAAGCCTGCTGCAATGCTTCGGTATAATATTGTTCGCTGTCAGCTGTTTGCAGTTCAACCGGTTGGATCTGACTGACACCCAGTTTGGTTGCTGCTTCCAGTAACGCCGGATAGATTTTCAGGTCGCGGATAAGCACTGTAGTACTGCGTTCGATGCGGAACTGGTCGAGTTTTTCCGCTCGTTGTTCCGGGTAAATCACCAGCGGAGCATTGTTAATGTCAGTGGCTTTGATTTGGTGCTGCTGCAATATCGCCGCAAAAGCAGCGCTTTGCTGATCCACCAGTTTTTTACCGGCCGCAACATCGGCCTGCTGCGCTGAAAACACCAGCGTCAGCCGCGCTTGTGTTGGGGTCACTGCAACAGCACCACTGCCGTTCACCAGCACATAATCCGTTTCTGCGGCATGTACAGCAACAACAGTAAAACTCTGCAAAGCGCCAAGTAGCAAAAGCATCGGGTATTTCATCAAAATCTCCTTGTTAAACACCGGCGCAGCTTAGCAGAGCCAGCCCCTTACAGACTGTGACCAAATGTCAAAGCCCGAGCCGGTCCAGTTGTTGCTGCGCCAGCGGATGATAGCCAGGCCTGGCTTCGCGATAGACCTGTGCAGCCCAGCTGCGCCACTGCGGATTGGCTTTGAGCTCAGTGTAAAGCGGCACAACAAATTTCTGCCGGCCTACACTCAGTAAAAACTGCCGCAGCGGCTGAATAATTTGCTGATGATTCAGCGGGATCACCAGCTTGGCCCAGGCGGTGAAAATCTCGGCATTACTGCTTTGTGACAGCGAAAATGCCATTTCCAGCTCGTTGAGCTGCTTCGGACTGAGTTGGCGCGGCAATTGTTCAATAAAATGCAGCCATTCGTGCACCGACCAATGACTGGTGGCCAGCAGACTCAGGCTGGTCTTGCCGCGCAACCACTGCTGCTGGCTTTCTGTGATGCGCCGAAAGCCATCGGAGGCCGGTAACAGAATTTCAGCACTGAGCCCGGGCTGATGTAACCACTGCGCCAGTGATGCAGCGCTGAAACTCTGCTGTTGATTCAGCTCTTCGGAAAAAAACTTAATAAATGCCGCAGAATCGATCGATTGAAAGGCAAATTTGGCAAAGTAGCGCCGCAAAAACTCGTCAAATTTGTCCTGACCAAAATGTTGTGCCAGCGTGTACAGCAACAGTTGGCCTTTGACATAAGGCACCGGATGAAAAGCGTCGTCCGGAGCGCGCCCGGTAAAATCGGGCTGCAGTCGCGTGTCAGCTGGCGGCAATTGTTTGATGCGTTCACGCAGTGCCTGCACATTCAGCAGTAATTCCATGTCGGCGCGCGTCTGACCATAAACCTGTTGCATAATGCGGTTTTCGACATAGTTAGTAAAACCTTCATTGAGCCAGACATCGTTCCAGCTGGCATTTGTGACCAGATTACCACTCCACGAATGCGCCAGTTCATGTGCCACCAGACTAATCAGACTTTTATCCCCGGTGATAATAGTCGGCGTGACAAAAGACAAACGCGGATTTTCCATGCCGCCAAACGGAAAGCTGGAAGGCAAAACTAATAAGTCATAGCGCTTCCACGGATACTGGCCAAACAAGCGGTTGGCGGCGTCCATCATTTTCTGGGTGTCAGCAAATTCAACACTGGCTTTGTCCAGCCAGATTTTTTCTGCGTATACACCGCTATCAGCAGACATGGCTTTAAAATGCAAATCACCGACCGCCAACGCTATCAAATAAGATGGCACCGGTTGTGGCATATCAAAGCGGTAATGACCGTCACGCCTGGTATTGGCGCTGTTGTCGGCGCTCATCACCGCCAGTAGCTCTGGTAAAGTCTGAATATTCGCCTGATAAGTGACGCGGATAGCCGGAGTGTCCTGCAGTGGCAACCAGCTGCGGGCATGCACAGGCTGAGATTGTGGGAATAAAAACGGCTGTTTTTTTTCGCTGGTTTGGTCAGCAGTCAGCCACTGCAAGCCACTGGCTTGTGGTGTGGTCTGATAATAGACCCGCACCGCCTGAGTGTCTGGCTGCAACTGAATAGTCAGCGGCTGGCCTTTTAGCGCATCGGTGATCCCGAGCAGATAAGGTGTATTTTGCCAGTGCACACCATCGCGGCTAGCGGTCACTGCGGTGATCTTTAAATGACGGGTGTCCAGCACCAGCCGTTGTACCGCGGGATCTATCCGCTCCAGCTGATGTTGAACATAGCCGGTGAGTTGCTGCCGGGTGAAATCCACTGCAAGGTCCAGCACCAGATGCCGACTACGCACCTGTTTATAATTGGCAAAACTATGCGGGTCTGGCGCATTTAGTGGTGTCAGGGCCACAGCAGTGCCACAGAGCCAATACAACAGCAACAAGCAAATTTTTCTGACCATGGACGGGCTTAGAACTCCACTGAATGATTCAACTGCATGTTAACTGTTCACAGATATAAATCAAAGAGTTAGCAACCCTCACTTTAATAAATCCGTACGCAGTTACGCCCCTGGGCTTTGGCCTGATACAAAGCGTGGTCAGCTGCTGCCGTCAGTTCATCCATACGCTGAAGCTGTAAGGAGAATTCGGCGATACCGATGCAGGTAGTAATTTGGCCACCATCGAGGGCCGGGCACTGCCAGTCGGCTATTTTCACCCGGATCCGCTCCGCCAGAGCCACAGCAGAATGGGCATTGGTATCCGGCAATAACGCGATAAACTCTTCGCCGCCAATACGGCCGAAATCATCCGGCTTGCGTAGTTCAGACTGAACTTTACTGGCAAAACCCTGCAGCACCAGGTCACCGGCAGCATGGCCATACTGGTCATTCACTTGCTTAAAATGGTCAAGGTCAAACAGCAAAATACTGAAATCCTGCTGATAACGGCGGGCTTTTTTTAAGTGCAGCTCGGCGATTTCGAGGATACGACGGCGGTTAAAACACGCAGTGAGTGGGTCATGGTCGGCCAGATTTTGTAACTGGCGCTGCAGTTCCTTCAGTTTGCTGATATCTGCCGCAACTAAACCAGTCGCGAACAGTTCGCCTTGTTGATTGTTGATGGGAAATTTCAGCGACAAAAACTCTTTTTCCACACCGTCGACTTCGACGCGCTCTTCAACACTGATTGCGACCGCAGATTGCTGTGCCAGAATATCCGCCCGGCGGAATTGCAAGGCAGTCTCCGCCGGAAATAACTCAGCATCGGTTTTGCCGATAAAATCAGTAACAGGTCTGCTGAACAACCTGCCATATTGCTGATTCACATATAAATAATGACCATCCAAATCTTTGGCCCCGATCACTGCCCCCGAATGATCGGCAATAGCCTGCAGGATCGCGATTTGCTGTTTTACTAACGAAGGGTCCACGCCAAGCTCCTGCCTGTTGCTCCATCTTTCAAACAATAGCAAATCCACGCCTGGCTGCAGGTTATTTTAACTTTATCTGATATTCGGATTCGCCGGGTAAACCAAAGGGGGCTGCACCAGCTGATGGCTGAATTTCCGGGTGTCTTTATGCGGCAGCTTCATAAAACCGCCGACACCTTCGCCGCGAATAAGCGGAATTTTCCGCACAATATTTGCCAGTAAAGCAGCAAACTGCGGCTCTGCCTCAGCGTCCAGCAAATGAAAGTAGCTGTGGATTTTCATATAAAAACTGGTGACTTCGAAAATAATACAGCCGGTATGGCGAATGAGGTTCAGCTGCGCCAGGTCGTCCATAATGGCATCCGGCAGCGTCAGCTGCTCATCGGGGTCTTTGCCGTCTTCAAAATAGGAATGCTGTTTACTGCTGAGTTCAGCGTTACTGACTGCTTTGACTTCATAAGGAATGATTAACCCCGGCGGAACGGCAAAAGCTTCATCGGCGCTGTCGCGGGCCAGGTGGATAGTCTGGCGGGCGTCAAACAGACAGGCTTTAAAAGTGCCTACTTTAGCGATAGCCCGCGCCAACGTGACCACATTGTTCAGAGCCAGCGTAAAAGCATCGGTCAGCTGTTGCTGATACAGATGGAAATGACAGTCGATATAAACACCTTGTGCCTGCCAGTGAATAGCTAAGCCGCCCACCACCGGATAGCGGCCAAGCCGGCTGACAGCTGCAACAAAGGCCTTTTCGGTCTCGCCCATACCTTCGAGGTAGTTTTTGTAATAACGTTCCAGCTGCACATCGTCGATGTACTGAATGCCATCTTCTTCGCTGTGTTCACGCAAAAAGGATTTACGCGACGAATAGACCACCGTGTCCAGTTCGCGGCTTTGTTGATTGATACCAAACGGCAGCAGCGGCGAATCGTCCAACACCTTGATGGGCGGTAATACCAGATGCACCAGCCGAGGCATCGCCTTGAGGAAGTAATCACCAGCCTGGGCTCTGAGCTGTGGGTCATCAGAGAGCAGGCTGTCGAGAATAGTGGCAAATTCATTTGGCAGGCCCAGGCTTCGCGCCGGTATAGCTTTGCGGCCAAAACGACAACCTTGCCCGGATGCCAGAGCGTACAATGTGCCCGCCACGCCCTGTTCGTCAAAACGTGGGCTGGACAAGGCACCGGCCCTTTGCTCAGCGCCGATAAAATACACGTCGCCAAGCCGCGCATTGGAATGCTGTAAATCGGCAGACATCAGGCTCATCACGTTATTACCGAGATAATTGCCGTGCTCGTCCGTCTGCGCAAACACTGAACTGCCCCAATCCACCAGACTGATCTGACCGCTGACTTCGTCATACACCAGATTGGACGGCTTGATATCGCCATGCACTATCGGACAGGCCTCACCGTCTTTCTGATGGCTGCGTAAAAACTTCAGCAAACTGGCAAGCTGGGCGGCGATTTCAATAATCAGCCGCACCGGCAAGCGGCCATGGCGCAGGCTGTATTGTTCGAGGTCAATCCCCCGCGCCCGGCCCATCATCAGAATGCCTTGTTTTTTCACCAGCTGATACGTGATATAACGCGGCACATTCGGGTGCTGGATTTGCGACAGCATATAAGCCTCGTCGGCCAGCCGCTCCTGGATATGCTGCGGCAGATTAACGCGGGAGAACTTAAACACACATTGCTCACCGGCTTTATCAAGGCCAGCGAAAGCAAAACCGTAAGCGCCTTTGCCCACCAGTTCGATGTCGCGATAGCCGAGTTTAGCCAGCTCGTCCATACAAAGCGCGACCCAGTCTTTGAGTTTTTTCGCGTCGTTGGCGTTGAGCAGGTAAATCGACTGCTCTTCCGGAATATAAAAATTACGTAGTTGGTGTTTGTACATCGCGAAAACAAAAAAGCCCCGTGTGGGGCTTTTTTAACAGGTTTTCAGCGCATTAGATAGCTTCTGCGCGTGCTTTAGCGCCTTCGTCAGCGCATCGCCACCAACATGGCAGACGGCTCTTCGAGGTATTTTTTCCACAGGTTGGTAAAGCGCGCGATAGTACCACCGTCGATGACACGGTGATCGCCCGACCAGCTGACCTGCATGATGGAGCGCGCCACCACATGGCCTTTGCTGTCAAAACGCGGCAGTTGCTGCACTTTGCCCAAAGCCACAATTGCCACTTCCGGTTTGTTGATAATCGGCGTCGCGACAGTACCACCGATAGCGCCAATATTGGAAATGGTGATTGTGCCGCCTTTTAAATCCGCCGGACTGACGCGGCCTTCGCGCGCTAAATCAGTTAAACGCGTTAAATCCTGCGCAATTTCGACAATAGATTTACGCTGGCAATCTTTCACATTAGGCACTAAAAGACCGACTTTGGAATCCACCGCGATACCGATGTTATGCTCGTCAAAATACGTCAGCGCCGTGCAATCCGCATTGACTTGACTGTTTAAGATTGGGAACTCATTGAGCGCCAGTGACATCGCTTTGATAAAAAACGGCATCATCGTCAGCTTCACACCTTGTTTGGCTAAACCATCTTTCAGGCTTAAACGCAAAGCAATCAGCTCGGTCAGGTCAATCTCTTCGCAATAGGTAAAGTGCGGAATGGTCGCTACGGATTCAGCCATCTGCCGCGCCATCGCAGCTTTAATGCCTTTAATCGGCTCAACCCGGCGGCCGGTGCTGCCTGCAGTTACTGGCGCTGGCGCAGTGTCACGCGTCGCTGCAACTGGTGCGGCGGTGGCTTGTGCTGTTACGGCACCAGAAGCAAACGCTTGCACGTCTTGTTTAAACACCCGGCCTTTAGGGCCAGTGCCCGGCACCCGGTGGATGTCGACGCTGAGCTCGCGCGCCAGACGACGCACGGCCGGACTTGCCAGTGCTTTATGGCCGGCTGGCAGGCTGGTCGCAGTTGCTGTAACAGATGCCGTAGCAGACGCAGCAACTGGCACGCCCGACTGAACCGCTGCTGGTGCAATGGCGTGTGCAGAGCCCGGCGTTGCAGAGGCCAGCGTCGCGTCCATTTCAATGGCAAACAGTGGCGCATGTACTTTAGCGATATGGCCTTTGGCAGTATAAAGCTTGACCACTTTGCCCGGATGTTTGGCCGGGATTTGCACTAAGGCTTTGTCGGTCATCACATCACAAACCGGTTGATCTTCAGCGATGATATCGCCTTCTTTGACCAGCCATTCGACCACTTCACATTCAACGATGCCTTCACCGATATCCGGCAGAATAAAATCTTCCACCACTTTACCGCCAACAGCCACAGGTGCAACCGGCGCTGCAACCACAGGGGCATCCCCCGCAGCCACATCCACAATCATTTCAAACAAAGGCGCATGCACTTTGGCGATATCGCCTTTTGCGTAATACAGCTTGCTGACGACGCCGTTGTATACTGCCGGAATTTGTACCAGCGCTTTGTCGGTCATCACGTCGCAGATCGGCTGATCTTCAACAATGCGGTCGCCTTCTTTCACCAGCCAGTCGACCAGTTCACATTCGACGATGCCTTCACCAATGTCCGGCAGGATAAAATCTTTTTTCATCGATAACTCCGGCTCAGAAATTGACTGAAGCTTTAATGGCTTCGAAGGTTTTTAAATGGTCGGCGACGTATTCTTTTTCCAGCGCCAGCGGGTACGGTGTATCCAGACCACAGACGCGCAGGATTGGGCTTTCCAGATGCAGGAAACAGCGCTGCTGAATAGTCGCGGCGATTTCACCGGCAAAACCACCGGTTAGCGGCGCTTCGTGATTAATCACCAGCCGGCCGGTCTTTTTCACCGACTCTGCGACGGTATCGACGTCCCACGGCAGGATACTGCGAAGGTCAATCAGCTCACAGGAAATGCCGATGGCTTCGGCCATTTCGACCGCTTTTTCCACGATCTCCATCTGGGCGCCCCAAGCAAGCACAGTGACTTGCGTGCCGGTTTTCATTACTTCGGCCTGACCAATCGGCAGCTCGTAATATTCTTCCGGCACTTCACCGACGGACGCGCGGTACAGCTTCTTAGGTTCAAAGAAAATCACCGGGTCCGGGCAGTTAATCGAAGCCAGCAACAAACCTTTGGCCTGATGCGGGTTGCGTGGTACGACGATTTTTAAACCCGGCGTGTGGGCAAAATAAGCTTCCGGCGACTGACTGTGGTAGTGACCACCGGCAATGCCGCCACCATATGGCGTGCGGAATACCAGTCCACCGACGTTAAATTCATTACCTGAGCGGTAACGGAACTTGGCGGTTTCGTTGACGATTTGGTCAAAGGCCGGGAAGATATAATCAGCGAACTGAATTTCCGCCACCGGCTTCATACCTTGTGCCGCCATGCCGTTGGCAAAACCAGCAATGCCCTGTTCGGTCAAAGGCGTGTTAAAACAACGGGCTTTGCCGTATTTTTCCTGCAATTTTGAGGTGGCGCGGAACACGCCGCCGAAATGGCCAACGTCTTCACCAAAACACACCACACCGTCATCTTTGGCCATCGCTAAATCGAGCGCGTTGTTGATGGCCTGCAACATATTCATCTTCGGCATCATATTCTCCCCGACGTGATTGGATACGCATCCGGATATTTGCGGATGTGGTCTTTCAGGTCCGCCAGCTGGCGTTCCAGTTCAGGGATAGGTTCGGCGTAAACATCACTGATCAAATGTTCGATACCTGGCTTGGCAACTTTTTCCGCCACTTTTAACGCTTCGAGAATGTCCTGACGCAGCTGCTCAGTGGCAACTTTGTCGGCTTCATCATCCAGCCAGCATTTTTGCAACAGGTATAAACGGAAACGAGAGATCGGGTCGTTTTTGCGCCACAGCTCTTCTTCTTCTTTTGAGCGATAACCGCTTGGGTCGTCTGACGATGAATGCGCACCTAAACGGTAAGCAATAGATTCCAACAGCACCGGCTCGTTATGGGCTAAAGCGTATTCACGCGCCATTTTGGTGGCCTGATACACCGCTAAAATATCTGCGCCATCCACGCGGATAGTTTTCATGCCATAACCAACGCCGCGACAGGCAATGCCGTCGCCTTTAAACTGCTCGTTGGCCGGTGTTGATATGGCATAACCGTTATTGCGACAGAAAAACAGCACCGGCGCTTTGTGCACGGCGGCCATATTTAAACCAGCGTGGAAGTCGCCTTCAGAGGCTGCGCCTTCACCAAAATAACAGATGGTGACGTTTGATAAACCACGCAGTTTTTGCGCATACGCATAACCGGCTGCTTGTGGAATCTGCGTGCCAAGCGGGCTTGAAATCGTCATGTAATGAATGGCATTGCTGCCGTAATGCACCGGCATCTGCCGGCCTTTACCTAAATCTTTTTCGTTGGAGAACAGCTGGTTCATAAACTGCTCCAGCGTAAACCCACGGTAACGCAAGGCGCCTTGCTCACGGTATTGCGCCATGATCATGTCGGCATCATCCAGCGCTGCCGCGCTGCCGACGGTGGCAGCTTCTTCACCCAGGCACTTCATATAAAAGCTGATGCGGCCCTGACGCTGTGCGCCTAACATCCGTTCATCTAATACCCGGATAAAGGTCATGGTCTGATACATTTTTAATGCGGTGGCCTTGTCCAGCTCGGGCGCCGTGGCACCGGCGTACAAAGTGCCGTCATCCTGTAAAATGCGCAGTGTTGGGATCTGCAAAGCGTGGCCACTGGTGAATTCGGCCTGATGAACAGTCGAAATCGTGGCGTTATTCGGGTTGGTCATAGATCTCTCTTTGTCATGCGGGTAACGCGGACCTTGGTGTTTGCCGGCTTTACCTTGATGTTAAACCCATCTGACCGACAGTCTGTCGCTGTTTAGGTCAGCTTCTCCCCTGGATTTTTGCAGATGTCTGGCCGCGTCATATTTTTATACTTGACGTTAACGTCAACCAAACCCCTGCAGGATGCTGTTATTGTTTTTATTCCAGCGCGGCTGACTTTACCTTTACGTAAACTGCATTGCAACTGCGCCAGCTTGTAAAACGTAGCACAGCCGGGGTTTTTACGGTGAATTTTTCCGAGCTCTCGAATAAGGAAAACTAATGTGAAGGAAAAACGGGCGTAAAGCCCGTTTATTAAAGGTGGACGGATTTAGTCACACAACTGCCCGGCAACTGAAACCGGCTTTACCAGCAACATAGCGCGCTGACCGATGGCAACATCAGCATTGGGGAAAATAATGGCTTCGCCTGGCTCGTCGACACGGTACTCGACTGTACCATCCCGCGCCAACACAGTACCAAGTGGGAACTGGGTAAAGTTTTCGATATTGCGGGCAAAACACAGCTCAAACTGTTCAGTGTGTTTATTCACCGCACGGCTGACGACAAAGAAGTTGAACTGGCTTTCGTCAAATTCGGCAAGTGTTGGCACTGTATCTGTGACCAAAGCCCGCAGCATCAAATCACATGCGGCAAAACGGCTCATATCGTTCTCGCCAAAGGGCCGCACTTTACCCAGCTCCAGCGTAAAAGCATGGGCGCCGCAGCTTTGCGCGCCGAAATAGCTGAAAGTCGAGGCCGGTGTTTGCATCAGCAGAAAAGTTTCTACGCCGCAGGCATGTAAAAAACGCAGCTGGGTTTTGTTCCACGGTTTGCCATGTAAAAACGGATAAACAGCGAATTTTTCAAACTGCGAGCCACGAATAGCCGTATGCAGGTCGTAGAGCAGACGCTCGCGCCCGTCGCCACCGGCCTGATAAAAGCGCTGTACATAGTGTTCAAGTCTTGCTGCGCGCTGACGCTCCCAGGTAGGTTCACCCTCACCTTTGCTGTGATGACCAGAGAACAAACGATTCAGGTTGTCGACCAGTTCCCGTTTACCCGCATTGATCGCCGGCGGATTGCCGAATAAAAACAAGGTGCGTTGTTTGAGTTGCAGTTTACCTGCCAGCACGTCCTGACACAGCGCAGCACAAAGTTCAATCGGCGCCGTTTCATTGCCGTGCACACCAGATGACAACACGATATCGGTATTGCCATGCTGCACTGGTGTCAGACAAATAACGCCGGTATCCCAAATCTCGGCAACAGTGCCATCCGCCAGCACATAAGAAAATGGGGTTAATTGTTCCGGATGACTTAGTGTCAGCGCGAGAAAATCACCGCTTATCTCGAGTTCTGCCGGGCTCAGCGCACGGCCAAGAATATTTGTTGTCATGTTTTGGCTTTGTTATCTCAAAAAATGCGTTAACCCATTCTACGCAAAATCAGGCCCACATCACCAGCACAGCCGCCACTACGACCAATGCAAGGCCCAGCAAGTCGGTGCGTTTAAGCTTTTCTTTAAACCAGAACACTGAAATCAACAAGGTAAACAGCACTTCCACCTGCCCCAGTGTTTTTACCAGAGGTACGGTTTCGAGGCTCATCGCAGTAAACCAGCCGAGTGATCCAACACAGCTGAAAAAACTTGTCGCCATTGTCAACCGGGGCCTGTTCCACAGCGCCACCAGCACCGCCCGGTCACGAAGCAGCAAATAACTCAGCAACAGCAAGGTCTGGCAGCTGATAACAAACAGCAACACCCAGGCCGCGCCATAAGGAAACGGCAACCCCAGCGTGAGGCTGGCTTCTCTGATCCACAAAGAAGTAAGCGCAAACGCTGCGCCGCAAGCCGCGCCAATCGCAACAGTTCTGAGCGGCAGCTCGCGGATCTTCTTCACACCGCTGAGTAAAAACACCGCCACAGCACCCACCGCTACGCCAAGCCAACCCAGCGGACTGAGCGCGCTGGCAAAAAATAACACGCCAAGCACTGCCGCGAAGATCGCCTCTGATTTCGCCAGACCAACACCGATGGCATAATTTTTTTGTTTAAACAGCACTACCATGAGGGCCGTCGCCAGAATTTGCATCAGTGACGCGGCCAGTACAAAACCAGCAAATCCCAACGAAAACTGCGGCACTTCTGGCCGCTGTAAGGGGGGAGTCAGCGCATACAAAGCCCATAAATAAAGCGCCGCTAACGGACCCGCGTAGATAAAACGCGCTAGCGTCACACCCAGCACTGAGACTTCTCTGCTGAGTTCCTTTTGACAGGCATTGCGAACCGCCTGCATTGACGCGGCCAATAAGGTAAATAGAATCCACATAAATTTCCGGCCTCCGGCGTGGCGCAGCTGATTAAACGCAGACATCCGGATGGATGTAGCCAGCTACTACCATAACCGAAACAGAGGCCAGAGTTTGGCCTATTTGCCTGATAAACCGGCTAAAAATGCCGCAGTCAGCATGGACAGCATTGCAATCAGACAGAAAGACAGTAAGATAAGGCGCTCGTCGGTACGTAGCGCAGCCTGGTAGCGCACTGTCATGGGGTGTCAGGGGTCGTGGGTTCGAATCCCGCCGTACCGACCATTAAATTTCGCTCGAAAAGCCTGCTTTTGCAGGCTTTTTGCATTTAGGTGGTTTGCTTTTGTGATGTACCGCACGGTTTGATAATTTTTGGCTCAGGGGACGTTTCAGCCGGCGGGCATACATTTAGCTGCAAGCTAAATTATTCAGTAGAAAGACAACGTTGTCTTGTAACTAAATGCGGACAACAGTGCAATGACGTAAATTTACTGCGTTGATTTCTGTGGCAATTAATTAGTGATTTTACTACTGCCAGTACTTTTTCATTTTGACCGTCCGCCAAAATAACGCATAGCTCCAGTTAGCAAAAACCGGCATTCTTTACAATTATCAGGCTTTGGCCGGAACGGACGCCGACGCTTAGCTCAGATGAAGATCTGCCCGCATGCCGGTTTCGTCATTCACGTCATGCTGATCATCTGACTGCAACACATAACTGGCATTCTGCCAGCGTGGTCTGAGATTTTACTGAGGTGATGTGATGAAGACGGAACAACTGAACAGAACATTTCAGCCGGAATACTACCCAACCGCGGGGTTTGGCAGTGTGGCGCCGCCCTGGATTAAGGCGGATTTACTGGTGGCAACACCTTCAAAGCCAGCAAACTTAAAACCTGCAGCACCCGGCTGGCAATGGCTCAGGCGCCAGCTCGGCTGGCACCTGGGATAAAGCCATACAGTCTGCTGTTAATAAAACCAGCTGACCCAGTGCTGATACAGAGGTAAGCCAATCAGTACGTTGACCGGAAACGTAATGCCCAGTGCCGCTAACATAGCAAGTCCAATGTTAGCTGTTGGCACTGCAGCACGGATCGCAGCCGGCGCGGCAATGTATGACGCGCTGGCCGTTAAACCGGCAAGCACCACAGCACTGCCTTGCGGCAATTCGAGCCAGAGCGCAGTCGCTATCCCACTCCAGGCCAGCGCAAACGGCATGATTGCAGCGAACGCCAGTAATCGCCATTGCGCCAGTGGCAACGGTGAGCAAACTTTCGCGGTACACAAGCCCATTTCCAGTAAAAACAGCGCCAGCATCGTTTTAAAACCACCTAATAATGCCGGGGCAATCGGCTCCAGCCCTACCGGACCATAGACATAACCAATCAGTACCCCGCCACCGAGCAGCAACACGCCACGGCTGGTCAGCGATTCGCGCACTATACCGCCCGCGCTGCCCTGACCGGTCAGACGGCGGTGCAGCCATAGCATGACGATAATTGCCGGCAACTCCAGCAGCACCAGATAAAGTGTCGTCTGCGGCGCCACCGGTAAACCAGCGCGTTCTGTCATCGCCAGTACCAGCGCAAAAGTACCGGCACTGACCGAACCATAGTGTGCAGCGATACTGGCAGCATCGTCGATATTCAGCCGTACCAGCTTGCGTAAAATCGGGTAACACAATAACGGCAGGATAAATCCCAGCAACGCCACCGGCAGCAATTCCAGCAGCAAGGTCGAAGTGACATTACCGTGCAGCGCCAGGCCGCCTTTTAACCCCAGCACCAGCATCAATAAAATCGACAGCGTCTCATAAATTGAATGCGGTACTTTTAAATCAGATTTCAGTAAACCGGCGATTAAACCAAAGGCAAAAAACGCTATCACAATATCTGGCATCTGTATTTCCTCCGCTCTGAGCCGGGCGCTATTGTGCACGTCACTGCATCTGATGAATAATAAATGTATGAACTCACCAATATAGATAATTATCTATGAATATCCGCCATCTGAGTTTTCGTCTGTTGCAGGTTTATCAGGCCGTGGTGCAGCACGGCAGTGTTTCGCAGGCGGCACGCCAGCTGCATCTGACCCAGCCGACGGTGTCCATCCAACTGAAAAAGCTCAGTGAATGGGCTGGCGAGCCGTTACTTGAAACTAATCAGGGTTTATTAGTGCCAACGCCGGTGGGTGCTGAGTTATATCGCGCCAGTCAGGATGTGCTGGGCCGTTTTGCTGATTTTTCACAGTTTGTGCAAAGCGCCCGCGCTGGTAATAGCGGTAGCTTAAGCCTTGGTATCGTCACCACCGCCAAATACATTTTGCCACCGCTGCTGGCAGAGTTTTCCCGCCGGTTTCCGCAAATCGAACTGACGTTAAATATTGGCAACCGGGCACAAATTTTAAGCCGATTTGAACAACAACAGGACGACCTGTTTCTGTTCAGCCATCCACCGGCCGGCAATCAGGTGCTGGCGCGCCGGTTGCTGAAAAACCCGTTGCAACTGATTGCGCCGCCCGGCCACTGGGCGTCAGATCGCACTGATTTGACGATGGCAGATTTAAAAGCCGAACGCTTTCTAATCCGCGAGCCCGGCTCCGCAACGCGGCTGATGCTGGAGACCTGGCTTAGTAATCAGGGCCTGGCGCTGGAGAAGACCATGCAGATTGAGAGTAACGAAGCTATCCGGCTCAGCGTTGCTTCAGGCCTTGGTCTGGCGGTGTTGTCGGCGCATACGCTGAAGGCTGGTACTGAACCGGTGCAGATTTTGCCAGTAAAAGGTTTACCGCTGGAAAGTCACTGGTATCTGGTCGCCAGACGCGACCGGCGCCTGTCGGC
This sequence comes from Rheinheimera sp., assembly GCA_008015325.1. Classification (GTDB taxonomy): domain Bacteria; phylum Pseudomonadota; class Gammaproteobacteria; order Enterobacterales; family Alteromonadaceae; genus Pararheinheimera. The sequence goes on from SSFI01000003.1 coordinate 112,269, forward strand.
GACTGCGCTGCAGCTCATTCGCCATTTACCGGCCGGATTGAAACAACATCTGGACCCAGCCTGGCTGGTCAGTGACCTCGACACTCTGACGCAGTCATTTATTGCCGAACCGATAGTCCCCTGACGCAGCGCAGGATTTTAGTCGCAAAGTAGTCGCTGTTGGGCAGATTTCACAGCACCAGCCGCTGCAGAATGTACCACGCGGTATGTTAAAGTTGCTCCATCGCAACTTTGGCAGGACTCTTTATGATTGATTTTCGCTCCGATACCGTGACGCAACCTACTGCGGCCATGCGTGATGTGATGGCTGCTGCCCCGCTTGGCGACGATGTGTTTGGTGATGATCCGTCGGTCAATGCGTTGCAACAATATGCCGCCGAGCTGCTGGGTTTTGAAGCGGCGTTATTCGCGCCCAGCGGCACTATGACCAACCTGATTGCGCTGATGAGTCACTGCCAGCGCGGCGATGAAGCCATCGTTGGCCAAAACTGGCATACCTATAAATGGGAAGGCGGCGGTATGGCAGTGCTGGGTTCTATTCAGCCACAGCCATTGGCTAATCAGCCAGATGGCAGTCTGTTAGCGGCTGACGTACTGGCGGCGATTAAACCGGACGACCCGCATTTTGCCCACACCCGCTTACTGGTGATTGAGAACACCACCGGCGGCCAGGTGCTGAGCCTGGACTATATGGCGCAAATGGCGGCTTTGGCCAAAGCGAATCAACTGACCTGTCATATTGATGGTGCGCGCATTTTTAATGCCGCGGTCGCCATTGCATCAACAACACAGGCAGATCCTTATCAGGTCGCCCGGCAGCTGGTCAGTGGTTATGACTCGATTTCGGTGTGTTTGTCCAAAGGGCTGGGCGCACCTGTTGGCTCTTTGCTGTTAGGTTCAGCGGAATTTATTGCCCGGGCCCGCCGCGTGCGCAAAATGCTCGGTGGCGGCATGCGTCAGGCCGGCGGTTTAGCCGCTGCCGGTTTGTATGCGCTGCAGCAGCATGTCAGACGGCTCCAGGATGACCATCAACATGCAGAGCAGCTGGCAACAGGATTGCAGCAGATCGTGTCAGATTGCGCTTTGGAAACTCAGTTTTCACTGCAAATGCCACAAACTAATATCATTTTCTGCGATCTGGACGCTGCGCTGGCCAGCCATTTTGTGGCAGAATTGGGCAAACATCAGGTCCGGTTGACCAGCAGTGTGTATCAAAGTGCTGGTCAGACTAAATCCCGCTTACGCTTAGTTACTCATCTGGATATTACTCAGCCACAGATACAGACCATGCTGAGCTGTAGCCGGGATATTTTGCGCCGTTATTAACACCTGCCGCGCAAGTGGCAGGCACACAGAGGTCTGCCATGCTGCAGTTTTTCGAAAAATTAACCAAACCTTTCCCGGCCGAAGAACCAACACAACCGCCTAAAGGCTTGTATGCGTTTTGTCGCCATTACAGCAAAGGTATGGAAATTCCGTTGCTAGTGATGGCGCTGCTCACCGCCTTACTGGCAATGCTTGAAGTGTCATTATTCGGCTTTATGGGTCAGCTGGTCGACTGGCTGGTGCAAAAAGACCCGGCCACTTTGTGGCAAACCGAGCAAGACACTTTGATCCGCATGGGTTTGCTGACCGCCGTCGGCATGCCGCTGCTGGTGCTTATTCATTCCGCCGTGTTACACCAAACATTGCTGGGCAATTATCCGATGTCGATCCGCTGGCAGGCGCACCGGTATTTACTCAAACAAAGCGTCAGTTTTTATCAGAATGATTTTGCTGGTCGTATCGCCACCAAAGTGATGCAGACCGCCCTCGCCGTGCGGGAAACCGCGACTAAGCTGCTGGATGTGATGGTCTATGTGCTGGTGTATTTCAGCACTATGCTGTATCTGGTGTTTGATGCTGACTGGCGTCTGGTGTTGCCGTTATTAGTCTGGCTGGCGCTGTATATCTGCCTGCAGATCTATTTTATTCCGCGTTTAAAAGATGTTGCGAGCCGTCAGGCCGACGCCCGCTCTGATATGACCGGCCGTATTGTCGATAGCTACACTAATATCAATACGATTAAGTTGTTTTCGCACACCAGCCGCGAAGCCGATTACGCCAAAGACAGCATGTCGCGTTTCCTAAATCCGGTGTACGAGCAGATGCGCCTGGTCACCTGGTTAAGTTTCAGCGTGCAGGCGCTGAACTACTTGCTTGTGTTCTCAATTGGCGCTTTATCAATTTGGTTATGGATGGCGCAGGCTGTCAGTGTCGGTGCAATTGCGATTGCGGTCAGTCTGTCGCTGCGCTTAAACGGCATGTCGCAGTGGATCATGTGGGAAGTCAGCAGCTTGTTTGAAAACATCGGCACAGTAGCCGATGGCATTACCACGCTGGCACAGCCACAACAAGTACTGGACCAGCCTGATGCCAAACCGCTACAGGTACAGGGCGGCGCGATTCATTTTGACCACGTCAGCTTTCAATATGCCAGCCAAGGGCGGCAGGTACTGCAGCAGCTTGATTTAAAAATAAAACCGGGCGAGAAAGTCGGCCTGGTCGGCCGTAGTGGCGCCGGAAAATCAACTTTAGTCAATCTGCTATTGCGCTTTTATGACCTGGAAACCGGTCAAATCCGCATTGACGGACAAAATATCCGCGACGTCAAACAAGAAAGCCTGCGCGCACAAATTGCGATGGTGACGCAGGATACGTCGCTGCTGCACCGCACAGTCCGGGAAAATATTCTGTACGGCAAACCGGATGCCAGTGAAGCTGAGCTGCTGGCTGCCGTCAAAGCGGCTGAAGCGGACCAGTTTATCAGCGAGCTAAGCGACCCCCGTGGTAACCATGGCCTGGACGCGCAGGTCGGTGAACGCGGCGTGAAGTTATCCGGCGGTCAGCGTCAGCGCATTGCGATTGCGCGGGTGCTGCTGAAAAACGCACCGATTTTAATTCTGGATGAAGCAACCTCAGCACTGGATTCAGAGGTGGAGGCAGCGATCCAGCACAGTCTGAACCGGCTGATGGCCGGCAAAACCGTGATAGCTATCGCCCACCGCTTGTCGACTATTGCGGCGATGGACCGGCTGATCGTGCTTGATCAAGGCGCTATTGTGGAGCAAGGCAGCCATCAGGAGTTAATTGCCAAAGGCGGTATCTACGCGCAGTTATGGGCGCATCAGACCGGCGGTTTTATTGGGCTTGACTAATTTTTACCTGGACCGGGTTTTAAAAAACAAAGGGCTGCAACTGCAGCCCTTTGTTTTTCAATTGCTGACTAACCCAGACGCGGATCTGTCTCCGCCACACCCACTTTATTCTGATGGGCAATTTTAAACTGCAATAAAGCGCCAAACGGCTGCATATCCGCAAGCTCGCGGAAACAAATCCAGTCAACCAGACAGTACAAACTCATCGCCAGATAGTCCCATTGCTGAAATTCACCGGCGGCCACTTTGCTGTTTAAAATCTTCAGTGTGGCATGCACTCGTTCGTGCTGCAGATTAAAAAATAATTTGTTATCCCGGACATCAAAACCTGAGCGTTTACACAGCAGCAGCTCGACCAGTGAGTCATTGGCCGCATTAATAATGGTCAGCAAATTTTCCTGCGGCCAGCTCAGCGGGCTTAAGCCAAATTTCTGTGTCAGGTAGCGGTAAATTACACCGGAGTCAAAGACCACCTGCTCACCATCGGCCAGCATTGGCACTTTGCGTGTCGGGTTCAGCGCAATCAGCCGCTCGCGATCGGCTGATTCAAAAATATTCAGGCTGATGAACTCATGCGGGTGCTCGGCCAATAACAGACGCAAACGGCGGACAAACGGCGACGAGGTAGAACCATATAACTGCATAATGTCTCCTGAAAAACAGGCAGCCAGCCGGCTGCCTGACATAGATTATTGAATACCGCTTTGCTCAATGACCGGCTGGCTGACCGGTTCCGGCTGCTGATACACTGGCTCTGGTTGTTGGTACACCGGCTCTGGTTGTTGGTACACAGGTTCAGGCTGCTGATACACCGGCTCTGGTTGTTGGTACACAGGTTCAGGTTGCTGATACACCGGCTCTGGTTGTTGGTACACAGGTTCAGGTTGCTGATACACCGGCTCTGGTTGTTGGTACACCGGCTCCGGTTGTTGGTATACAGGCTCTGGCTGCTGGTACACCGGCTCCGGTTGTTGGTACACCGGTTCTGGTTGTTGGTAAACCGGCAGCTCTGTGATCGGTTGCTCTGTGACTGGCTCCGGCATTGGCTCAACCGGCTGTGGCTGCTCATACACTGGCTGCGGCTCAGGTTGTGGCACTATTTCTGGCGCTGCGATTTGCTCTGGCGAGCCAATCTGGTCAACCGGCGCTCGCATATCCGTCACTGGCGTTTCATGCACCGGTTGCTCAAATACCGGTTGTTCGATAATACCGTCTTTGTTGTTATCAACGGTTTCAGCGACCGGTTGCACTGGCGTTGTGGTGTCGCCCTGGTCCGGCATCACAACAACAGGCTCCGTCTGCGAATTTAACTCATTGACCGGCTGCGCAAATACCTGCTCGCGGTCCTGTTGCTGCCGGCGTAGCTGCTCATGGTCTGGATCAGCCTGTGTGATAATTTGCTGGTCGCCGGGCATCGCGACATTATTATCTTGGCGTTTTTCTGCAGCCCAGCGCCGGCGTTCCCCCTGGTCTTCATAACGCCAGGTTTCGCCGCGAGTCTCGCGCACAGGTTCATAACCGGCCTGATAGACCACACCATGGCGGTGCTCAGGGTTATGTCGCCAGTGCCGGCGTTCTTCGTGTTGATAGATATCATGGCTGCGGTAATATTGCCGCGGACGATAATCATGATGATGGATCACCACAATCTCATTGCGTGGCCAGTAAAAAGTAGAGAAATAGAAATTTGGTGCAACTTGCACGCCAGCGCCCCAGTAGAAAGACGCATGACGACGATAACCGGTTGGGTATGGCCAGTGCACTGGCGGATAAGAACGCCACCACCAGTCACCATACACGACGCGAGTGTCATAAACCGGCACGTAAATCACTTCAGGCCGCGCCGGCTCAATCACAATGACCTTTTCTTTACGTTCAACCCGAAGATGTTCCTGATTGGTCAAATTGCCAGCGGTGTAAGCTTTTTCGCGCAGCTTCTGCACTGTTGCCATCACCTGCTTTTCCTGCACCAAAAACGCGTCGCCGAGTTTTTGCGTCCAGTCCAATTCGTTATTCATCTTGGTTAACAGTGGCGGGAATGCGACCAGCGCACGTACGCTCGGGTCCCAGGATTCGTTCTCGGCCGCTTTTAACGCCTGTTCCGACGTCATGCCTGGTTTTGACGATAACCAGCGGGTGGCTTTGATAATTTCCAGCGGATAAGTCGCTGCAATAAGGACGTGAGATAGTACCGTATCCGGATACAGCGCCACTGGCGCCAGCATCTGGTCTAGTTCAGCCTGAGAAAATTGTTTTTTTGCTGCGGCCTGCGGTTTAGCCGTGGCAGCTGCAGGTTGACTCAGTTGTTGCGTCGCCTTGGCTGCAGCCTGTTTATCTGCCGCAACAGCCGGGAACTGGGTCACTAAAGCGAGAGTAATGGCAGATAAGAACGGCACACGGCACGACATTTCAGGCTCCTTGCTGCAGCTGAGGCAGCTTGTTTATCACGGGTATCAAGCACAACTGTTCGAACGATAGCCCAGTTATATGCCGTTGTTTCTGAATCGCTTCTGAATAGAAACTCGGCACTTGGACTGTTTTTACCACCACAAGTTCGAAAAGAACAATCGGTTGACCAGTGCGGTTCAGTACAGCATCGTCAGAGTTCCGCCAAATGGATGCAAATCCACAGAGCCTCCGCCAAAAAAGCTTATCCAAAGCAGCGGCCTGCAACGGCGTTATTCCGGGTTTACCACTAGCCTTGCTGGCCCGGGTCATCCTGGCCAATCCGGCTGGCGACTGCGCCGCTTTGCTGGCGATACTTGGCATCTTCACGTTTGTTATAAGGCCGGGCCGCTTCACCGGTCATTAATTCAAAATTCAGCGCACCGATTTTCATGTTCGGTCTAAGAGCCAACGGCAGCCGGCCACTGTTGTAGAATTCCAGCACGATATTGCCAGACCAGCCCGGGTCAATCCGGTGGGCGGTCACGTGCACCATCAGGCCCAATCGTGCCAGACTGGAACGCCCGTCCAGCCAGCCAACAATGTCGGCTGGCAATGTGACCGATTCGAGCGTGATCGCCAGCGCCAGTTCGCCCGGATGCAGAAAAAATGCTTCGTCATCGGTCAGTACAATTTCGTCACTCATCACAGAATCGAGCGCAGCCTGTACTTCTTCACGCGGGCCGGACAAATCGATAAAAGGCGCGGCATAAGCGCGAAAAGTGCGGAATTTGTGGCCGAGGCGGATATCGACGCTGACGCCACTGATCATGTCGGCAGCAGGTCTTGGCTCAATTTGAATTCGGCCTTCTGCCAGATATTGTTCGATGTCGCGATCGCAAAGTCTCATGTTAATCATCCGTCATTAAAATTTCGACCGCCTGTTGCGGGCTGAGCCGGGTTTGCCAGTATAAAGTGAAGATCAGCTGCTGTGCTATTTTTCTATAGATTTCAGCTGTTTGATTATCTTTTGCTAATGCGATGGGTATCCCGTCATCGCCCGCCTCGCGGATTTGCGCCTGCAGCGGTAATTGCCCCAGCACACTGACCTGATAACGCGCGGCCAGTTCCAACCCGCCATTAGTACCGAAGATATCGTCCTGATGACCACAGGACGGACACTGATAAAAACTCATGTTTTCAACAAGGCCGAGCAGCGGAATATTGACCTGGCGGAACATCTGAATGGCTTTTTTCGCATCAGCAAGCGCCACATCCTGCGGCGTGGTCACAATCACCGCCCCTGCTACCGGCAGTTTTTGTGACATGGTCAGCTGGATGTCGCCGGTACCTGGCGGCATGTCAACGACCAGATAATCGAGCTCCGGCCAGATAGTTTCGTTCAGTAGCTGCATCAAAGCCTGACTGGCCATCGGACCACGCCAGACGGTGGCATTTTCCGGGTCGACCAGAAAGCCAATCGATTGCAGCACAATGCCGTGTTTATGCAGCGGATTCAGATGTTTTTCATCCGGTGAGGTGGCCCGGCTTTGCGCTTCACCGAGCATCAACGGAATAGATGGCCCATATATATCAGCGTCAAGCAAGCCTACTTTGGCACCTTGCTGCGAAAGCGCGACTGCAAGATTGACGGCCGTAGTGGATTTACCGACGCCACCTTTACCGGAAGCAACAAGAATCACTTGCCGCACTTTAGCAAAAGCAAACGGCAGCTCTGATTGCCAGTTGACCTCAATTATATAGCCAAGCCCCAAGGCTTTACACTGTGCGGTTAACCAATCTTGCAGCCACAAAGCCGGGAATGGCAGTGTCAGATGAACAGTGTTGCGGTCTAGGCGGATTTTAGCAATTTCGCCAAGCGGCAGCGGAATGGCATCATGGCAAGGCATGTCGAGCAATGGTCGCAGCGGCTCAGGGAAACTTTCTGCGGGAGAAGAATCGGCTGTTTTTTTCCAGAATGAAAACATAACAAATCCTTGCAAAGTACAGGGGCACATCGGCTTTTGGCCTTTGCGCGGGCCAGACAAAAAGCCGGCACTTAGTGCGCTGCTGTCGCGCTTTGTGGCTGGCTATTGTATCATGTTGCACATTGTTTTTATTGCATTCATCGATACAGAGCCGGCTCATGACGACACGTAAAATCTTAATCACCAGCGCCTTACCTTATGCCAATGGCCCTATTCATTTAGGTCACCTGCTTGAATACATTCAGACCGACATCTGGTCGCGTTTTCAAAAGGCTCGCGGCCATCAGTGTTATTACGTCTGTGCCGATGACGCCCACGGCACGCCGATTATGCTGAAAGCGCAGCAGTTAGGATTAACCCCAGAGCAAATGATTGCTCAGACCGCTATTGAACATCAGGCCGATTTTGCAGAGTTTTTGATTGGTTTTGACAATTATCACAGCACCCACAGCAGCGAAAATCTGGCCTTTGCCAGCGAAATTTATACCAAGCTCGACGCAGGTGGTTATATCAAACGCCGTTCGATCAGCCAGCTGTTTGATCCGGAAAAACAAATGTTTTTGCCGGACCGTTTTGTCAAAGGCGATTGCCCGAAATGTGGTGCGCTCGATCAAAACGGCGACAGTTGTGATGTCTGCGGTGCAACCTATAGCCCGACTGAGCTGAAAAACCCGAAATCTGTGGTTTCAGGCGCAACGCCGGTATTAAAAGATTCTGAACACTATTTCTTCGACCTGCCGGCCTTTGAACAAATGCTGCAGGACTGGACCCGCGGCGGCGCGCTGCAGAGCGAAATGGCCAACAAACTGCAGGAGTGGTTTAAAGACGGCCTGCAGCAGTGGGATATCAGCCGTGATGCGCCCTACTTTGGTTTTGAAATTCCGGGCGCGCCGGGCAAGTTTTTCTATGTCTGGCTGGACGCGCCAATTGGCTATCTCGCCAGTTTCAAAAATTATTGCGACAAAACCGGCATCGATTTTAACCAGTTCTGGCAATTAGATTCAGACGCTGAGGTTTACCACTTTATCGGTAAAGACATTATCTATTTCCACAGCCTGTTCTGGCCGGCGATGTTGCATGGTGCCGGCTACCGTAAACCAACCAGCGTCTTTGCCCACGGTTTTGTCACGGTCAACGGCGCTAAAATGTCGAAATCGCGCGGCACTTTTATCAAAGCCCGCACTTATCTAGAGCATTTAAATCCGGAGTGTTTGCGTTATTACTTCGCCTCAAAATTAACCTCAGGTATTGTCGATCTAGATTTAAATCTCGAAGATTTCGCGCAGAAAGTGAATGCCGATTTAGTCGGTAAAGTGGTCAATATCGCCAGCCGCTGCGCCAGCTTTATCAGTAAAAAATTCAATGGCACTTTATCGTCAAATCTGGCCGAGCCAGAACTTTTTGCCGAGTTTATTGCTCAAGGCGACAGCATCGCTGCCGCCTTTGAAGAGCGCGAATATGCCCGCGCTATCCGCGACATTATGGCGCTGGCTGATAAAGCCAACCAATACATCGACGCCAAAGCCCCATGGGTTCTGGCCAAAGATGACAGCAAACAGCAGGAAACGCTTGATGTTTGTTCTATGGGCATCAACCTGTTCCGCGTGCTGATGCATTATTTAAAACCAGTACTGCCGGCGATGGCGCGTGAAGTCGAAGTATTTTTAAACAGCGAACTGCGTTGGGATAATTACCAGCAGCCGCTGCTTAATCATGCAGTCAATCCGTTTAAAGCGCTGATGCAGCGCGTAGATCCGGTCAAAGTACAGGCGATGGTCGATGCATCGAAAGAGAACCTGCAAGCTACAGCCGCTCCGGCGGTTCAGGCGTCAGCCGCGCAAACCAGAGCTGTTGCAGCTGAGATTGAAGCGATAGCCCCGACTATTAACATTGATGATTTTGCCAAGCTCGACCTGCGGATCGCGAAAATTGTCAGCGCAGAGCATGTCGAAGGCGCTGATAAGTTATTACGGCTACAGCTTGACCTTGGCAACGAACAACGCCAGGTGTTTGCCGGCATCAAAGCCGCTTATCAGCCGGAACAATTAGTCGGCCGGTTAACGGTGATGGTCGCCAATCTGGCGCCACGCAAAATGAAATTCGGCATGTCCGAGGGCATGGTGATGGCAGCAGGCCCAGGCGGCAGCGAGATTTTCCTGCTGAGCCCGGACGACGGTGCCACACCTGGGATGCGGGTGAAATAATTAAGTCAGAACCGCAGCCAGGCTGCGGTTTTTCTTTTAGCTCAGACCAGGAGCATGCATGGCGGCGACTATCCGCTCGTTTTCTTCGTTATATAGCGCAACCTTGCTGATGGTATTGGCGGCGGGTTTATTGACCACTTATCTGGGTCTGAAGCTTGCTTCAATGGAAGTGGCCAGGGTCTGGATCGGCGCCATGATGTCGGCCTATTACCTCGGGCTGGTGCTTGGCTCTAAAATCGGCCATAAGCTGATTGCCCGCGCCGGCCATATCCGTGCTTTTGTCGCGAGCGCTGGTGTCGTCACAGCTTCCGCGCTCGGGCACGCCATGATTGAACAACTGGAAGTCTGGTTATTACTGCGGCTTATTGTTGGTATGTGCATGATGTGTCAATACATGGTGCTGGAGAGCTGGCTGAACGAACAGGCCGACAGCAAAAACCGCGGTACGATTTTCGCCAGTTACATGATTGTGTCTTATCTTGGGCTGGTGCTCGGCCAGGGCGCGATGAGTTTAAACCCGGAACTTACCATCAAACCGCTGTTGCTGGTGGCGATGTGTTTTGCGCTTTGTATCGTGCCGCTGGCGCTGACGCGGCGTATTCACCCGCAGCCACTGAAGCCGGCGCCGCTGAAAATCAGAGTATTCTGGCAAAAAGTGCCGCAGTCGCTGACCACTATTGCGATGGCCGGTGTCATCGTGGGTTCGTTTTATGGTCTGGCACCGGCTTATGCTGCCAGTCAGGGTATGAACACCGAACAGGTCGCGGCTTATATGGCGACCACAGTACTGGCCGGATTATTGGCGCAGTGGCCGATGGGAAAATTGTCGGACCGGGTGCGGCGCAGCCGGCTTATTCGCACTAACAGTGTGATCCTGGGTTTATTAGTACTGGCGATGGCGCTGCTACCGCTCAGTGGTGTGGTACAGCTTGGTTTTACTTTTGTGTTTGGCGTCTTTGCTTTTACGCTGTATCCGCTGGGTGCCGCGCTTGCCAACCAAAATATCGAACAAAATGAACGCGTTGCGCTGTCTGCCACCATCCTGCTGACTTTTGGTTTGGGTGCCAGTATTGGCCCGTTGCTGGCGTCAGCTTTTATGCAGCTTGGTGGCAGTCAGATGTTGTATGCCTTTATGGCGGCAGTCGCTGCTTTATTATTTGTCCGCTTGCAACAAGTGAATTATCAGCAGAAACAACAGGAAAAAATTGCGCCAAAAGACTACATGATGGCCGCCGGCGACTTGGTCGGCTCCCCGCTCGCCGCCGCGCTGGACCCGCGGGTCGACCAGCAGACGGTTGACAGCCAGATGCGGGCGGAACGTTATCCGGTAAAAGATACGTCGCCCGATCCGGCCCAGTTTGAACTGGATTTGACCGGCCAGGCCGAGCAAGCCAACAGCCCGGCAAAAAGTACCGACTAACCGAGCTTTAACACCACTTTGCCCACCAGTTGATTGCTCGCCAATAACTGGTGGGCAGCATCCGCTTCCTGCCAGGACAAAACCCTGGCAATGACCGGTTTGATAGCTCCGGCCTCTAAACCGCTGCCAAATTGCGCTAAAAACCGGCTGACTAAATCAGCTTTGTAATCGTCAGTACGATTACGCAATGTCGAACATATCAGCTGACCGCGTTTTTTAAACATCTGTGTTAAATCAAACGCCGGCACTGTCCGGCCACCCAGCATTGCCAGCACCACAATGCGGCCATCCAGGCCAAGAACCTGCAGGTTTTTTGGCAGGTAGTCGCCAGCAACCGGGTCCACAATCACCTGAAAGCCCTGAGGTACCTCAGCTTTTAGTACAGCGGCAAAATCAGCGGTTTTGTAATTGACGGCAACATCAGCACCAAGCTCTAAGCAGGCCGCTGTTTTATCATCAGAACCCGCAGTGACAGCAACCAAAGCACCGGCCGTCTTGGCCAGTTGAATGGCCGCAGTGCCGACACCACTGGCACCGGCGTGTAACAACACCGCCTGATCAGCACTGAGTTCCCCCAGGACAAACATGGCCTGATAAGCGGTCAGAAATACCTCAGCGCAACCAGCGGCAGCTTCCACACTCATCGCCGCAGGACGACGCAGCAAATGCGCAGCCGGCATTTTGACATATTCAGCATAACCACCGCCCGGCACTAAACCGAACACTTCAGCACCCAGCCACTCGTTACTGACGGCAGCGCCACAGGCTACGACAGTACCTGCCACTTCCAACCCTAAAATTTCACTCTCCCCCGGTGGCGGCGGATAATAGCCGGCGCGCTGGGCCAAATCGGCGCGATTCACGCCAGCCGCGGCCACTTTAATCATTACTTCATTGTTACTGATGTCTGGCAGGGGTACTGTGACAAACTGCAGTTGCCTGGAGGCTGTCACGTCAATCGCCTGCATCGAGGCCGGTAAAGCGGTGAAAGTCAGCATTGGAAATTCCTTGGAGGTGGTTTTTGCTGCGGTGGCTGGCGCAATTCGCAGTTTTACTTTAGCTTTTGCTACGGCCGCACTAAAATGGCGCCCTTTTCACAGAACGGGTTACTTGTGGCCCGAACTTCACAGATTATCAGACTCGGAACTTCTTATGGCCGCCAGCATCATTTTACAAGCCGATCGGGAAAAATCATTAAAACGCCGCCATCCCTGGGTGTTTTCCAAAGCAGTAAAACAGGTCAAAGGCAAAGCCAACAGCGGTGAAACCGTGGAAATCCGCAGCCATGACGGTGTGTTTATCGCCACTGGCGCTTATTCGCCAGAGTCACAAATCCGCGTGCGGGTCTGGTCTTTTGATGAACACGAAGCCATAGACGCAACGTTTTTTCAGCGCCGCATCAGCGCGGCCTGGCAAGTACGCCAACAATTATTTGACCTCAACGACACCAACGGAATCCGCGTCGTCGCGGCCGAATCTGACGGGCTGCCGGGCGTGACGGTCGATTTGTATAGCGACATTCTGGTGGTGCAGTTATTAAGTGCCGGTGCCGATTATCAGCGCGCCAACATTGTAGCGGCACTGCGGCACGAATTTCCGCACTGCAGCATTTATGAGCGCTCTGACGTTGATGTGCGTAAAAAAGAGGGTTTAGCACCGGTCACAGGCTGGTTGCACGCGCCGCGTGACAGTGGCGAGGTGGTGATGTTAGAGCACGGTATGAAAATTCTGGTGGATGTAGTGAATGGCCACAAAACCGGTTTTTATCTCGACCAACGCGATAGCCGCGCGGCCGCTGCCCGTTATGCCAAAGATAAAACCGTGCTCAATTGTTTCAGCTACACCGGCACTTTTGCCGTGGCCGCGGTCGCAGGTGGTGCCCGTCATGTCGTCAATGCCGACATGTCAGAGCTGGCGCTGCAGACGGCGCAACGTAATGCTGAACTCAATCAGCTGGACCTCAGCAAATTTGATTTTACCAAGGCCGACGTCTTTAAGCTGCTGCGCCAATATAAAGAACAAGGCCGCGAGTTCGACATGGTGATCCTCGACCCGCCAAAATTTGCCGAAAGCAAAGCCCAACTGATGGGCGCCTGCCGTGGCTATAAAGACATCAACCGCGTGGCGATGCAAATCGTGAAAAAAGGCGGTTGGCTGCTGACGTTTTCCTGTTCTGGCCTGATGGAAGACAGTCTGTTTCAGAAAATCGTCGCCGATGCGGCGCTGGATGCCGGCCGGGATTGTTTGTTTATCGAAAAGCTGAGCCAGGCCAAAGACCACCCAATCGCCAGTTTTTACCCGGAAGGCCATTACCTCAAAGGCTGGGTTTGCCTGATCCGCTAATGGAGTTTTCGACTATAAAGCCCTGTATCTACGGGGCTTTTTTATTTGCCAGCATTCTCTGCCGGAAATTTAGCCAAATTCGGCGAATGCACAGCAACAGGCAGTAAAAACACTTGGACCTGTTTTGCCAGTCAAGTATGCTGCTGGGCGAAAAGCCATACACTTCCCCTTTGTTATTATCAACCGGAGTTTGTCATGAAAAAATTAATGCTCGCCCTGGCGCTTGCCGCCGGTTCTGCCCAGGCCGCCTGGCAACTGGACGCTCAGCAGTCGTCTCTGCATTTTGTCACTGTAAAAAATGATGTGGTGGCTGAGACGCATAGTTTTAAACAACTGCAGGGTCAGTGGGCCGATAACGGCCAGTTTACAGTCGAGATCGCGGTGCAAGGCCTCGATACGCTGATCCCAATCCGTAACGAACGCATGCTGGAACACCTGTTTAACGCCAGACAGTTCCCGCTGATTAAAGCGACTGGTTCCATCGATACTGCAAAAATCTCGGCATTAAAAACCGGTGCGGCGCATCAGGAAAAAGTCGAACTGAGCCTGACCTTGTTAGATCAGACGCAGAAACTCACTGTAGATTTAAGCGTGGTGAAACTGGCTGACAACAGAGTGTTGGCTTACACCAAAGCGCCGGTGCTGGTCAAAGCCACCGACTTTAAACTGGATGGCGGCGTGAAAAAACTGCAGGAAATCGCCAAGTTAAACCGGATTGAGCTGGTCGTGCCGGTCAGCTTTGATGTCCAGTTCAGCCGTTAAATCCGCTAAAGCAAAAAGGGAGCACTCGCTCCCTTTCTTAGATCACCACAAATTGTCAAAACAGCCAGTGCGCCATGCCAGCAATGACCGGCAGCGTGATCAGGGTCCGCAGAATAAAGAGTAAAAACAAGTCCCATAAAGTGACCGGAATTTTACTGCCAAGCAATAATGCCCCGACTTCAGACATATAAATCAGCTGTGTCACCGACAAAGCTGCAATGACAAAACGCGTCATTTCGCTTGGCACTTCGCTGACGAGGATTGACGGTACAAACATATCGGCAAAGCCAACCATTACAGATTTAGATGCTTGTTCCGCATAAGGAATTTGCAGTAGTTCCAGCAGCGGTACAAAAGGTGCGCCAAGCAGACTAAATACGGACGTGTATTCGGCGATAATTAACGCCGTGGTACCTACGGCCATAATTACCGGCAACACACCAAACAGCATATCGATCACCGCCTCAACCCCTTCGCGCAGCGTGGCTTTGACGCCTGTTGCCTGACTGGCACGGTGCAAACCATGCGCTAAGGCCCGGCCAAACACCGATTTTTGCGGGAATTGCCCGCCTTCGGCACGCATATGGTCGTAACCGTCAATATAAGTGTCTGGTTTATTGCGCAGCGGCGGCAGATAAGGCAATACAATGGCTGCGACCAGACCTGCGGTACAGATAGTGGCGTAAAACGGCAGAAACAGATGCTCCAGCCGCACTTGCCCCAGCACCACGATACAAAAAGTGATAGAAACCGCAGAGAAAGTCGTGCCAATCACGGCAGCTTCCCGCGCGGTATAAAAGCCTGCTTCATATTGCTTGCTGGTGAGCAAAATCCCCACACTGCCATCGCCAATCCAGGAGGCGATACAGTCCACCGCAGAACGACCCGGTAAACGAAAAATCGGCCGCATCACTTTGGTCATCAGGGTGCCGATCATTTCCAGCAGTCCGAAGTTAAGCAACAGCGGTAGTAACAAACCGGCAAACACAAACACGGACAACAACACCGGCAACAGGTCATTGAGCACTAAAGCGCCAGTGGCTTTACTGGTGACAAACTCAGGACCAGTGCCAGTCAGCACCAGTAGTAAAAATACTGCGCCCAATAGTCGCACCAGTACCCAACCCCAACCCGGGCTGAATAACTTGCCGGCAAAACTGCCGGCGACAATAGCTCGCGGTTTGAATACTTTGACGCCAAGCGTGGCCAGCGCCGATACCGTAACAATCAACGCCAGCAAATAAGGCATCCAGCTGCCGACCGTTGTTTTTAACGCATTCGCCATCACAGCAACCGGAATAGTCAGACCTTTTTCTGCCGGAATTGGCGTCATAAATAAAAAGACGCCGAGTAATGACGGCACCAACAGCGTCAGCCAGTTGCGCAGCGTAGAGTAATTTTCAGATGCAGACATGCTCAGATATCGGTAGTTAAGATTGAACGGCGGCACAGCCTAATCAAAAGCGCTGCAACTGTCACGGTACAATCCGCACTTTGCGGCGGACCGGCGAAAATTTAAGCAGCGCGCTGTCGCGCCGCGTGATGTCGACTTTAATTCAGTTCCATAAAAATCAGGCCAAGCTGATACAAGTCTTCAGCTTCCTGGCTGCAGCGTACCACTTTGGCATGTGCATCCAGCGGCACGATAGAGCTGTTGGTGGATTCAAGCCGCAAATGAATTAAAGTACCCATTTCCAGCGGTTCGTCGACTTCCACCGCCATGCCGGTGGCACTCAGATCGCGACAGATGCCGCTGAATACCCGGCCCGACTCCGGGTCATTAATCATCATCTGAACTTCGGCGTTCACCATCATCCGGAAGTAGTTACGTTTGTCGTTTCTGTTCAGCATGGCAAATCTCAAATAGCATGGAGCAAATGTTTATAAAGCTTTCTGCCTGACCTGTAAAGTCCGGCCGGTAAAGCCACAGCGTCAACACCAACCAGCAAGCTGTTCTATCTGCCAACTGATCTCCCGCGCCGAAAAAGGCTTAGCGATAAGCCCCAGCGCCCCAGCGGCCGTGGCGGCTCTGACATCAGCTGGCGAGTCCAGTCCGGACAACATAATCACTGGAATATCTGCGGTAAGCGGATTGTGTTTCAGCAGGATACACAGGTCGATGCCGGTGAGCCCCGGCATCAGAATGTCCAACAAAACCAAATCGGGTTTTTCTTCATGAATTTGTGTCAGCGCAGCCTGGCCGAGTGCGACATAACTGAGCTGATAATGCGGCGCCGGCAACGCCAACTTTAATAAGTCGAAGTTAAAAGCTTCATCGTCCACCAACAAAACTTTTTTTGTGCCGGTACCCGCCACTGCATGTTCCATTGCAACTTCCTTTTTTGCGCTGTTGAAAAAGTTGTAGCTGAAATTTAAGGAGCCGACAAGCAGGCCTTTACTTCAGCTCCTGCACCGCCAGCAACACCCGCTTGGCGGAAATGGGATATGGCGTACCCAGCTGCTGTGCAAATAACGATACCTTGAGCTCCTCCAGCATCCAGCGGATCTCCTTCACTGGTTCTGGCTGGACCTTACCGGCAAACTTGCCAAGCAATTGCTGATAAGCGTCGGCGGCTTTTTGATACTCGTGCATCATTAAACGGTCGCGCTGCGGATCCACCGGCAACTTCTCCAGCCGCTTTTGTAAAGCCTGCAGATAACGTTTGATATCATCGAGCCTGCCGGCACCAAATTCACTGACAAAACCTTTAAATAACAACGCATCGAGCTGCTGCTTGATATCGGCATGGGCATACGCGAGCGCCAGGTCCATCCGGCCACGCAATTTTTTACTTATCTCATGACCAACCGTCAGAATTTGCTCCACCTGCAGCGCCACCGCAAGCACGGTATCGCCAAGCTCGGCACGCACCGCATCACGCAGCTGTATAAACTCCTGCTGATTATGTGGCCAAGATTGTTGACTAATCAGATGGTCAATCCCGGCAGCGATACAGTCGTCAATCAGCTCCAGCACTTTACCAAAAGGATTAAAATACAGTCCCAGTTTGGCTTTGTTTGGCAAATGGTCCTGCAGATATTTCACCGGCGATGGCAGGTTCAATAGCATTAAACGCCGTAACCCCAGACGCGACTGAGCTGCCGCCTGTTCCGGACTGTCGAGTAACTGAATAGCGACACTGTTTTTTTGGTCGACCAAAGCCGGGAAGGCTTTAATTTCATAGCCAGACTGAATGCGGATATATTCGCGTGGTAATTCACCAAAGCTCCAGTCGGTCAGTTCCTGCTGTTCGATGCCCTTTTCGGCGACCTGACTTAAGGTTTGCTGCACTTGCCCTTGCAGTTGTTGTTTCAGCAGTGCCAGCGAGCGGTGCTGCGCTATCACGGCACCTTTGTCGTCTGTGACTTTAAAGTTCATTTTTAAATGCGCCGGCAGCTCTGTCAGCTCCCAGGCATCATCCGGAATAGTCACGCCACTCATCCGCTTTAAACGCTGGGTCACTACCGCCAACAAAGGCCCGTCTTCCGGCTTGATGGATTGCAGCAACGCATCGGCATAATTTGGCGCCGGCACAAAATTACGCCGGTACATTTTCGGCAGACACTTTATCAGCGCGACCAACAATTCATGGCGCAGACCCGGAATAAGCCAGTCAAAACCTTGTTCTTCCACCTGATTAAGCAAAGCCAGCGGAACACACAAGCTGACACCATCGTCCGGTGCCCCCGGCGAAAAATGATATTCCAGTGGCAGACGCAAATTGCCCTGGCGCCAGAATTCCGGGTAGCTGTCGTCAGTGATATGCCCCGCCTCGTGGCGTTTCAGCATCTCCGGGTCAAAATTGAGGTAGCTGGCGTCTTGTTGCTTCTGCTTTTTCCACCAGGTCTGAAAATCAATGCGGTTATTGGCGTGTACCGGCACTTTTTCGGCATAAAACGCCACCAGCGTTTCTTCATCGACCAGAATGTCGCGCCGGCGCGATTTGTCTTCCAAATCAGTTACCGCATCAATCAGCCGGGCGTTATGCGCAAGGAACGGCTCGTTTAAGCCAAGCTCCTGATTGACCAGCGCCTCGCGGATAAAAATTTTATGGCACAGCTCAGGCTCAATTTTGCTGTATTGCACCGCACGTTTGCCGACGATGATGAGGCCGTACAAAGTCACCTGTTCAAAGGCAATCACAGCACCGCGCTTTTTCTCCCAGTGCGGTTCGCTGTAACTGCGGCTGACCAGATGCTGCGCCAGCGGTTCGACCCACTCAGGTTCTATTTTTGCCACAGTGCGGGCATACAACTTACTGGTTTCGACCAGCTCGGCGGTCATCACCCACTTGGGTTTGCGTTTAAATAAATGACTGCCGGGGAACACATAAAACCGGCTTTGCCGCGCACCGAGATAATCGGCTTCACTGTCTTTAGTGCCGATCTGGCCAAGCAAACCAGTCAGAATGGCAGTGTGAACGGACTGATAGTCTGCTGATGTGGTGTTTTTGTTCAGGCCCAGTTCTTCTGCAACTTGCGACAACTGCGCGTATAAATCCTGCCATTCCCGCACCCGCAGGTAGTTCAGCAGTTCCTGTTTGCATAAACGGCGGAACTGATTATTGCTTTGACTGTCCTGCTGTTCCTGCAAATAGCGCCACAGCTTCAGCCAGCTGGCAAAGTCAGAATCGGAGTCGGCGAAACGGCCATGGAATTCATCAGCTTTTTGCTTTTTATCCAAAGGCCGCTCACGCGGGTCCTGAATGGATAAGGCTGCGGTGATCACCAACAACTCATCCAAAGCGTTGCGCTCGGCTGCTGCCAGTACCATCCGGGCTAAACGCGGGTCAATCGGCAAGCGGCTTAATTGCCGGCCCAAGGGCGTCAGCTGTAAACCAGCTTTGCGCTCGGTTTTGAGCGCCCCAAGTTCATCGAGCAAACGCACGCCGTCGTTGATAAAACGGCTGTCCGGTTTTTGCAAAAACGGGAACTGCTGGATATCACCAAGGCCCAGCGCCAGCATCTGGAGAATGACCGAGGCTAAATTGGTGCGCAGGATCTCCGGATCGGTAAAAGCATCGCGATTATTAAAATCATCTTCACTGTACAGACGAATACAGATACCGGCAGCAACCCGGCCACAACGGCCCTTTCGCTGATTGGCACTGGCCTGGCTGATGGCTTCAATCGGTAATTGCTGGACTTTAGACCGATAGCTGTAGCGTGAAATGCGCGCCGTACCGGGGTCTATCACATAACGGATGCCTGGCACTGTTAACGAGGTTTCCGCCACGTTGGTCGACAACACAATGCGCCGGCCCGGATGGCTCTGGAAAATACGGTTTTGTTCGGCCGCACTCAAGCGCGCATACAATGGCAGGATTTCGGTATGCGGTAATTTCAGTTTTTCCAGCGCATCGGCTGTGTCGCGAATTTCGCGCTCACCGTTTAAGAAAATCAGAATGTCGCCCGGCGGTTCCCGATACAGTTCTTCCACCGCATCAAAAATGGCCTGTAACTGGTCGGCATCTTTGTCTTCGTTTTCAATGGCGGCCCGGTAACGCACTTCAACCGGATAAGTGCGGCCAGATACTTCCAGCATCGGTGCGTTGGAGAAATGCCGGGAAAAGCGTTCAGGATCAATAGTTGCTGAAGTAATAATCAGTTTCAGGTCCGGACGCTTTGGCAGAATTTGCTTAAAATATCCGAGTAAAAAGTCGATGTTGAGGCTGCGTTCGTGCGCTTCATCGATGATGATGGTGTCGTATTGATTAAGAAATTTATCCTGCTGAATTTCAGCCAGCAAAATACCGTCGGTCATCAGCTTCACCAG
The DNA here is from genome assembly GCA_008015325.1 of Rheinheimera sp. Lineage (GTDB taxonomy): Bacteria > Pseudomonadota > Gammaproteobacteria > Enterobacterales > Alteromonadaceae > Pararheinheimera. The sequence continues at coordinate 132,344 of SSFI01000003.1, forward strand.
CGTATTAGCGCCGGTATGGTCACCAAAACGTACTTTATAACCGACTTGCTGACCAAGCGGCACTGACAGTTCATCGGCCAGGCGCTGGCCGACACTGCGCGCCGCAAGCCGGCGTGGCTGAGTATGACCAATCAGGCCAGCAACACCACGGCCCAGCTCTAAACAAATCTTCGGAATTTGGGTAGTTTTACCCGAACCGGTCTCACCGGCGATAATCACCACCTGATGGGCCGCAATGGCAGCTTTGATATCGTCTTTACGCCCCACCACCGGCAGCTCAGCCGGATAAGTGATGCGCGGCATCGCCTCAGCACGGCGCTGACGCGCTGCTTGCGATGCCAGAATGTCGGCCTGCAGTTGCTGTTGTTTTTTCTGATCAGGTTTTACCTGCAGGTCACGGCAAAGCCGGCGCAGGCGGAATTGATCTTTTAGCAAACAAAAAGCCACTGCATCCTGCAGAGCACGCAGTGGTAACAATTCAACAGCAGACGATAAATCAGACAAAACACAGCCCCCTCAACAACGAGGCGGCTATGCTAGCACAAAGAACATAAAGCCGGCAGCGCCGGCACTGAGGTAAATCGCAGCTGTCAGCTGACTTTGCGATAGTGGGAATGCAATTCCTGGTCAATGGCTCGCAGCACATCAGTACGGCTAATCACGCCCTGCAACACACCATTGTCGTCAACCACCGGGTAGATTTTTGGTTTTGCACCAAGCATCAGCTGAGCAAGCTCAATGATGCCGCTGTGCATATGAACGGTTAGTACATCTTTGCGCATCAGGTCGCGCACATAAGCGAGGCCTTCGTCATGGTAGGAGCTCAACAGCATCCGGGCCAAACAATCCTGCTCCGATAAAAATCCTACCACTTTGCGGTTGGCATCAACGACTGGCCCACCCAACTGTGCCACATCGGTCAAACGATCTACTGCAGCTTCCAGTGTCATATCCTGATTAAAAGTCACCGGATGGTGGTTCATATGATCAGACACTTTTAATAGGTTCATGCATTTCCTCCAGATTTTACACCCTGAAATAGCGGGAGCCCGCAGACTCCTTAAGCCAAGCTTAGTGCAAAATCGGCGGCTTGCCTTGCTGCAAATCAGTCTTTAAAAATAGCAACTTCCGCGGCTTTACCTTGCTGACGTTTAGCGCGGTACATGCCTTCTGAATTTAAATGCCAGCTGAGGCCGCCTTTGCTATCGACCACAATGACACCACCAAGGCCACCGACAGTTTTCAGTTCCTGCATCACTTCATCGGCCGCGACAGAGGCCGATTTGCCTTGATAACGCACCCGGGCGCAGATATCACCCGCGACCTGATAACGGATAAAAAATTCACCATGACCAGTTGCTGACACGGCACAGCTTTGATTGTCGGCAAAAGTGCCGGCGCCAATTAATGGCGCGTCGCCAATCCGGCCATAGCGTTTTGCTGTCATACCGCCAGTTGAAGTTGCCGCAGCCAACATCCCCTGCTGGTCAATGGCGACGGCGCCGACTGTGCCCACATTCCATTCCAGCGGAAACGCCGGGCTTAAACGCAGCTGCGCCTGATGCGGGGTTTTAGTTAAGGCTTTCAGCGCTTTTTGTAGCGCTTGATAGCGGAACTCAGTATCAAAATAGTTGTTTTTAACCAGTTCCAATTGCTGCTCTTTGGCAAATTGTTCCGCGCCACGGCCTGCTAATAGCACATGTTCAGAATGCTCCATCACAGCACGCGCCAGCTTAATCGGATTTTTCACAGTGGTAACACCAGCCACGGCACCGGCGGCTCTGTTATCACCGCGCATGATGGCCGCATCCAGTTCGTGTTTGCCGTCATAAGTATACACAGCACCTTTACCGGCATTAAACAACGGCGAATCTTCCAGGATCACCACAGCAGCGCTGACTGCATCCAGACTGCTACCGCCATTGGCCAATACCTGATAGCCTGTATCGACTGCGTGTTTCAGAGTAGTTTCATAGGCTTGCTGTTGTACCGGCGTCATACTGTCGCGTGAAATGGTACCGGCACCACCATGGATCACAATACCAAATGGCGCCGGCGCGGCTTGTGCCACCGGTAAGGTTAAAAAACTAAACGCGACAAACACTGCAGATTGCAATTTCATGGGCCAGAACTCCGTTAAGATTTAGACTCACCATACGTGAGCGCATCGCGGCTGTGACCAGTCCTTGGGACCAAATCACTGCAGGTTGCGCCAGATCAAAAGTTTATTGCAAGAGCGCGGTTATGCTGCGCTCAGTAACTTGGTTAAAAAAGGAATACGGCATGAGCCTGGAAAAACATGATTTAGTCCACGAATTCCCGGAGTACCGCGAAAAAATTCACCAGCTGAAAACCAGCGACCATCATTTTGCGAAGCTCTTTGCACAGTATCATGACGTAGACCATGAAGTGTACCGACTGGAGCAAGGCGCGGAAACCGCTGCAGCTGACTACCTGGAAGAACGGAAAAAATTGCGTCTGCAGTTAAAAGACCAACTGTATCAAAGCTTATTGCAAGCATAAGCTTTGATATCTCATGACACAGCAGCCATCAGCGCTGCTGTGTTTTACAATTTCCAGCCAACTGAAATCCTGCTGCTTCAGCCTCTGCTGCAGTGCCAAACTCGACCTGATTTTTTGATTTGAGCGATGCATAATCAATGCAATGGCTGAAATGGTACTTTTTACTGTTTTTATTGCCACGTACTGTGGACCGGTTTTGGTTTGCGCTTGATGTTGACGGGGGCAACTGCTGCGCTGCAACGCTGCTGTTAAGCTCAGCCTGGTGCGACAGATAACCCGGATACCAGCGTTTATTGCCGCTGACGAATTCGTTCTGGTGGCCCATATGCTGGGCGGTGCGACGCATTAATGCAAGTTCGCGATCATCAACCGGGTCTTGCTGATGCCAGCGTAAAAACAGCTGCTGTTCAGCATCCGATAGTTTCAATTGATAGCGGTCGGCCATATAAAAATAGATGCGGGCTATATCGCCGCGGATCTCAGCGCGTGGCTGCGCTAACTGCCGTTTAAAGTCGATACGCACCGGGCAGGCGCCGTGTTGTGCTGGTATTTCCGGCAATTCTGCGAAGCGAAAATGCGCCCGATCGCCGTTTACCTCACCCAAAGCGGGTTTTAAATTAAATAGATCAGCTTCCATCTGCCGAAATGTCTGATCCGTATAGCCGCATTGTTCACGCCCCCCCTGTCGCCAGCAAGCCCTGCCCACTCCAAACTGCTGAGCCGGTACCACATGCTCCCATTCGATACGCTGCGCTCTAGGGCCGTTTTTGCGTACCTGATAACCACAGCTGCGCAAATCAGGCTGACCTTTGCCGCCGACCCAGCGGATCTGACAGTTGCAATAAAAGTCTGCGACTTCATCACTGTATATTTTCTGCGCGATACGTTTAGCTGCATCAAAATCCGCGGGCGCAGCCTGGATCGCAAAAGGAAATAAAACAAATAAAAACATGAACAAAGGTCGAACAAACAGCACAAACAACCTCACAACTTATGTTTGCTGCCCAAAGCGGCGAGGCGCCAGCATAGCAGAAAGTTAGCGCTTTTTAAGCCTGCGCCTTTGACTTATACTTATGCCCTTTGTGACCCGCCACATGGCAAAAAGGAAGCTGGATTGAGTGCTGCATCTTTTTATTTTTATGACCTGGAAACCTGGGGCGCAGACCCGAAAAAAGACCGCATAGCCCAATTTGCCGGTGTCAGAACTGATCTGGAGTTGCAGGCAACTACGCCCGCGGATATGGCATACTGCCAGTTAGCGCCCGACTATCTGCCGGCGCCAGAAGCTGTGCTCATCACCGGTATCACACCACTAAAATGCCAGCAGCATGGCCTGAGGGAAGTTGATTTTGTCCGGCAGCTGCACCAAAAACTGGCGGAACCCGGTACTTGTGTTGTTGGCTACAACAACATCCGCTTTGACGATGAAATGGTGCGCCACACCTTATTTCGCAATTATATAGACCCCTATGCGCGCGAATGGCAAAACGGCAACAGCCGCTGGGACCTGATTGACGTGGTCAGAGCCTGTTATGCACTGCGTCCTGAAGGCATCAACTGGCCCCTGCGGGAGGATGGCAGCCCGAGTTTCCGGCTGGAAGATTTATCCAAAGCCAATCAGATAGAACACCTGCATGCCCACGATGCCAGCAGCGATGTGTATGCCACTATCGCGCTTGCCGCCTTAATACGAAAAGCACAACCGCGATTGTTTGATTACCTGTTCCAGCACCGGCAAAAAAACGCATTAAGCGCATTGATTGATGTTGCCGGACTCACGCCGTTAACCCACGTGTCATCGCGTTTTCCGGCGCTGCAAGGTTGTTGCAGCTGGATAGTGCCTGTTGCCTATCATCCGACCAATAAAAACGCGGTGATTTGTTTTAATTTGCAACAAGACCCCAGTTTTATGCTGCCTCTGGATGCTGCTGAAATTCGTCGCCGCTTGTATGCCAAAGCTGCCGATTTAGCAGAAGACGAACTACGACCGGCCATAAAACTGGTGCATCTGAATAAATGTCCGGTGCTGGCGCCGGCAAAAACCTTGTCTGCTGAACGGGCAGCTGAGCTTGGTATTGACCGCACGGCTTGTCTGCGTCACCTGGAAGTTGTTCGTTGCAATCAAGCGGCTTTCCGCACGTTGTTACTGGCAATTCACCAGCAAGACGAGCACGCTCCAGCTTCGCATAATCCCGATTTCAGCCTGTATCAAGGGTTTATTTCCGACCAAGATCGGCGCCTATTACCACAAGTCCACCAGATGACCCCGCAACAGTTGGCTATCAACCCGCCGGTGTTTCAGGACGACAGATTAAATCAGCTGATGTTTCGGTTCAGGGCGCGGAATTTTCCTGAATCACTGAGTCATATCGAGCTGTCGCAGTGGCAACGATATTGTAAAGACCAACTGCAATTTGGCACTGAACAGCCAGCCCGAACACTGGATGACTTTGTTTTACAACTGGAGTCTTGTGCTGAGCTGAAACAAGACGATGCCAAAGCGATGGCATTGCTGAAACAATTATTCAGTTATATCAGTCACATTTAATTCTGCAGATTCATCTCAATCAGCAGTGGTCAGGCAATTTTTTGCCGTGTAGACTATATAACAGCATTTTAAGATTTACACAGTGTCAGCTAATTTTACAAATCGACAATCCCAGCTGATGCACGCGCAATTTAAGCTTTAAATAACAACCAGTTACGCAAAAGGCACACTTTATGCATGAGTTGGTTAGTATTTATATGAGGATGAAGTTATGCAAGAGCGATCCGGGATTCAAACTAATAAACCTACACTGTCTTTGGACTCTGAGCATGGTGTTACACCTCAATCTTCACGCCGTAAATTTTTAACCAAAGCCTCTGTAGGCATTGTCGTCGCAAGCCTGCCAGCCCGCTCCGTTTGGGCCCGTGATGGTGGCGTTGCGCAATCCATCGTTGCTTCCGGGCATGGCTCAGATTTTGCTGATGGGAAAAAAATAGCTTTACTTTCTCCCGGTTATTGGAAAAATCACTGTCAGGGTGTTTACCATTCTTATAATTTTAAAACCGTTTTTAATGGTCTCGCTTTTGCAAAGACGTCGGGTAAATATTTGGATGATTCAACAACATTTGGAGACATACTTAAATCGAAAGGCGCAGAATTTAAAGGTCCTGGTAACATAAATTTCCATTTAATTGCGATGTATCTTAACGCGTTAAATCATGGTCAATTTGGTCTTTATTATCCTGTAGGTCAAGGTAAGCCATTTAGCTCACCAGGGGCATTTGCTCAACACATTTATGATAAAGCTAAATCTATTAGTCCCCAGAAAGTCGGTGAAGAGTTAGCTGCAATTATTAAGACTTACCATGTCGCAGGTAAAATATATGATGACGGGTCAGGTAAAGGTAAATGCGAAAACTCTTAGTTGCATTTCGGCTACAGTTTCTTTGCAAATTCATAACTTTAGCGATAATTCAGGCACTGTTCTGTTTAACTCAGGTAGCGGAGAAACCACGGTTATTTCCCTGACAGTGACGGAATTGAAACGACAAATTAAAGAGCCAGACTCGGATCTTTGGAAAGATACTGGTCTGGCTTTCGTTTTGAGCTCCATTTTTACGGATCTAGGGATTGGTTCCTAGAATGACTCCATGACATTTTCCCAACAGTTTTTGTCGATTCCACCTTTTTGTTTTGAACTGTCAACAGATGTTCCTTTAGTTTCAAAGAACATACGCAATATTTATCCACAATCAGTGATCAATTCGTCAGACTGCCCCGACTACTTTTTTGCAGTCCAGTACGGGAATGGTCTGCGACGGATTATCCGACCACAAGCCAGATTTTTTAGCGATCAACATGAACCATTTAAGCCCATCAGCCTTGATTGCAGTTTTGCTTTACTAGAATGGGGTATGAATTGGTGTATCGCGACGCAGGAAATGCGCTTTGTCATCGTGCATGCTGCGGTGTTAGAAAAAGATGGCAAGGCGATTCTGTTTCCTGCACCACCGGGTTCAGGTAAAAGCACACTGACTGCCTGGCTTGCATTTCATGGCTGGCGGTTGTTATCGGATGAAATGGCGTTGCTATTGCCAGGAAGCCAAACCGTAGTGCCTTTTGTCAGACCGATTTGCCTGAAAAACAACTCAATAACGCTGGCAAAAAGCTGGTTCCCAGACGCAAGGTTTTCAACTATTGCCAGAAATACCCATAAAGGCGACGTTGTACATTTATCGCCACCGGCACACAGTTGGGAAAACAATAGGGTACCGGCTCAGGTTGTCGCTATTGTTTTTCCCAAGTATCAACAAGAACAGCCACTTACTGTGACCCAACTGAATCAGGCTCAGGCATTTAGTGCTTTAGCCGAAAACGCATTTAATTTCAGTTTAGGTGGTCAGGCTGGCTTTGAGACCATTGTTAAGCTGGTTGAAAAATCGCAATGTTATGAAGCCTGTTACAACGATGTCGCTGAACTCGAAGAGTTTCTAACTCAGGATGTACTGCCCTATGCCAATATCTGAGCTGATTGTCGTTATATACCACGGCATTATTCCTGAACACCTAACCTTGTCTCAGTGGTCACAGATTGTTCGTGTGCTTCGCCATCAGCAATGTCTCGCTCGCTTAAACTGGCGCCTGCAACAGTTGGGCATCGATATCAAGTCACTGCCGCAATTCGTGCAAAACCACTTGAAAAATGCAGAGATCATCGCGAATAAGCAAAAGCATCAAGTGCATTATGAAGCCAAGGAATTGCTGAGATTGCTGCAGCCATACACAGCTAAGCTGCTTTTTCTAAAGGGGGCAGGCTATTCGCTGGCAAATAATGCGTCTGTCGGTCATGGCCGCACTTACAGTGATATTGACTTGCTCGTCGATAAAGCAAGCCTCCCTGACGTTGAAAAGGAACTCGCTTTAAACGGTTTTTTTGCCGAAGATTTAGACGAATATGACCAAAAGTACTACCGACAGTGGTCACATGAAATTCCTCCTTTAAGGCACGGTAGCCGCGGTACGGTTTTGGATGTGCACCACAATCTGGTCCCATTAATCTCGGGCCGTGCACCTGATATAAATTTGTTCTTCGCTCACACCCAAACTACCGAACTTGGATATACAATTTTTAAACCCGCAGCTATGTTCTTGCACAGTACTGTGCATCTGTTTCTCAATGAAGAAATAAAACATGGTTTTCGTGATCTGACAGATTTGGGACTTTTAATTGAACAATATCAAAGTGAAGAGTTTTGGCGGGAATTGGTCGAACTTGCTATTCAAAGCAATTTTGCCCGTGAGCTCTGCCTTGCGCTCAGATACACCAACAAGATATTAGGTCAGGACATTCCAGCGTCGGTACAAACGCTGCTGTTACCTTATCTACCAGGAAAAATGGCGTTAAGATACCTTGATTTTATCTTTGTTCGTGTGTTGAGGCCAACACATCCTGTCTTTAGCGACCGGAAAGACCAACTTGCTCAATTTCTGCTGATGACTCGGGGGCATTACCTGAAAATGCCCATGCCTATCCTGCTGAAACACACTTTTTGGAAAGGCTACAGAAACATCGCGACTACGCTGCTTGGTAGTAATTTTTGGGACAAAGCTGAACCAGATAACAATAAAGATGTGGTCGGCAGACAATAGCGCAAGCATTTATCCAGTCTCAGGTGCAACTTTACTTCTTTGATAAAGGAAATCGATTCGATGCAACTTTGGCTCAAAGTCCGTTATGGCGCCTTGACGCTGTTATTAACTCTGTTCCTCGTAAGCTGTGTCGCTCCGGCATTAATACTTGCGCCGCAAAGCCAGTTGATGTGGGCGTTGCTGAAACCTATGGTCGGGCTTGACCCAAAAGAAGCCAATTTATTTAAACAACCAATAATTCAATCGCGTCTGGAGCCTTTACTTGGTAACCACTATGCCGGAGCAGTGCAATTACTGGAAACTGCTGACAAAATCCAGCAGGAAGGGCCGCTGTTTTATGTAGTCTCCAAATACACACCTGTGCCGGAACTCGCGGAAAAAGCCGGTTTTGTCTGGAACTCTGAAACCAATCAGATGGCAGTTTTATTAGTGAGCGGCGGCGCGCCACAAATTTTTGCGGAAAAACTGAATAGCGAAATCGCTGAGCAGGTACCTGTTTGGCCAGCCGAACTCAGTGATTACACCGATCCAGCGAAGTTAAAACAACAGGCACTTGAGCAAGCGAAACAGCAAATCAGTGCTGCTGTGCCGGTGCCGGCGGCCATAGCACCGGTTGCAGACAAAGTAGAACAACTGAAGAACCTGAAACAGCAAGCAGAAAGCCAGTTACAACAAACTCAACAAGCCGTTGCCACACAAGTGTTGTCACCGGTGCATCTGGTTAAAGACCAGTTAGAACAGCAACGCGTACAAGCGGAAGATCAAGCCAAAGCGACTGTGGCGCAACCCATGAAAGCAGCACAACAACAGCTGAAACAAGCCGGGACAGAGCTGCAACAACCCGTCAAACAGCTGCAACAGCAAAGCGAACTACAACTGCAACAGACCAAAGATGACGCAAAATCATTGCTCAATCCAGCTGAACCACCGACTGTCAGCACCGCGATTAATAATGTTGGGCTACCGCTCACTACCGGACAAACATCAACAACACTGACATCGCAAATATCTGCTACGACCAGCACTGCCGATGCGACTGTCAAGGATGTAAAGGCCACAGCCATGCAAGCAAAAACCACGCTAGCAGAAGCCGCCACTCCGACACTTGCGGCGACCGAAGACGCCCCGGATGACGACTTAGCCGCGGAGCTGGCAGCCGAACAACAAAGCCTTGCGAGCAATCCAAGCATGAAAGTTTTGCAGCTCCAACAAGATATTGCGGCAACCGGCAGTAAGTTGAGCCAAACCGATAATGCTGCCGAAGCGCTGGAGCTAAAACACAAATTGCAACAGCTACAGGACGAGCTCAAGCGGCTGACATCCGACAAGTAGATGAAACAAGCTAATCTGACAGGCACCAGCACAAAACTGGTCACTGCCAGATAAAGTCTGAGCTAGTACATATGAGCTAGTACATATGAGCTGGTACATATGAGCTGGTACAACTAAGCCCAGCTAACATGCTCCAGGCACTGGCGGCTCAGGCCGCCTCGGCTAACTCAGCAACAGGTTTTGCTTCATCTGCACTCTGTTCCGGCTCAACACCCTGCTCCTCTTTTGATTTTTTCACCGCTTTGGCCTTACCCTGTAACGCCAGCAATAATTCATCTTTTTGCTGGGCCAGATATAACGATACAGCTTCGGTTTGCGCTTCGCCGAGTAAATCACTGCGGCCGATAATTTCCTGCATCATCTCTGCAAGGTCGAGCATTTTGTCATAAGCATCCGCTTGCTGTTTGCTGGCAAAAGTCATTTTGGCTTCTCCATCACGTTCTACTACGTATTGAATGACAACTGGCATGATTAGCTCCTGAAGGTGAATCACTTCTTAATTACTGTGATTTTATACAGCACACACTGTATGCATGTCCAGTATTTTTTGTGCATATCGAGCAATGTCGCAGTTATCCAATAATTTCAGTAAGATAGGGATACCAGCACAGGAGAAGCATATGGACATCTGGACTGCACGACACTTATCCAGTCAAGGCGAAAGACCGGGAGACCACCGATCGCCCTACCAACGGGATAAAGCCCGCATCCTGCACAGTGCAGCTTTTCGCCGCCTGCAGGCAAAAACTCAGATCATGAGCATTGGCCAGAACGACTTTTACCGCACCCGGTTGACCCACTCGCTGGAGGCTGCCCAAATCGGCACGGCTTTAGTGGCTCAGTTGCGCACGAAAATCCTGCCGCCTACCGTAACTGCTAATTTGTTACCGGATGAAGCCCTGATGGAATCGCTGTGTCTGGCCCATGATCTTGGCCACCCGCCCTATGGACATGGCGGCGAAACGGCTCTGAATCATAAAATGCACGCTTTTGGTGGTTTTGAAGGCAATGGTCAGACATTTCGCATCGTCGGGAAACTAGAACCTTACACCGAAACTGGTGGTATGGATTTGTGCCGGCGTACCCTTCTTGGCCTGCTGAAATACCCGGTCTTGCAGCCGGAAGTCATGCCAGAAGGTCTCTCGAAGCCGGTCAAAGCCATTTACCGTGAAGACGCAGCGTTACTGGACTGGGTGTTGGCGCCATTGTCTGGCACTGACCGCGATATTTTTCAGCGCCAAACGTACGCTGGCAAAGTGCCGCGGTCCTGCTACAAGTCACTGGATGCCTCTATTATGGAGCTGGCCGACGATATCGCCTACGGCGTCCATGACCTCGAGGATGCCGTAGTTACCGGCACTGTCAGTGCTGAGCAATGGCTGCAGACGCTGCAAGATGCGACGCTCGACAACGCTGAACTGGCATTCCTGCGAGTTATCGGCGCCCAACTGTTTCACAGCGAACACCATATCCGCAAAACAGCGATTGGCAGCCTGGTGAATCGGCTGATCACTTCGATACAACTTGTGGAAGTACTGCCAGAAGTGACTGAGCCGCTACTGCGCTACAACGCGGTTCTGCCGCAAGCCGAACATCAAATGCTGCAACTGTTAAAGAACTTCATTTTTCACTATGTGATCCGACACCCGGAATTGCAGCAGAACGAATTTCGCGGTCAGCGCACAGTACAGGCGCTGTTTGACGCCTTCGCCGCAGAGCCTGAACGGCTGTTACCAGCCAATACCCGTCAACGTTGGCGGCTATTAGCCACTCAACAACGTGGCGAACGCGTGGTTTGCGACTATATCGCCGGTATGACTGATGAGTATGCCAGCCGAATGATGCAACGTTTGTACGGAGGTATCAGTTGAAGCCCCTGCGCTTGCCCCCTCGACTGCAATTGTTCGCCGGCACCAACGCTTATGCCCGGATCAGCCGCGATGGTTTACGCGCACAGGACATCGACATGCTGGTCGGCGCCAGCGGTGGTCCTAAATGGTTTAGTCTGTTTGGTCTGGACCAGTATCTGCTCAGCACATTCTTTAAAGACCGCCAGCGGCCATTGGAATTATTGGGCAGTTCAGCCGGCGCCTGGCGTTTTGCCTGTTATGCGCAACATGATGGCGCTGGCGCCTCCCGGCGTTTTTGTGATGCTTACCGAACTTTATGTTATCCGGCCAAAGCCCCTACCAGCGAAGTAACCGCCATCTCCAAAACAGTGCTTGATGCGGTATTTCCAAATGCTGCACATGTGACGCAAGTGATCAGCAATACGACGTTTCGGCTGAATTTTATTGTGGCGCAGAAAAAAGGCCGGCCTCTGGCGCAAAACCGGTTGGGTCAGCTTGGACAAATCAGCGGCACAGCGGCGCTGAATCTGCTGCATCGCCCCTGGCTTGGGCGCTTTTACCAGCGCGTGCTGTTTGCGCAAAAAGACAGTGACGTAACGGCGCCGACGGACCTGCCGACTATCCGTCAGGTGCTGACCAGCGCCAACCTGCAGCCGGCGCTGCTGGCTTCGGGCTCTATTCCGTTAGTGCTGGACCCGGTCACTGAAATTGCCGGTATGCATCCAGGTCAATTTATTGATGGCGGCCTCACCGATTACCACTTTGCCTGGCCATTTCAGACTTCAGGCCTGGTGCTATTCCCGCACTTTTATCCGCACGCAAGCCCGGGCTGGTTTGACAAATCACTGCCGTGGCGGCGGGCAAAAGCAAAAGATTTTAAGCAAGTCGCGCTGCTGTGCCCAACACCTGAATGGGTCGACAGCCTGCCGTTTGGCAAAATTCCGGACCGCACTGATTTTAATAAGCTCCCGGATCCGGTCCGTATTGCATATTGGCAGGAAGTCACCGAGCGCTCATTTGAGCTGGCTGAAGACCTTGCCAACGGGCATTTTCTCCTCCGGTCATTTGGTAAGTAAAACGAGGTTTGTCGTAATTCCGTCACACCGAAGTCGCAGTTTTGTCACTGTGACTTCACACCATCGTCATTGAAGCTGCAGAGAATATCCGCGATTTTATAACAATACGGAGAATATCGTGCAGTTTCGCAAATCACTGATCAGTCTGGCTTTGACCAGCACCTTTTTCACCACGAGCCCTAGTTTTGCCGCTGCAGAAGCCAACGCTGCTGCAGATGCCAGCGCAGAAGCAGCCATTGAAAAAATTGCCGTCACCGGCCAACGCATTGCTTACGCCAATAACAGCACAGACGAGGCGATGCTGGATACTGTATCACCGGCCGGTAACGTGCTGGATGCCATCAAATATTTGCCAGGTGTCAGCGTTGGCCAAGGCGATGCTTTTGGTGCTGACGACTGGTCCACAACCATTTCCATGCGTGGTTTTAACGTAAACCTGAACGAACAGCAGCTCGGCATCACTATTGATGGACTGCCAAACGGCGGTTCTGCATATGGTGGCGGTAGCAAAGCCAATCGCTTTTTAGATACTGAAAACACTGCAGCGGTTGAAGTGGCGCAAGGTACAGCGGATATAGCATCGGCTTCCTTGGACGCACTCGGCGGCACACTGAACTTTGTCTCAGCAGCACCAGAAGCAGAAGCCGGTGTCCGGGCTGGTTTTACCGGCGGCGACCACAATGCACGGAAGTATTTCACCCGTTATGACACTGGCCAGCTGTTTGGCAACACCACCGCATATTTCAGCTTGTCGGACGGCTTTAACAACCGCTGGATTGGCACCGGCAGCAATGGTTTTGCAGAGCGGACGCATTTTGAAGCCAAGACAGTGACTGAACTGGAGCACAGCAAAATCACTGCGCGTTTTTCTTATGACGACACCGCAGAGGACAACTACAACACAGTTTCACTGGCAGATTTTGAACAAAATCCGACCTGGGACCGCCTGACCAGCCAGTGGACCGGCGATCCGGAGATTGACCAAAACTTCGCCGAAACCTGGTCCACACTGCGTGAAAACAGTTTTAGTTATGTGAAATGGGAACAGGAACTTGCTGATGAAACTGATTTAACCGTCACGCCTTATCTGCATTTACAAAGTGGCCGCGGTGATTGGCTGCCACCTTATCAGGTGTATGTCACAGACAAAGACGGCAAACGTGTCAACAAAGGCACTGGCAACGGTCAGTTGCAACGTTATACCCACGTGGACGCACAAGGCCGGCCCATTTTGGACCCGAAAGCGGATTTGTCCAAAGCCACCCGGGTCGCTTCATATCGCCATACTCACTACGAAAAAGACCGTGTGGGCCTGACCTCAGAGTTGAAAATGCAGCTGGATAATCATCAGCTGCGTGCCGGCGTCTGGTATGAACAACAGGATCGCAACGAGACGCGCGACTGGCATCAAGTGCTGGATACCAAAATCTATCATTATTTCAACGAAACACCGTACTGGGTTCACTATGACCGTGACTACAGCACAGACACGCTGAAGCTGTTTGCACAGGATACTATTGAACTGGGCGACCTGACGCTAACCGCTGGTGTGAAACAGTTTTATGTCGACGTAGAACGTCAGGACAATATTGTCACCAGCAACGCCGGTGATTTATCCAGTGATTCAGACCCTTTATGGTCATTTGGTGCTGTCTACCGCCTGACCGACGAGCTGGAAGCTTTTGCCGGCTTTAGTCAAAACTTTAAAGCCATTGGTGATGCGATTCTGGAAACCAGCCAGGATTTCAGCAACCTTGAAGCAGAAACGGCTGACAACATCGATTTTGGTCTGCGTTATAACGCGGATAATCTGTCGCTGAACCTGACGTTGTACAGTACGACCTTTGATAACCGCATTACCTTCCTGCAGCTAGGCGCCAATCAGGGCGCTCCGGATTATTTAAACGAGCTGGACGGCACTTACATCAACGTCGGTGGTATCGATGCCAAAGGTATTGAGACCAGCCTGAACTGGCAATTAAACGACGTTTGGTCCTTATATGGTGCGCTGACGCTGAATGATGCCGTGTATAACCAGACCATTAATGGTTCGATTAAACAAGGCAATCAGACGGTGAAGAACCCACGCGGCATCTTTAAAGATGAACAGGTGGCAGGCTCGCCAGAAACTATTGTGACTGTGTCTGCCCGCTTTAACACAGACAAATATCATGGCGCCCTGACTGCACGTCATACTGCGGAATATTACGGTGCTGCGCTTGGTGGTAACAAAGATGAACTGCCAGCCTCTACAGTACTGGATTTATCTTTAGGCTATCAGAAGACCCTGAGCCAGGATGCGATGTTCCAATACGTTGATTTATCTTTGTTGGTTAACAACCTGACGGACGAAGAATATCTGTCCGGTGGCCAGGAAGGCGCTTATTACATCGGTGCCGGCCGTACCGCCAGTTTCACGGTAAGTCTGGGTTTCTAAGTACAACACTTCACTAAACAACAAGGGCGCCATGTGGCGCCCTTGCTATTTCCGCATAAAGCCTATCAGGATGCCGGTGTTTCAATTGTGGCGTGAGCCGCAGTTGCTTTTTTACCTTTAAAACGCGCTTTAATCCGGCGCTTCAGCGTTTCCAGACTATCGTAGAAAGTCGGCACCACCAATAAAGTCAGGATGGTGGACGTGATAGTCCCGCCAATAACGGCAATGCCGAGCGGCCGGTAGAAACCAGAGCCTTCACCGACACCGATAGCAACCGGCAACATACCGGCCACCAGCGCAAAAGTGGTCATCAGGATTGGACGCAGGCGTTCACGGCCGGCGGCGATCAGCGACTCTTCCAGGGATAACCCGTCGATTTGCTCTTTTTTACGCGCACAATCGACCAGCAGAATGGCATTTTTCGCCACGATACCCATCAGCATCACCACGCCAATCAGGCTCATCAGATTCAGCGTTGAGTTACCGATTAACAGCGCCAATACCACGCCAATCAACGACAACGGCAACGACATCATAATCGCCACCGGCGCCATAAAGCTGTGGAACTGCACTACCAGAATCAAATACATCAGTACCACGGCAAGACCCAAAGCACCGAAGATTTTACCAAACACTTCCTGTTGATCGCGGCCTTCACCACCGACCACCAAATCATATCCAGGCGGGAAGTCGATTTGCTTGGCAAGCTTCATCGCATCAGCGAATACTTCACCAAAACTGCGGCCCTGCACGTTGGCAGTGACTGCCATCATGGTTTCGCGATCTAAGTGTTCAATCAGCGCCGGACCTTTCCCCAGAGTCACTGTCGCGACTTGCTCCAGCGGCACTAAAGCGCCGGTTTTACTGGATAACAGCGGTAATTGCTCAAGGTCGGCAACTGTGGCCCGCTCCTCCGGCCTTACCCGGACAAAGACGTTACGGGTTTCACCGGTCGGGTCAACCCAGTCGCCAATTTCAGCGCCGGCAAAGGCCAGTCGCATCGCATTGGCGGCATCGCTCATCGACAAACCAACACTGGCAGCCAGGCCACGATCAAACTCGACCTGCAGCTCAGGTTTTGGATCCTGCGCTGACAAACCGACATCGACTGCACCCGGTACTTTTTTCAGTTTTTCAACGAAATCCATCACGATGCCTTCCAGCACGCGGGTTTCCGGGCCACGGAACTGGATTTGCAACGGTTTACCGTCGCCACCGCCGCCACCGCCCATATCGGCAGAGACAGTAAACTCGGCACCAACCAGCGCTTTGATTTTGCCGCGCACTTCTTCAGCAACTTCTTTCGCACTGCGGTCACGCTCTTTTTCCGGCACCAGCCGCACAAACACCTGAGCCCGGGTAATATTACCCTGCACACCAACAGTGGTTTGGGTATAACGGTGCTCCGGCAGTACTTGCGTGATCTCGGCCACCTGCGCCGCTTTGGCTTTGGTGTATTCGATACTGGCCTCACTCGGTGCGCGGATAGACACGATAAAAGCGCCGTTATCGGTATCCGGCATAAAGCCCGATCCACCGAATTTGGCTTGCAAAACCAAAGCACCGAAGAAGCTTAAAAAGGCCAGCGACCACATCGACTTACGGTGTTTCAGTGCCCAGCCAATCAGCCGTGAATAACGCTCTGCCTGATGGTCAAACCAAATGTTGAACTTCTGGAATACTTTACCAAGGCCCCTGCGTTGTTTGTTTTTGTCATGATCCGGGTCATGCCAGTAGGCCGACATCATCGGGTCGATAGTAAAAGAGATAAACAACGACACTAACACCGAACAGGCCACCGTCAGGCCAAATGGCTTAAACCATTGGCCGGTAATGCCGTCCAGAAAGGCAATTGGAATAAACACGGCCACAATCGACATGGTTGTTGCAATAACCGCCATACCAATCTCACGGGTACCATCGCGGGCCGCCGTCATATTGTCCTTGCCCATCTCCATATGGCGCACGATGTTTTCCCGCACCACAATGGCATCGTCAATCAGCACCCCAATCGCCAGTGACAGGCCCAGCAGCGACATAAAGTTAAGCGTAAAACCACAAGCCCAGACCGCGATAAAAGACGCTAACACCGATGTTGGCAGCGCCAAAGAGGTAATCAGTGTCGAACGCCAGGAGTTCAGGAAGACAAACACGACCACGATAGTCAGCAGCGCACCTAACCCCAGTGCTTCAGTGACGTTACGCATACTGGCGGCAACGTCTTCGCCCTGATCGGACACAATCACCAGTTCAACTTCTTTCGGCAGGGTTTTCTGGATTTCTTCCAGCTTGGCTTTGATATCGTCGGTAACAGAAATCGTTGAGGCTTCGCGTGCTTTGGTGATATCGATACCCAGAGCTTTTTTACCGTTGAAATAAGATAAACGGCGCTGCTCTGCGCCACCATCAACAACGTCGGCAACCTGGCCTAAACGAATGGCCTGATCACCGTTTTGTTTGACCACCATCTGCTCAAATTCAGTGACGTCTTTCAGCCGGCCCTGTAAGCGGATGCTTTGCTCTTCCAGACCATTGACCACACGGCCGACCGGCGCCGCCAGGTTTTGCGCACGCAGTGCCGCCACCACTTCCTGCGCTGACACTTTGGCTTCCCGCATCGCATGGCTATTGAGGAACACCGTCATTTCGCGTTCCAGTTCACCCTCCAGTTCGACCAGTGCAACGCCCGGCACCGAACGCAGCTGCCGGCCAATCTGAATATCTGCCAGACGGGATAACTCCAGCGGCGTTAACACGTCAGACGACAATGCCAGCGACATCACCGGTTGCGCATTCGGATCTGCCCGGTTGATAAAAGGCTCCTTCATTTCCGTCGGCAGTTTGTCACGCACTGTGGAAATACTGTCCCGCAGCTCTTGCGCCGCAGCCGTTAAATCTTTGTCAAAATCAAAGAACACCACGATAGTCGCGCTGGATTCCCGCGCATAAGAGCGGATATCGCGGATGCCCTGAATGGTCGACATGGAGTCTTCCACCCGGTTTAAAATTTCCCGTTCGACCGTTTCCGGTGACGCGCCCGGATAAGGTACATTCACCACCAGTACCGGCGGTTGCACGTCCGGGAACTGGTTGGTTTTCAGGTTAGTCAGGGCGAAATAGCCAAATAACATCAAAGCGATGGTCACAACCACCACGACCAGTGGCCGTTTAATACTAAAATCGGACAGGATCATAATTATTTCCCACTGACAGACTGAGTTTTCTCAGCCGCTTTGCTGGCAACAGCCGGTGCTGAACCAATAGTCACACTGATGCCATCTTTGAGCGCACCTTGCGGATGACGCAGGATCTGCTGACCCACCGTCAGACCACTGACGACCTGCACTGTGCCAAAACGCGGGTCCTTGGCGCCGGTTTCAACCTGCGTTTTCACCAGCTTGTTGTCTTTTAATAACCAGACAAACTGCAGGTCACCTTCGTTAATCAGGCTCGATGGCGACAACATCACACTTTGTTGTTGTTCAACGGAGATAAAGCCTTCGGCATAAAGACCAGCGACAAAACTGGCCTGTTCACGCAATTTGACAAACACCTGAACCTGACGGGTTTGCTCATTGGCCTGTGGATTAATGCGTTCAATTTCGCCGTCAAAACGCCGGCCCGGATAACCGTTGACCTTAAAGCTCACGGCAGAACCTACCTTGACGCTGCCGACCTGATCTGCAGCAATATAACCTTCAAAACGCATACTTTCCGGATTGATAATCACCATCAGCGACTTGCCGATCTGTGCGGTGTCGCCGGAAGACACTTTGCGCACTGCGACTACACCGTCAAATGGCGCTTTGACTTCAGTACGTTCCAGTTGCTGACGGGCTTCGACGGTACGAGCCTTGGCGGACGCTAAATCGGATTGGGTTTGATTGGCTTTGATCTCGGCGGTTTCTAATACTTCAGCTGTGACTAGATTCTGCCGGTTTAACTGCTGCATGCGTTTTAATTGCTTGGCAGCCTGATCGGCAGCGACAAGGGCTGAACGCTCAGCTTCTTGTGCCGACAGTAATTTATCACGGAAGGTAGTCTGGTCTATCTGCACCAGCACTTCGCCGGCTTTGACCAAATCACCATTGTCTTTTAACACACGGGTGACGATACCGCCCACTTCGGCGTTTAACTCCGCTTTTATCACCGGCTGTAACGTGCCGGAAATCATCGGTCCTTTTGACAGCTCACTGGTTGCTATAGTCAGAATATCCTGAGATACCAGCGCCAGACTGGAAACAGCATCAGTCTCAGTTTCCGGTTGCGCCGGCTTGGAACAGGCGCCCAGCGTCAGCGCCATCACCAGGGCTAACAAAGTAAGTTGTGGGTGAGCTTTCATAAACGACTTCCAGGTAATTGAAAAAATAATTATTCCAAAGCCTAGTCTATCGAAAGCACGGGTAAAACCAACTTGTTAACAGTAACAAGTTATGTCAGGTCTCTGCGGATTGAGTAACCTTTATTTAGAGCAAGCCTGAGCCCGGCTCCGCACAGCGATTGCAGTAAAATCAGTAAAAACCCCGTCTATGCCCTGCTGATACACCTGCTGTAATTCTGCAGATAAATCCGTCACGCCAGAGGGCAGAAAGGTCGTTTCCGCTCGAAAGGTGTAAGGATGGACTTTGAGTGGGCTATCAGAACGCAGAAAAAACTGCCGATGGGGTTGGTTCTGACTGAACCATTGCTCTTTCCAGGGGCCGATACCATCGGCATAACTTTGCAGGAACTGCAGCCCTTCTACTGTTGACAACTTGCCGTAGTGAAAATCTGGCTGTTGCAGCACAGGGTTGATCCTGCGTGCTTCTGCAGCCGTCTGTCCTACTAAATCCCAAGGCTCAGCGAAATTGGAGGTCGGATATAAGTTCTTCCCGCTCATATCACCCAGCAATTGAATGAGCGCTGCACGAACCTGATATTGCTGCAGCCCCTGCCGGCGCATCCACCAGAGATTACTGATCTCAAACGACTGAATGTAGACCGGGTTATCAGCCAGCCGTTGCCACTGTGCCAACTGTTGCAGCAACATCACAGAAGTGTCTTGATTGATTTGCTGACCATCCTGGTAACGGCCCTCCACACGGAAATAGGTCGGATGTTTTGTTTCCAGATAAAGGCCTACCCGACGGCCGTTCTGCAGTTCAAAACGCATCACTAACTGCATGAGCTCCGCGAGCGTGACCAGCGGATAGCGGTCATTATGAGCTGCACTGCCTGGCCTGAGTTCCGGTTTTGATTCACGGGCCCTGAGCGTGCGGATCTCCGCCAAAGTGAAATCCTCGCTGAACCAGCCTTCCACTGCGACACCGTCGATAATCTTACGGCTTCTGCGATTGGCGAACTGGCTGAGCGTCGCCACATTGGTACTCTGGCTCAGCTCATTTTCATGCCGGCTAATCAACACACCATCTTTCGTTGGCACTAAATCGGCTTCAATAAAATCAGCACCTTGCAGCATCGCCTGCCAATAAGCCATTGCCGTATGTTCCGGATAATCACCACTGGCGCCCCGGTGTGCTATGACTAACGGCCAGACCGGGCAAGTCGCGCCGGCTTCATTGACGACTAACAACAAGATTGCAAACAAACGCCACATCAACGCCATCCTCAGCTGATAAAAATCAGCAGTCTGGCTGGGATTAATGACCGGAAGATGACAAATCAGACGGGCCTGACGAGGTACAACGCCTGGCTGCCATAAGTGGCGAGCGCGGCACGTGCTTGCTCCCCGAGAGCTGTATGGCTGATAAAGTGTTGCTGTTGCCAGAAAGAGGCGGAATTCTGCACGGCGACTAAGGCCAAATGAGCCAGACCCAAAGTACCGGCATAGGCGAGTGCACTTTGCAGCAACGCACTGGCAACCCCCTGACCACGTGCATCCGGACTTACTGCCATATCGTGTAAATACAAGCAGTTAGCCTGCTCATACTGGCCAAATTCGGCGCCTAACGGATTAATTTGCGATAACTTCGATGGATAGGTAAACAGGTAACCCCAGATTTTATCCTGATACTCCGCCACCCAGCAGGACTGTGGGTACAGCATCAGTCGTTGCGATACGACCTGAGGGGATTCATAAAACTCATCGGCATAACAGTGGTCCTGTAACCGGACCACTTTGCCGAGATCTGCGACTTGCATTAAACGGATTTGGAACATAACTCTACAGACTGCGATGGACCCTGCCGTTGCGGCTTGCAAAACTCACTCAATCGCTTTGAGCAACGTTTTGTCTAAACCGTCTGCCGTTAATAACTTAATCACGGCATGGCAGTGATCAACAGTAAAGTCACCATCTTTGATTTGTGCATTTAACGCATCACGGCGCTTTTGCACTACGGCATTTAACATGCCGGAATCAATACTGCCTTTGGTTTTGGCATCCAGCTTGTCCAGCCAGGGATATAAACTGCTTTCTGCCGCGTAGGCTTCTTTGCGCACCGATGGATGAAAATCCTGGCAGGCATTTAAATTCAACAGATAAAAGTTCAGATAACCCGCGACCGTGACTAACTTATAATCCTGATCTGCCGCCTGAACCGGCAACAGGCTACTTAACAATAATCCAGCTAAACACCATTTTTTCATCGGAAGCATCCCGCTTAAGTTGCGACATTTAATCAATCTAATCAGAAAAAACTTAATTTGCAATCAACTGCAGAAAAATCAATAGCGAAGGGCGCCGTGACAGACGCCACTTCGCTTTAGGGCGGATTAATCCAGCGTTTGTGCCGGCACGCGCACCAGCCCTTCCATTAACACGCGGGCACTGCGGCTCATGATCGCCTTCGTTACCTGCCACTGCCCTTCCTGCAGCACTGCAGCAGCGCCAACCCGCAAAGTGCCGCTCGGATGGCCAAAACGCACCGCTGTGCGTTCACCGCCGCCGGCCGCCAGATTGACTATAGTTCCCGGGATAGCGGCAGCAGTACCGATAGCGACCGCACAAGTCCCCATCATGGCGTGGTGCAGTTTCCCCATCGATAACGCCCGGACCAAGAGGTCCACATCTGAAGCGTCAACAGCTTTACCGCTCGAAGCGGTGTAGCTCTTAGGCGCACTGACAAAAGCAATTTTTGGCGTGTGCTGACGCGCTGCCGCTTCACTTAAATCCTTGATCAGCCCCATTTTCTGGGCGCCATAAGCGCGAATGGTCTCAAACTTCGCCAGCGCTTTGGCATCGCCATTAATCGCTTCCTGCAATTCGGTGCCCTGATAGCCGAGTTCTGCTGCGTCGAGGAATATAGTTGGAATGCCGGCATTGATAAAAGTCGCCTGAAAACTGCCAAGTCCCGGCACTTCTAGAGTTTCCAGCAGCTGTCCGGTCGGAAACATTGCACCGCCACCTTCGCCTTCGTCGGCGGCCGGGTCGATAAACTCCAGCTGCACTTCCGCTGCAGGGAAAGTCACGCCATCGAGCTCAAAGTCACCGTCTTCCTGCACTTGGCCGTGAGACATCGGGATATGGGCGATGATAGTTTTTTTAATATTGACCTGCCAGATTTTTACCGTGGCAAGACCATTTGCCGGCAATGTCGACGCGTCAATTAAACCGGACTGAATCGCAAAAGAACCCACAGCGGCCGACAGATTGCCACAGTTACCGCTCCAGTCGACAAAAGCTTTATCGATAGCGACCTGGCCAAACAGATAATCAACATCATGATCAGCGCGGCTGCTTTTGCTCAAAATCACCGTTTTACTGGTGCTGGATGTTGCCCCGCCCATCCCATCAATTTGTTTGCCGTAAGGATCAGGGCTGCCAATGACCCGTAACAACAAAGCATCGCGCGCAGGCCCGGGTTGTTGGGCAGCTTGTGGTAAATCCTCTAAACGGAAAAACACACCTTTACTGGTGCCACCGCGCATGTAAGTGGCCGGAATTTTTAACTGAGGTGCATAACTCATCAGATCACCTTAATTCTCAAAGGAAAAAGCCGGCAACGAGGCCGGCTTTTGTCTGTTACAGATTGCCGCCTAAGAAATCTTTGGCAAACCGTTGCAACACGCCACCGGCGTCGTAAATTGACACTTCTTCCGCGGTATCCAGCCGGCAAGTGACCGGCACCTGCAGCGTTTCACCATTGCGGCGATGAACCACCAGCGTCAGCGTCGCTCGGGGCAGACGTTCGCCAATCACGTCAAAACTCTCAGTCCCGTCAAGCCCTAACGTCAACCGGTTGGTACCGGCTTTAAACTCCAGCGGCAACACGCCCATACCAACCAGATTGGTACGGTGGATACGTTCAAATCCTTCCGCCACAATCGCCTCAACACCGGCTAACCGCACGCCTTTGGCGGCCCAGTCACGGCTCGAGCCCTGACCATAATCAGCACCGGCGATAATAATCAGCGGTTGTTTGCGCTGCATGTAGGTCTCAATGGTTTCCCACATCCGCATGACTTTGCCTTCCGGTTCCAGTCGTGCCAGCGAGCCTTGCTTCACTTTGCCATCCACGACGGCCATCTCATTGATGAGCTTGGGATTGGCAAAAGTAGCCCGCTGCGCCGTTAAATGGTCGCCGCGGTGGGTGGCGTAAGAGTTAAAGTCTTCTTCCGGCAAGCCCATTTTGTGCAGGTATTCACCGGCGGCACTGTCCAGCATAATGGCGTTGGACGGCGATAAATGGTCGGTGGTGATGTTGTCGCCCAACAGCGCCAGCGGCAACATGCCTTTGAGTGTACGTTCACCGGCTAAAGCGCCCTCCCCCTCTTTTTGCCAATAGGGCGGGCGACGGATATAAGTACTTTGTGGCCGCCAGTCATACAGCGGGCTGATCTTTTCGCCATAATCGACGTCGACTGCAAACATCGGCTCATAGACTTTGCGGTACTGCTCAGGTTTGACACTGACAGCGACTACCGCATCAATCTCAGCGTCACTTGGCCATAAATCTTTTAAGCGTATTTCCGCGCCATCTGCAGCGTAACCCAGCACATCTTTTTCGATATCAAAGCGGATGGTGCCGGCGATGGCATAGGCCACTACTAAGGCCGGAGATGCCAGAAATGCCTGTTTGGCGTAAGGATGAATACGGCCATCAAAGTTACGGTTACCCGACAACACGGCGGTCGCGTACAAGTCACGCTCGATCACTTCCTGTTGAATGACAGGGTCCAGCGCACCGCTCATGCCGTTACAGGTGGTGCAAGCAAAAGCGACTATACCAAAACCCAGCGCTTCCAAGTCCTCAAGTAAACCAGCTTCCTGTAAATAGAGTTCAACCGCTTTAGAGCCTGGTGCCAGCGAGGTTTTGACCCAAGGCTTACGCATCAGCCCCAGTTTCCGCGCGTTACGCGCCAGAATACCGGCCGCAATAACGTTACGCGGGTTACTGGTGTTAGTGCAGCTGGTGATGGCCGCAATAATCACTGCACCATCCGGCATCAGACCTGGGGTATTTTCCACCACACCACTGATGCCTTTGGCAGCTAAATCAGTCGTGGCGACCCGTGCATGCGGGTTCGACGGACCGGCGATGTTACGCACCACAGTCGACAGATCAAAACGCAGCACGCGTGGATAGACTGCTGTGGTTAAACTGTCAGCCCAAAGTCCTGCGGTTTTAGCGTAAGTTTCCACCAGCTTAACTTGTGCCGCATCACGCCCGGTCAGCGTCAGATAATCCAGCGTCTGCTGGTCGATGTAAAACATCGCTGCGGTGGCGCCATATTCCGGTGTCATGTTGGAAATAGTGGCGCGATCACCAAGGCTCAGGCTGTTCGCGCCTTCACCGAAGAATTCGAGATATGCCGACACCACTTTTTGTTTACGCAAAAATTCGGTCAGCGCCAGCACAATGTCAGTCGCCTGAATGCCGGGTTGCGCTTTGCCGGTCAGCTCAACGCCGATGATATCCGGCAGCCGCATCCAGGACGCGCGGCCTAACATCACACTTTCAGCCTCCAAGCCGCCAACACCAATGGCGATGACACCCAGCGCATCCACATGCGGCGTGTGGCTGTCGGTGCCGACCAGCGTATCCGGATAAGCCACTCCGTCTTTGGCGTGAATAACCGGTGACATCCGCTCCAGGTTAATCTGGTGCATGATGCCGTTACCCGGCGGGATCACATCGACGTTTTTAAAAGCTTTTTTTGTCCAGTTAATAAAATGGAAGCGGTCGTCATTACGCCGGTCTTCAATAGCGCGGTTTTTGGCAAAAGCGTCTTTTTCAAAACCGCCATGCTCAACCGCCAGTGAGTGGTCGACGATGAGCTGAGTCGGAACCACTGGATTGACTTTGGCCGGGTCACCACCCTGTGCCGCGATGGCATCACGCAGACCAGCCAGGTCCACTAATGCAGTCTGACCCAGAATATCATGGCAGACGACACGCGCCGGAAACCACGGGAAATCCAGCTCCTGTTTGCGTTCAATCAGTTGCATTAAATAGGCATTGAGCTGTGCCGGATCTGCCCGGCGCACCAGGTTTTCCGCGTGCACACGCGAGGTGTAAGGCAGCGTTGCCCAGGCGCCCGGCTGCAGGCTGTCTACCGCAGCGGCCGCATCGAAATAATCAAGGCCGGTACCGGCCAGAGGTTTACGGAATAAAGTGTTCATCGCCATCTCTTATTCAGACTGTTCAACAAGTTCAGCGCGCCGATGGTGACCCACCGGCGCCAGCGACTTTAGCCACGTGCAGCAATTGGCTGCACTTCACGTGGTTCAACCCCGACATAATCCGCACTTGGCCGGATAATGCGGTTGTCAGCACGTTGCTCCATCACGTGCGCGGCCCAGCCGGTTAAGCGTGAACAAACAAAAATCGGCGTGAAGAGCTTAGTAGCGATGCCCATGTAGTTATAAGCCGAGGCATGGAAAAAATCGGCGTTGCAGAACAGTTTTTTCTCGCGCCACATCACAGCTTCGCAGCGGACAGATACATCGTACAAACGCGTGTCGCCGTTGGCTTTGGCCAGTTGCTCAGACCATGCCTTGATCACGGCATTGCGTGGGTCTGATTCAGAATAAATCGCATGGCCAAAGCCCATGATTTTATCTTTACGCGCCAGCATACCGAGTAAGGTCTCTTCAGCGTGCTCAGGGTCGCGCATATTCTCAATCAGTTCCATCGCCGCTTCGTTAGCGCCGCCGTGCAGCGGGCCGCGCAACGAACCAATAGCACCGGTAATACAGGAGTGCATGTCAGACAGCGTTGAAGCACAAACGCGGGCGGTAAAGGTCGAGGCGTTAAATTCGTGCTCTGCGTACAAAATCAGCGATGCGTGCATCACAGTCACATGCAGTGGCTCTGGTTTTTTGTCATGCAATGTCCAGAGGAATTGCTCAGCAATGGAATCCGCGCCTGTTTCCACGTTGATACGCTTGCCATGATGGCTGTAGTTGTACCAGTAGTTGATCATGCCAGGGAAAATCGCCAGCATGCGGTCGGTAACATCCTGCTGTTCGCTGAAGTTGTGCTCAGTTTCCAGATTGCCGAGCATAGAACAGCCAGTACGCATCACGTCCATCGGATGGGCGCTGGCCGGAATACGTTCCAGCACTTCTTTTAATGCCTGCGGCAGGCTGCGCAGCGCTTTCAGTTTGGCTTTATAAGCAGCAAGTTCAGCTTCAGTCGGTAACTCGCCTTTTAAAATCAGGTGTGCAACTTCTTCAAATTCACATTTCGCGGCTAAGTCTTTGACATCATAACCACGGTAAGTCAGGCCTGAGCCGGTTTTCCCAACCGTAGATAATGCTGTTTTCCCGGCAATTTGACCGCGTAAACCGGCACCGGTCAGTTGTTTAGTTGTCGACATATTCGGTTCTCCAGAGGCAGATAAGTTATAAGTTACTGTGATTATTTGTTTTTGCCTTGGGCAAATAACGAGTCCAGTTTTTCTTCGTAACTGTGATAATTCAGGAAATCATAAAGTTCAGCGCGGGTCTGCATGCTGTCGACCACCGCTTTCTGGTCGCCGTTGGTCAAGATCGACTGATACACATTCAGCGCCGCTTTGTTCATCGCGCGGAAGGCAGACAGCGGATACAACACCATCTTGACGCCAACCCCGGCCAGCTCAGCCGTGTTAAACAGCGGGGTCTGACCAAATTCAGTGATATTGGCCAGCACCGGAACTGACAGAGCCTGAGTAAAGGCCTGATATTGCTCCAGCGTATACACAGCTTCGGCGAAAATGGCATCAGCACCTGCTTCGACACAGGCCTGCGCCCGTTCAATGGCTGCGGCTAAACCTTGTTGTTGCAACGCGTCAGTGCGCGCCATGATGAAAAAGCTGGCGTCGGTACGGGCGTCCACGGCAGCTTTCACACGGTCAACCATCTCGTCCTGTGACACAATTTCTTTGTTCGGTCTGTGGCCACAACGCTTTTGCATGACCTGATCTTCAATGTGAAAACCCGCAGCGCCAGCCCGCGTCATTTCACGCACAGTGCGGGCGATGTTAAAGGCCCCCCCCCAGCCGGTATCCGCATCAACTAACAGCGGCAGATCAGTGGCGCCGGTAATACGGCGAATGTCTTCACACACATCATTCAGTGAAGTCATGCCCAAATCCGGCAAACCAAAAGAGGCATTGGCGACACCGGCGCCGGATAAATACAGCGCTTTGTGGCCAACGCGTTCGGCCATCATGGCTGTGTAAGCGTTGATGGTTCCCACAAGCTGTAATGGCTGGTTGGCGCTGATGGCCTGACGGAGTTTAAAACCTGCAGTTGCTGTCATTTCAGTTCCCCTGTTGTAAATGCAATTCGATATTACGGCGCGACGCACTGATATGGCGGCGCATTAAAAGTTCGGCCAATTCGCCATCACGATTGGCAATGGCATTCAGTATGGCTTTATGTTCATCAAAAGCGCGCGAGACGCGTGGCCCGGCCATGCCCATCTGTACCCGGTACATCCGCACCAGATAATAAAGTTCGTCACACAAGATATTGATGAGATATGGATTTTTGCTGGCCTGGATAATTCGGTAATGAAAATCGACGTCGCCGGCTTCCTGATAATAACTCTCGCCTTCACGCACGCGCTGCGTCGCCAGATGCTGATCGAGCAGGCTTTGCATTTGTTTGATGTCGGCATCGGACATTTGTTCTGCTGCCAGCCGGCAGGCCATGCCTTCGAGATTTTCGCGGATTTGATACAAAGAAATTAAACCTTGTGGCGTCAGTTTCACCACCCGAGCGCCGGCATTCGGAATACGTTCAATCAGGTGGCAACGCTCCAGACGGGCTAAAGCTTCACGTAGTGGTGCACGACTTAAATCAAACTGCTTCGCCAGTTCTGGCTCGGAAATTTTGCTGCCAGGCGCTATTTCGCCGGCAACTATAGCGCGCTGGATCTCCAGCAGCACTCTGTCAGCGGCAGTAATAGGTTCTTTTTGCATGAGAAAATCGCAATCTGTCGACATAAACTTACCATGCTGCAGTTTTAGAGGCTTTTTTCAGCTAAGTCAAGCCAGACAAAAGTAGTATTGTCGACAATTATGCGATGAAAAGCGTTTTTTTGGCAAGTTGCATACACAGACACTTGTAACAAATTTCTTCCAATTCAACTAAAACTCAATGGCAATAATTTTTTTATTAGAATATTTGGTGATTAAAAGTTAAATGGATAAGTGTTAATTAATATGTCAACGATAAGTAGCATATTTAGGGAAACCTAAAGCAAAGCCTTAGATAATGCTTTGCTGACTGGATAAAGCTGGGGATAACCTATGAATAAACTGGGTGAAAGCTGTGTCGCAATTACAGATTGTTTACCAATTCAACATTTTATTACTCACGTCTCTCTGCGCAAAAAATGTGCACTTAGCTACACTGATTTTATCTGTCTGGTGCCATTATCTGCACCTCTCCCTCTAGCGCACGGCTCATCCTTGAGCCATTCCCCTAAGCCCGGAACAATGCGGATTCGTTCTGGGCTTTTTTTCTTTTTGCGACATTATTTACCGGCAGGTTTGCTGAAAAGTCTGCGGCAATAGCATCGCAAAACAGCTGCTTATTTGCGGGCTCAGACGTTGGTGAGCGGAAATAACCGGCGGAAATTCTGACTGGTTTGTTCGGCTAATAATTCGACGCCGACCTGCCGTTCACGGGCGATGGCAGCAGCAACAGCGGCGACATAAGCTGGCTGATTGGTCTTGCCACGATATGGCACTGGCGCCAGATAAGGTGAGTCCGTTTCAATCAATAACCTGTCTGATGGTACCTGCCGCACCACTTCCCGCAGCGCGTCAGCGTTACGAAAGGTCATAATGCCGGAAAACGAAATATAAAAGCCTAAATCCAGCGCCGCTTTGGCGGTATCCCAATCTTCGGTAAAACAGTGCAACACACCGCCACAATCCTGCGCCTGCTCGCTTCGCAGCAAGGCTAAAGTATCAGCCCGCGCATCCCGGGTATGCACAATCAGCGGTCTATTCAGCTGACGGGCCACCGCAATATGGGCGGCAAATGCGGTTTGCTGGGTGCTTTTGTTGTCCGGGCTGTAAAAATAATCCAGACCGGTTTCGCCTACTGCCACCACTGAATCGCTCTGGCATAAACGTAATAAATCGTCGTGGCTAAAACCCAGTTGTTGATGCAGCGGATGTTCACCACACGAGACAGAGACTTGCGGATAGTCTTTGACCAGCGCAGCCATCGCCGGAAACTCCTGCAAACTAACACTGACACACAGCATATGGCTGACTTGGGCAGTGGCTGCGGCAGCGAGAACTGCCGGTAAATCCATCCCGAGTTTATCCAGTTCAAGACGGTCAAGGTGGCAATGGGAATCAATAAACAAGAGCAGCTCCGGGACTTGGTTGGCCATCACAGAAAAAGGCGGCAGTGTACCTGAAGCAAACCTTGCCGTGAAGGCGTGTCATGAAGCTGCTTGTCATGAGTTGAATGGCATGAAGCTATGTTGTGGTCTCAGCAAGCACTACAGCGTAAAGGTCAATTCCACCGAATCTTGTGTGCCGCTTAATAACTTCTCGATTTTGTCGCGCAAATTCTGTTTGTCATCAATAAATGCCACGCCAATGCCAGCCGGACTGGTGTTTTGCGCGCCTTGTGGCGTTAACCAGGCAACTTTGCCTGACACCGGGATCGCTTCGAGCGCGTCCGGTAAGGTAACCTGCAACGCCAGCGACTGCCCCATTTTATAATGCCGGCTGGTGCGGACAAAGAGCCCGCCTTGTTTAAAAAATGGCATGTAAGAGCGGTATAACTCTTTTAAGTCCGCGAAATCTAACGTCAGTTCTTCCATGGCGTGCCTCTTAACATTTGCTGCAGATCTAACAACAAAGTCGTCAGTGCTAATGATTTATTCTGCCCCAAAATCCGCTGTTCGTCACGGCACCATTGCGCCACGCGCTGAAAAAGCTGCACCGGCGGCAACGCCTGCTGTATCGACCAGTGCCTGAGCGTGTAGTACAGCAAAGCAGGCAGTTCCGGCTGTGCCTCCAGCTGTTTTTGCAGCGTGCTAAGCCCATTACCGCTTTGCAGAAATTGTTGCAGTTGCTGTAACTGTGCCGCCAATGTCAGCGCTTCGCCGCTTTGCAGCAATTCCAGCGCTTTGAGTGGCGCACCACCCGACAGCTCCAGCAAGAAATCTGGCACAGGGTCCGGGCTGTGTTGCTGCAGCCACTGCGCCGTTTGCGAACTGTACTGCGCAGGCAGGTCCCAGCGCTGGCAACGCGACAAAATTGTCGGCATCAGCTGGCCGGCATAAGCAGTCTGTAAAATCAGATAACTACTTTGGCCGGGTTCTTCCAGCGTTTTCAGCAGCGCATTAGCCGCCGATTCAGTCATTTTTTCTGCTTGCGGGATCACTACCACCCTGGAACCGCCCTGCTGCGGCGCATTTTGCAATAAATGGCTGATATCACGAATTTGGTCGACGGAAATACTGCTGCCGACTTCCAGTGTCAGCAGATCCGGGTGATGACCAGCCGCCCCCAGCAAACAGCTTTTACAGCGACCGCAAGCGCCTTCAGCCAGAGGATTTTGACACAACAGCAGATGCGCCAGTTGTTTGGCGAGTATGTGCTTGCCAATGCCCACCGGGCCGGTCAGCAAAATCGCGTGATGCAGTTGTTGGCTGATAGCCAGTTCAAACAGACGTAGTTCAGTCTGCTGCAGCCAGGGTAATGACGTAGTCACGCGAAATGTTGCTCCAGCGCCACGCGCAATTGCTGCTGCACATCAGCCAGCGGCTTTGCTGCATCAATCACCACTATATTTGCTTCGCTGGCGGCAACAGCCAGATATTTCGCCCGCGCGCGCTGAAAGAAACCGAGCTGCTCTTGTTCAATCCGGTCCAGCTCGCCACGGGCTCTGGCGCGCTCCAGCCCAATCACCGGGTCAATATCGAGATACAGCGTCAAATCCGGCCTTAAATCTGCCAACACCAGCTGGCGGATCGGGTCCAGTACCTCGTCCGGAATTTGCCGGCCACCGCCCTGATAAGCACGGGAGGATAGATCGTGCCGGTCGGCCAACACCCAGTCACCGCGGGCCAGTGCCGGGCGGATCACGTTATCGAGCAGCTGAGCTCGGGCCGCGTACATCAACAGCAGTTCAGTGACCGGTGACACCTTCTCCTGCTGTACCGATTTAACTAAAGTGCGGATTTGTTCGGCTAACGGCGTGCCACCGGGTTCACGGGTTTGTACCAGCGGATGCCCCTGCTCGCGCAGCCACTGCTGTACTGTCTCGATGGCAGTCGTTTTACCGGCGCCTTCCAGTCCTTCAATCACCACAAAACGGCCTTGATTCATGATTTTTTCCCAAAAATATATTGCTGTACCGCTTTGTTATGTTCAGCCAGACTTTGTGAAAACTGATGAGTGCCATCACCTCTGGCAACAAAATATAATTTGTCTGACTGAGCAGGTTGCGCTGCAGCCTGCAAGGAGCCCCAGCTGACCAGCGCGATGGGCCCCGGCGGTAAGCCGGCATGTACATAAGTATTGTATGGATGCGGGTCTTTCAGATGCTCGCGTTTAATATCGCCCTGATACCTGTCGCCCAAACCGTAAATCACTGTCGGGTCGGTCTGCAGCTTCATTTTGGTTTGTAACCTGTTAATAAAAACCGCCGCGATCAAAGGTTTCTCCGGCAAGTAACCAGTCTCTTTTTCCACAATAGAGGCCAGCGTCAACAAGTCATAACGATTTTGCAGCGGTAAGCCGCCTTGTTTGCTCTGCCAGGCGGCATCGAGTTTCTCCAGCAACACCTGATTGGCTCTTTTGAGCACCACAGATAATTTCGTATGAGCGGTATAAAAGTAGGTGTCCGGAAACACCAGCGCTTCAGCGGACGCGGGCAGCGCGCCCCACTCGGCTGGCCAGCGCAACAGCTGACGCGCTTTGTCGGCGTCAGCGACATCAGCATCCAGATATGGCAGTTGTTGTAGCTGCTGCAGGTTTTGCGCAAATGTCTGGCCTTCGCGGATAGTCAGACTGAACTGGGCGACTTTGCCGCTGCGCAATAACTGTAATAGTTGCTGCAGACGCATCGGTTTGACGGGATAAACGCCGGCCTGTAGCTGCCGTAATTGCGGGTTAAACAGCGACTGCAATTTCAACTGCTGACATTGCCATGCGGTCAACAATTGCTGTTGTTGCCATTGCCGGCATAAAGACGACAAATTCGCGCCGGGTTTTAGCTCTAAATAGGTATCTGGCAACTTTATCTGCACCTGCAGCACCTGCAGCACTTGCTGCAATTCGTTGCGTACGCCAAAAGCCGCAACGGCCAGCACAATCAGCCCCTGCAACAAAAACTTTTTCATTCAGACTTCCTGTAATAATTCATCGACCTGCTGCTGCAATACAGCGGCAGGCCCTGTATCCAGCTGTCGGCCTGCAAAAGCAGCAACCGGTACTACGCCCATGAGCGCATTACACAAAGCCAGCGCAGGCACTTCAGACAACAGGCTGGCAGAAAGTGGTTGCACCGACACCAGCTTTTGTTCCAATAACAGTTGGCGCAGCACACCGGCGACGCCAGCTTGTTGCAGGTCGGGCGTCCACCACTGTTGCTGATGCCAAATCAGCACGTTGGCGGCACTGGCTTCGATTAAAAAACCTTGCTGATCACAGACCAGCAAATCGTCATATTGGCTTTGCTCAGCTTCGCGTTTTAATAAAACGGTTTCGAGACGACTGCAGTGTTTGATACCTGCAAGCAAAGGTTGTTGCGAGAGCCGCATGCTGGCAAGGCCAAGCGTGACGCCTTGCTGGCGTATAGTGCTATAGTCCGGCATTGGTGCCGTCCAGCAATAAATCTCAGCTTCGTTTATCCCTAAAGTGCCGTAACCTCTCGCACCCTGCCCCCGGCTAATCAATACCTTGAGCACCAGATTCGGTGCACTGATTGCTGCGCGGACCTGCGATAACACCACATCTTCACGCGGGGCGTTAAAGCCAAGCCGCTGCATCGAATCAGTCAGCCGTTGCCAGTGTAATGACCAAAGCTGCGGCTCACCATGACAAATCCGGATGGTTGAAAAGATACCGTCACCGTACTGAAAGCTGCGGTCTGAAAACTGGATTTGCATCGGTGTTGTGAAATAAATAAAGAATTGAACGGCAGTATGCCTGAAAAAAGCTAAGGGTTAAATCTGCCAGAACAGCAGCTTGCAAAAAACAAAAGGCTGCGACGCAGCCTTTTGTTTCATTTTGTCAGAGCGGCAAACTAGATTTTCTTAAATAAAATCGAGCCGTTGGTGCCACCGAAACCAAAAGAGTTACACAGCGCATACTCCATTTTCGCCTGACGCGAATGATGCGGCACATAATCCAAATCACAACCTTCGTCCGGATTATCCAGGTTGATGGTTGGCGTAACGATTTGATCCTGCAGCGACAATACCGTGATAATGGATTCGACTGAACCAGCAGCACCTAATAAGTGACCTAACATCGACTTGCTGGAGCTGACCATCAGGCCTTCCGGCTTGGCGCCAAACACTGATTTAATCGCCATAGTTTCGGCAATGTCGCCGGCTGGCGTCGAAGTACCGTGCGCATTGATGTATTGCACCTGCGACGGATTTACTCCGGCATCGCGCAGCGCATTGACCATCGCAGAAGCGGCACCGCGGCCGTTTTCCGGCGGTGATGTCATATGATAAGCATCACCGCTCATACCGAAGCCAACCAACTCAG
>SSFI01000075.1 GCA_008015325.1 Rheinheimera sp.
ACTCTAACGGCGAAGAAGCTGTTCGTGAGGTCAAAAAAGTCGACGAAGTTGCCGCTGTTGTGCTGCCAGTCGACCCAGAGCGCGAGCGTATCTCTTTAGGCATCAAGCAATTAGACGAAGATCCGTTCAACGGCTATCTTGCTGATAACAAAAAAGGTGCTATCGTTAAAGGTACAGTGACTGCAGTTGACGCCAAAGGTGCAACAGTATTACTGGAAGGCGGCGTAGAAGGTTATGTTCGCGTTTCTGATATCGCTCGTGAGCGTATCGAAGATGCAACGACTGCGCTGAAAGTCGGTGAAGAAGTTGAAGCTCGTTTGATGGGTGTTGACCGCAAAAACCGCGTGATCAGCCTGTCAATCAAAGCCAAGTTCGAAGCTGAAGAGAAAGAAGCGTTAGAATCAATCAAGCAGGACGATTCTGCTTTTGGTGGTAACGCAATGGCTGAAGCATTCAAAGCAGCTCAGAAATCTGAGTAATTGATGCCAGTCGGTCGGTTGGGGCATTTGCCTCAACCGGCATTTTCCAGCAACAGTGTAAGCGGAGTCCTTATGACCAAATCTGAGTTGATCGAAAAGTTAGCAACTGATTTTCCTCATATCCAGGTAAAAGATGTTGAATCCGCCGTTAAAGAAATTCTCGAACAAATGGCCGGTTCTCTGGCAGCCAATGAGCGCATTGAGATCCGCGGTTTCGGTAGTTTCTCCTTACACTTCAGAGCTCCACGGGTAGGTCGCAATCCGAAAACCGGCGACAAAGTTGAACTTGACGGTAAATACGTCCCGCATTTTAAACCAGGTAAAGAATTACGCGACCGCGTCAAAGAAAATACCTGAGTCTTGTCCGCGCTGAAACAGCGACGGTGCTAACGGAGCCGAGTTTGAGAAAGCTGATTTTTTTCCTGTGTTTTTCTGTGCTCATCCTGATTGGTCTGTTTTTCGGCTCAATCAACCAGCATGTCGCTGAATTAAATTATTTTATTGCCAAAGCCGAGTTAAGGGTTGTCGATATTGCCCTGTTATTTTTACTGCTCGGCTTTGCCATTGGTCTGAGTCTGTCTTTGACAATTCTGGTGAAGTTGCGTACCAAACGCTGGATTAACCGGGCGATGAGCAAGACCTGATCCTATGCTTGAACTGCTATTTCTGTTGTTGCCTGTCGCCGCCGCTTACGGCTGGTTTTTTGGCCGCAACAGTCTGCGGCAGGAAGAGCTGAAAAACAAAGCCAACGTCGCGAAAAACCTGTCCTCCGGGTTAAATTTCCTGCTGACCGATCAGGAAGATAAGGCGATTGAGCAGCTGCTACAATTACTTGACATCGAAGCGGCGACTATTGATACCTATCTGGCTCTGGCCAATTTATTCCGGCGCAAAGGCGACTGGGATAAAGCTATCCGCATTCATGAAAAATTGCATCAGCTGAAGCTACCCAAAGTACAGGCCCAGCAAATTCAACTGGAACTGGCGAAAGATTATTTCTCAGCCGGATTATATGACCGCGCTGAAAGCTTGCTGCGTAAGCTGGTCGATAGCGATCCGCTGCAGGAAACTGCTTTAAAACAACTGTTTGCCATTTTTGTTGTGACCCATGACTGGCACAAAGCCGCTGACTTTGCACCGCAGGTTGATAAAACCGATTCGCGTTCGCTGCGGATTGCGCTGGCCAATATGCGTTGTGAAGATCAGAAAAAACCAATGGATGTGATGGCTCTGCGAATTTTGTCGCAGAAGTATCCGCAGTCTATTCGGCCACGTTTACAGCTGGCGAGGCAGTTATTGGCAGAACAATCGCTGGCCGATGCAGCCGTAGCGTTTAAATCGGTACTGACCCAAAAGCCGCAATGGGCTGCCGATATTTTGCCAGAATTACAACGCTGTCAGCTGCCGGAAGACGAATGGTATCCGCTGTTAAGTCAGCTGGTGCATAAAAATAAGAATATCACCGCGACACTGTTTTTATGCGACTGGCTGGTGCAGACAGGTTCGCCTGCAGGTGGTGAACAGTTATTGTTGGAAAAACTGCAGCAACAACCGAATATCCGCTTGTTCCAGCGCTTGCTGCAAGTCCGGCAACTGAACCAACCCGCACAGATGGAGGCTCTACAGGCCATCGATGGCTTGGTGCGCGCGTATCTCGATACAAAAATCCTGTATAGCTGTCGAAATTGCGGCTTTAAAACCCGACAGCAATACTGGCTATGTCCGTCCTGCCAGCAATGGGAGACGGTTGAACCCCTGGGCGGCATCGACGGCCGCTAGTTTTGTCCTTTCAGTGTGTGGAATTATCGTTATGCAATTAAGCCCTGTTGTGGTGGCGCTGGATTATGAAGACCAAAGCGCAGCTTTAAATCTGGTGAGCCAGCTTGACCCGGCGCTGTGCCGGTTAAAAGTCGGTAAAGAGATGTTTACCCATTTTGGCCCCGATTTTATCCGTGAACTGCAGCAACGCCGCTTTGAGGTTTTCCTCGATTTAAAATTTCATGATATTCCAAACACAGTGGCCAAGGCGGTAAAAGCCGCGGCAGATCTTGGCGTCTGGATGGTCAACGTGCACGCCAGTGGCGGTAGCCGGATGATGGTTGCTGCTCGCGAAGCCCTCGAGAGCTTTGGTGCAGACAAGCCATTGCTCATCGCCGTGACAGTGCTGACATCAATGGAGCAGGCTGATTTGCTCGAATTGGGGATCTCGTTGACGCCTGAACAGCAGGTACTGAAACTGGCGGGCCTGACACAGCAAGCGGGCCTGGATGGCGTCGTTTGTTCGGCGCATGAAGCCAGCCTGCTGAAGCAACAGTTTGGCCAAGGCTTTCAGTTGGTGACACCCGGCATTCGTCCGGCATTTGCCGGTGCGGATGACCAAAAACGCGTAATGACCCCGGCACAGGCTGTCGCAGCCGGTGTTGATTATATGGTGATTGGCCGGCCTATCACCAAAGCGGCAGATCCGCTCGCCGCTTTACAAATGATTTATCGGGAATTAAACGCGGTTTAAACCACTGACAAAATGATGTTTTGTTGGATGCAGTCAACCTCAGTACGCTGATTTTCGGTGTGTTGTTTACGGTCAGTATTATTGCAACTCTGTTCGCTGCGCGCTTTGGCGCGCATCTGTTGCTGATCTTTCTGCTGATGGGCATGCTTTCCGGCGAAGCTGGATCCAAGTATCCATTTTACGAATTCAGATTTGGTCCTGATCCTGCTAATGTTTCAATAGAACAGACACTTATCTAGCACACGGTATACGCAGTAGTTAGGGCATTGCTTTAAATATCAATCATTTAAAATGTCTTGTTTGCAAAATCGGGCCTTTCTGTTTTTATATGATTCGGTTAACAGTTGTTCCAAAATGGAACAAGGTCCGGCTATTACTGTGCCGGACTGACAGTTTCGGCTCAGCCAAAGCGCTCCTATAGAA
The DNA here is from genome assembly GCA_008015325.1 of Rheinheimera sp. Lineage (GTDB taxonomy): Bacteria > Pseudomonadota > Gammaproteobacteria > Enterobacterales > Alteromonadaceae > Pararheinheimera. Next base: position 3,415 of record SSFI01000075.1, read on the forward strand.
AACTTAACCTTTAATGGTGTTCAGATGAAAAAAAGGATTTTTGTTTTAAGTCTTGTACTGGTTGGTTGTGCTTCGACAGAGGTGCCAACAAATATAGATAAATTAGCATCATCGAAAACTGGTTTAGTCGAGCTTTTCTTCGAGCAAAAGACTAACGCTATAGAGTTGTCGTGTAGTCCTGTGAGCGAAGAGGCAGGGAAAAGCGTAGTTTGGGTAAAGCAATGCAACGAATTGGCCGTTCAATTTTTGAATGACCAGATAAAAAATGGTATTGAGTTCCAAGTGACAATTAACGACAAACCGTTTGGCATGGCTGGCGATTTTGTCGGACAAATGTTGCTTGCGCATCCATCAAATTTTAAGGCTTTTAGTCTGGCTCAAACTTTTAGCTTGAAGATAAATAAAGCTTAGCAGAGTGAAGCTTCGCTTCAGCGGCCAGCTGCACTGGCCTTGAGTTACCGCGCTCCGCGCTCCATCAGGGGGCTTTGCCCCCTAATAACCCCAGCCCGTTTTGGTTGATACCTCAGACCCAGTAGCAAAAAAGGCCCGATTGGGCCTTTTTTGTTTGAGTCACTTTACGCGGATTTCGTTCGGATCATGTTCAGCCAGCCAGTCCAGCAAGAGGGTCTGCCGGGATTCTGGAAATTTCTCATCAAATTGGATTTATCTTCCTGATTATGAATGAAATTCCCGAATCACTCTCGGATTGGAGTGTATTCCTACAGAGATATTGCGGCTGAACTTGAAGACCAATAATCCAGCCAACAATTGGCCTTATAGTGGCATTCTGTATACCTTCCATATTAACGCAGCCATTTGGTGATCGGCAGCCAGTAGCTACATCTCTAACCCGCATTTTTTCGTTCCATTCGCATTCAGGTCGGCATGTAGTCGGTTAATAGTCTGGCTTTTCTCGTCGCCGAAGGTCTCACCAATTTACATCTTCAGCGAAGAGCTTGTTAATTTTCTTCATATATTTGAAGCAATACGAGAGTTGCATTTGGGGAAATGACAAACAAAAAAAGACTGTTTGCGCATTCTGTTTTATCTGAACACCGATTCTGGTGATTGTGAACACCAGTTTTTTTTCCGCGTTGGGCTCTGCTCCTGTTTAACTCAGGTGTTCATTTTCCGTCAATTCACTTTTACTTTTCCGCATCGATTCTCCTTTGAGTTTGATCCGGTGCGCGTTGTGCATCAGCCGGTCTAAGATGGCATCGGCTAACGTGTTGTCGCCTATCGCCTGATACCATTCTTCTGTTGGCAACTGGCTCACCATCACTGTGGATGCCTGTTGGTGCCGGTCGTCCATAATCTCCATCAGGTCGTTGCGCTGAGCGGCCTTTAATGGCTCAAGCCCCCAGTCATCGAGGATTAACACGTCATATTTCGCTATCTGTTTCAGTGCCTTGCTATAGCTGCCGTCCGCTTTGTGTTGACTCAGCTCCAGCAGGAGGCGCGAGAGCCGGTAGTATTTGGCGCTATGCCCTTTGCTGATGGCACTGTGCGCTAAGGCACAGGCCAGATAGGTTTTCCCGCTGCCGCATGGCCCGGTCAGTAGCACGTTTTGTCGTGCATTCACCCAGCCACAACCCAAGAGGCCGGCCATCACCGATTGATTCAACCCGCGTGGATGTTCGTAATTGATATCGCGTGCATTGGCTTGCACCTTCAGGGTCGCACCTGTCAGCAGCCGTTGCTGTTTGCGGTTATCCCGGCTTTGTTGTTCATGGTCTATCAGTAATTGCAGCCGCTCTTCAAACGACAAGGCCTGATAAGTCCCTGGTTGCTCAAGCTGCTGGAGCAGCGCCTGCGCCATACCGTTCAGTTTCAGTTGGCGTAATACCGTGATGTTTTGTTGGTTCATATTTCTCTCTCAGTGGAAGCTTTGCGGGCCGCGGATGTTTTCATGGTGTTGTGGCAAGCTGGGTTGTGGCTCATCGTCACTGACCAGCGTATCGAGGTTGCTGGCAAGGATGGCTTTGATGTTTTTCAGCCGGTTGAGCTGATGATGGTTGGCTATCGCACAGGCCTGATTGAGCCGCTCGCCCGGGTATTGCCGGCTTAAATTCAGCAAGCCAAGACAGACCCGATAGCCTTGTTGTTCGTGCATCTTGCTGTCCAGCACCCGGACTACCCAGTTCAGTGTGTCCTGACCGATGTCCTTGGCCCAGTTCATCAACCGGCCCCGCGACCACTGATGGTGTTTCTCATGCCGGACAGGCATATGCTGGGCCTGTGTACTCATGCCGCGCCGGTGCACGCGCGGATGACTGGCGACCCGTTTGTGCTGGAAGTACAGCGTGATGAGGCTGTCTGTGGCGTGCAGCTCCAACTTTTCACCCACCAGATGGTGTGGCGCAGAGTACAGATGTGCATCGTATTGCACGTGATAATCAATGTTCAGTTTCACCTGTTTGATGTCGGTGTATTGGTAGGGCTCCCGCGGTAAATGACCAAGTGCAGGCTTGTCGAGCTGCTCAAACCATTCGCGCCGGTTGCCGCTAAATTGCTTAAAAGGCCGCGCGTTGACCTCCTGCAACAAGGCTTTGATGCAATGATTCAGCTCAGCCAGCGAGAAGAAGGTGTGGTGGCGCAGTCGCGCTAAGATCCAGCGCTCAATCACTTGCACGCCGACCTCTGCTTTGGCTTTGTCCTGCGGTTTATAAGGCCGGGCTGGCATGATGGCGCAGCCGTAGTGATGGGCCAGTTGCTGATACGCCGGATTGAGATCGGGGTCGTAGCGGCAGGCTTTGCTGACGCCACTTTTGAGGTTATCCGGCACAATCAGGCGGGGCACGCCGCCAAAGAAGCTGAAGGCCCGGGCATGGCTGCCCAACCAGTCTGGTAGGCTCTGGCTGAACGTGGCTTCGGCATAGGTGTAGTTGGAGGCGCCCAGCACTGCAACAAACACCTGCGCGCTGCGTATTTCCCCGGTACTGGCACACACCAGCGGTACCGTTTGGCCGGCGTAATCGACAAACAGCACATCACCGGCCACATGATGTTGGCGCATCGAGCGGCGCTGCTTTTTCTGCCACTGCTGATACAGATGGCAATACTGGGCATAGCTGTAACAACGGTTGGGATACTGCTGCGTGTATTCCTCCCACAGCAAATGCTTAGTGACGCCGCTCTTGCGCAGCTCCTTGTGCACTGCACACCAATCGGGCAACTCGAGCCGGGAAGACGGCTGCGGATCAGCCTGCGGGTAAAAACGTTGCGCCAGTTCAGTATCATCGAGGCTACAAATCAGCGGCCAGGTGATGCCTTGCTGCTCAGCGGTGGCAGCGACTTTTTGGATAGCACCGACGCTGACACGCAGGCTATCGCGAATTTGTCGGATGGACAGGCCGGCATAGAGGCGCAGCCTTAAGATCTCACGAAGTTTACGCATTGAAGTTCTCTGTCTGGGCATAACCATATCCATCTGAAAATGAACAGGTTATCAGTGACAACAATCAACGCGGGAAAGGCATTCTGGTGAAAATGAACACTGATTCTGGAAATCGGCACAAAGTGTTCACTTTGCGCCAGAATCGGTGTTCACATAAAACCAGAACAGGTGTTCATTTTGAACCAGAATGGGTGTTCACTTTGGGGCAGAATATGCAACTGTTTTTTAATCAGCACTCTTGACAACTAAATAAGTACATGTCATTCATATTTTGCGCAGGGACGTAAATGCGCATTTAAATAATAATTTTCTTACAAAATATTTATAAAGGATTAGTGTATGAGACTTATTGGTACGTTATTTTTTTTGATCATTTCTGTTTTCTCAATTGGTATTAATGCTGAACCAAATATGCCAGGAGGCATTTTAAAAACGGAATACTTGTTAAGAAATGCTCCAGCGGAGTATAAGGACTTTCTGATATCATTTAATTCTCGCAAGATTACAGATTTTGATTTCTGTGAAGATTATGTTGAGAGTGAAATTGAGTGCGTGACTGAAATCACCGGGCAACGGTACATGTTAAACATTAAGGATAATACTGTCCGAAAGTACAATGTAGATAAGGATGGTATTATTTCTAAGTCAGAGATGAGTCCAGAGGAAACGTTTTACCTTGAGACATTTCTTAAATTTTTCCAAAGTAGGATCAAAAAAAATGAAGCAAAACTATTTTTAAAAGGTAGTAACAGTGCTTTGTACAAACAAGATGATGTAAGTGTTTTTTATGAAGATGAAAACTGGTGCTCAAATTCACCAGATATATTTCCTCAGTCATGCATGCTTCATGATTACTGTTACTCTTCAGGAACAACACAAAAAGCAGTTTGTGACCTGTCTTTTCGGAAGAATATGTTAGCTGAAGGCAAGGAGTTGTCAAAGAAAAGTCCTGATCCAGGCGAAGCATATGTAGGTTTTTTTGCGGCAGCTAACCTGTATTACAAAGCAGTTGCTTATAATGATGCTGCTTTTATTGCATTTTGCGAAGCTTCTCCGGGAAACGCGAGCTTTCCTGAGTGTGATCCTGCACTTATTTCATACTTAAAAGACAATTTAAATGAACATGATGATACTGATGGTGGGACACAGATGGAACCCCGTGAACAGCGGGGTACTGTGTTTGGCTATGGTATCAATTACAGGTCATACTCTTGTGAGTTATGGCGATTCCCGAATGGACTGGGTGGCTATTACTATTTGTTCAGGAACTGTGTCATAAGCTAGTTTTAACTGCGCAGCGGTAGCTGTTACTGACTGCGCAGTCACTACGGAGAAATACGTTTGTTTAAAATGAGCCTACGAGCAATATTGTTCTTTATTTTATACGTACAGAATGAGTTTCAAACATGGATATTAAATTTAAGTTTTATGCTTCACTGTTTTTTTGTTTGATTTTATTCAATGAAATCGCTTTGATTAAGTTTCTGTACATTTATTTTGGCAACGACTCACCAGACAGTCTAACAATGTCGATCTTTGTTCATGTGAATTTACTCGAATACATTTCATCGAGCATTTCCACATACTTGTTTATTATTTTAATATCGCTCGGTGCGCACTCGAATAAGTTTCGCGTTCATTATTATAGCTTGTTTATTGGCTTACTAATTTGCACGTGTTTCCATGTGATAAATACAATATACCAGTGGCTTCCAATTGTTAATGGAAACAAAATGCAATCAACATTTGCTGTAGGGAGTTTGCTTTCCATAGTTTATTCAAATCTAATTTCTTTAGTTAGTTATCTATTTTCTCGCTTCGTCGTATTTAAGCGTTTAAGTGCATAAAAGTCGTCGCCTCGCCTACAAATTTAAGTCCGAGAGCAACACTGCTGGCTCAATGAAATCTACGTCCTCTGGTTTTTACTCCAATGATTGAGGTGATGCGTACCTAATCTTATCCCATAGGCTCGTTTGCGTAGCTAATGCCGCAGACAGTGACGCCTTTTCTTGTATCCAGATCTGCTCGTATGATGACCACTGTCTGCATTGTGTGGTTAGGTCTTGATTCTCTTTAGTAAGAACATTGAGATGCTCTTTTATCTGCTGCAATGATAATGTTAACTCATGGTTCTTCAGCAAGTTATCTTGATGTACTTGCCGCAACTGAACTAACTCTGATTCAAACTGTTCTTTTGCTCCCTGAGAATGGTTCAGCTGAGTCGATAGTCGTAAAACCTGTTCCTTTAAGTTACTCAACTCATTTTGCTGCACGCTCTGCGTTTGCTGACTGATACGCAGATCCGCATGTAATTGTTGCACCTGATGCTCATGCCGCTGCTGTTCTTGCTCACGCTGGGTTTTCACTGAGTCTCGGTAATGCTCCAGCGCTTGACGGGCATGAGCATGCTTCTCTTCCAGTGACAGGATATGTTTTTCTTTATCCTGGATTGTGCCGCTCAGATGGCGATTTTCTGCAGCCATGGAAGACAATTGCAGCGCATCCTGATGCCGGGCATCCTTCAGTTCTTCAATCTGCGCTATGGCTTCTCGGTGTTGGTGATCCAACTTATCTCGGTGCTCACTGACGGCCATCAACTCCTGCCTAAGAACATCAAGTTGTCGTTGGCGCTCAGCAAGCACTAGGTGATGCCGCTCTTCCGTAGTCTGAATGCGCTGCACAGCCTCCTCCTGGAGACGCTGGGCTAAATGGCCCACGAACTGGCTCAATTCGTCACTGAGCGCTGAAAGGTTGTCGAGACGTCCTTTTTCATCGGCCTCCAGCTCTCTCAGGTACTTCAAAATCGTGGTATTCGAGCCGGTGCCCAACTCTGCCCTGACCAAATCTACCGATGGATGGCGTCCTTGGGCAATCAGCTCGTTCCGGACCTGCTGAACCTGATGCTTGGTGATCCCGTCTCTGGCCATGGTTTACCCTCAAACGTAATATTACGTAATATGTAATTACATAATATTGCGATATCTATAAATTGCAAATAATCGGCATATTATAACCCCTGATAATGGAGCATTATCAGGGGTTAACACAGATCCGCACCGAAAATAGCCCCAGAGTCATACATAATGGCGTGTACCACCGCCACAGACACTCAGCATGATGACTATTCGCTTGCGGCAATATGCCGTACAGTTCTATACTGTTCAGGTCTTTTTTTGTACAGGAGCGAAAGCCATGGCAACAGCACTTCGGGAGCGGATAGAAATGCGGGTGGATGCAGAAACCAAGCAGTTAGCAGAACGTGCTGCGGCCGCTTTAGGCTGCGCGTCCCTAACCGAGTTTATGGTTCGTCTCATTCGGGACAATGCACCGCAAATTTTGCAGACACAGGCAGCCATTGAATTGACGTCAGCCCAGTTTGATCAGTTTATGCAGATCTGTGAAGCTCCACCCGCGCCACATGGCCGTTTAAAAGCTGCAGCCGCCCGACTCGATAACGAGGGGTTTTAAGTGGCATTAGCTGCAGAATTTGTGCTGGTAGATGCAGCCTTGCATGATTTAAAAGGGTTTGATTGTGGCAAAGCCAGTCTAAACGACTATCTGAGTCGCTATGCAGTGCGCAATAGTAGCCTGGGTTTGAGCAGGACGTGGGTACTGGCCGAACAGGTCGAACACGGCAAACGACCGATCGCCGCCTATTTTACCCTGGCCAGTAGTACGGTGGTACGGGAAGAGCTGCCTGCACAAACTAAATCACTTCCGGCGTATCCGGTGCCGGTTGTATTACTGGCTCGACTGGGCGTGTCGGTTCACTGTCAGGGGCAGCAACTTGGAGCTAAAACACTGGTGCAGGCACTGAGGACAGCCCTTGAACTAACGGATCGGGGCTTACCCGCCTTGGGCGTAGTCTTGGATGTGTTGGATGATGCGGCCCTCCGGTTTTATCAGCATATGGGCATGTTTATGCGGCTGACCGATCAACCGAAACGGTTGTTTGTGCCTATGGGCACTATTCGACAACTGGCATAGCACGGAAGCAACCTGATGACTAAAGTGGATCGCTATTTACAGGCTGCCACGCGCGAACATACCCGGCGTAGTTATCAATCAGCGGTCGAGCATTTTGAAGTCGCTTGGGGAAGCGTTTTGCCGACCACAGCCACGGAGCTAGCCCGCTACCTGGCGCACTATGCTGAGACACTGGCCATCACCACGTTAAAACAACGGCTGGCCGCGCTATCCCGTTGGCATCAAGCCCAAGGCTTTGCCGATCCGACCAAGGCCCCACTGGTACGCCAGGTCTTAAAAGGGATCCGGGAACTGCATCCAGAAAAAGCCAAACAAGCCAAACCTCTGCAGCTCAATGTACTAGAGCAGATGATTGGCTATTTGGATCAACAAGCACGACAGGCCATGCAGACCGAAAACGCCGCCATGCATTTGAGAACTACCCGGGATAAAGCTTTGGTACTGATGGGGTTCTGGCGTGCTTTTCGCAGCGATGAGCTCAGTCGTCTTCACATCGAACATCTGGAATTCGTGCCTGGTGAGGGCATGATCGCCTATTTACCACGAAATAAAACAGACCCAACCAATCAAGGCCAAGCGTTTCGATTGCCCGAATTACGGCGGCTCTGTCCAGTCGAAGCCTGCCGGCAGTATTTGGCGTTACTGCAGCAATCGTCTGGCCCTTTATTTCGGGCAGTCACTCGATGGGGCGCGGTTTCTGGGACGCCTCTACGCGCCGATAGTATCATTCCGTTACTTCGACAGCTCTTACAACAGGCCCGAGTAGATGATGTGGCACTGTATAGCAGTCATTCGTTGCGCCGGGGCTTTGCCAACTGGGCTAATCAACAGGGCTGGTCCCTTAAGCAATTGATGGAACACGTCGGATGGCGTGATGTGAAGTCCGCAATGCGCTACCTGGAATCCAGTGATCCGTTCTCTCAGCAGGCGATTGATCACGCCTTGGCGCTACCTGCACCGCACCAGGTACAAAATCTGCTAAATACGCATGTTCTGGAACTACAACTGTACCTTCAGCCTTATCATCAGCGTGGACGCACCACTGCCGCACGGCAGCATATAGAGCGTTACTGCTTGAAACCTTACGCCATAACCAGAGGAAGTAAGCCGGAAAATTATGTTCTGACGATGCAAGCACGGGATCGTGAGGAACTGGATGGCATGGTAGATGACCTATTACTGCAGCTCCATGATGCTGCTAAAGCGAATCACTGTATGGTTGAAATCTCACTGAGCGAGCCAGCAACAGGGTCTGTTTGGAACTAAGAGACTATTACTTCGCGTTAACTCTGATTGTCCCTTGCGATGCCAAAGCCTATGTTTAAGAATAATTCCCCCAGAGTTGATTTCACATATCGGGCATTGCTTCCCAATCTCCCAGAGCCCTCTAATCCAACAGTGACCAACCCAGCCAGACTCAATTCATGGATGATTTCTTCGGTTTGATTTTCTTTCGCTGTACTATGCTCATAAAAGCTTTTCAGATTCGGCA
>SSFI01000063.1 GCA_008015325.1 Rheinheimera sp.
GTCTCGTTGCCCGCTCCAAATTTCTAAATAGTTTCTGATTGTCTGCGGGCATAGCTCAGTTGGTAGAGCGCTACCTTGCCAAGGTCGAGGTCACGAGTTCGAGTCTCGTTGCCCGCTCCAAGTCAGAACATCCATCTCGCAGAGCGGGCATAGCTCAGTTGGTAGAGCGCTACCTTGCCAAGGTCGAGGTCACGAGTTCGAGTCTCGTTGCCCGCTCCAATTCTCATTTTTCGTGGTCAAATTACCTGTTCGCTTCCATACTTGCACGCAGCTGGCTGTGCTGTTAGTTTAGCGGCCAAATTCCTCAGGTAAGACCAGTATGCCAATCCTCAATAAACTCAACCGTTTAGTTACGAAAATTAATACTGCGCCGGCCTTTTGCCGCAGCTGGTTATTGACCCTGTTGTTTGGCCGCACTATCAAATTCGCCGGCACTGCCGGCGTGCAGGTTGAAGCGCTTGACTTTCAGCAAGCGAAGCTGCGTTTAGCCAACCGGCCTAAAGTGCAAAATCATATCGGCTCTGTGCATGCTGCCGCCACGGCTCTGCTTGGCGAGTCTGCCAGCGGTTTTTTGCTTGGCATGCATGTGGCTGACGACAAAATTCCTTTGCTTAAATCGATGCAAATCCAATATCTGAAACGTTCGACCGGTGCGCTGACGGCTTTGGCGCAGCTGGACGAAGTACAAATCACGCATATTCAGCACAGTGACAAAGGCGAAGTGGTGATCCGGGTGTTGATCAAAGACCAGCTCGGCGTTGAGCCGGTCGAAGCGCTGTATACCTGGGCCTGGGTCCCGAAGCTGCGTAAACAAGCCTGATTGTTACCGACTGGCGGTTCGTCGCAGGAACTGGTAGATTAATCGCAGTGTAAGCCGCAGGTACGTCAATTGATCAGCTCAGAACTCAACGCAGAACGCAAACTGACCACTGCCGGTATGCAATTGCGTATGTCCTGGCTGGTCAGGCATCCGGTGCGGGTCGCGGTGGTGGTCGGGATCTTATTGCTGACTTTGCTTGGCATTCTGGTCTGGCAACAGCTGCAAAAAAATATTGAAGTTGAACGTTACCAGCTGTTAGAGCAGGTCAGCCATCATGCAGCCTCACTGGAAGCCACTATCCGTACGGCTGTGGTGGTCAGCGAATCGCTGCGTAATGAAATTATTCTGCACCCGCAACAACCGCTCGCTGAGCTGGAAAATCGTGTCGATTTGCTGCTCAAAGACTATCCGTTATTTCGCCACATTGCGCTGGCGCCCGATTTAATCATTCGTTACGTCTATCCCAAAGCTGGTAATGAAGCGGCTTTAGGTGTCAATTACCGGCTTATTCCGGAACAGTTTGCCGCCATTGAAAAAGCCATTGCTTTAGGCGGGCCATTGCTGGCCGGACCGGTAAAACTGGTGCAGGGGGGCAGTGGCCTGATCCTGCGGGTGCCGGTGTTTACCGGCGATAAGCAATTATGGGGCGCGATTGCTGCCGTGATCCCACTGGAAAGGTTGCTGCAACAAACGCAGTTGGAACAGTTTCGCGAGCATTATTACCTGGGTTTATCTGGCCGTGATGGCGAGATAAACAACACCGAGTTATTTTGGGGCGATCCGGTGTTAGAGGGTTTGCCTTCGGTTTACGCCAACATCCGTCTGCCCAATGGCCAATGGCGCTTACATGCTTTTCCAAAACAACGGTTACCACTGATGGCAGGACTGCCACCGTTGTTCCTGCCCCTTGGGCTGCTGCTGACGATGATTCTGACCGTTGGGCTTTATGTGTTATTGCGGGTATCGCAGGAACGGCAACTGGCGCTGCAAACCGTGGCCTGGCAAGCGAGCTTTGATCCGCTGACCGGGCTGGCAAATCGCTCCGTATTGCTTGGACAACTGGAATTGATGCTGAAACAGGCGCGGGCCCAGGGTGGTCAACTGGCAGTGTTAAGTCTGGACCTCGATGAATTTAAACAGGTAAACGAGAGTCTTGGTCATCCGGTGGGCGACCAGCTGCTGCAATTGGTGGCGGACCGCTTACTGGAGCAATTGACTGGTCCTGAACTGGTTGCCCGCTCCGGTGGCGACGAGTTTGTGCTGGTGGTGCCGGAGCATGGTAAGCCGGAACAGGTGGAGCAATTTTGTCAGACGCTGCTGAATGCTTTTCATGCACCTTTTATGGTCAGTGGTACGCCGTTATCGATATCCACCAGTATTGGCGTGGCGATTTATCCCAATGACGGGTTGCTGGCGATAGACCTTTTGAAGCACGCGGACCGTGCTATGTATGCCGCCAAACATCTGGGCCGTAACACTTTCCATTTTTATGATGCCGGTATGCAAAAGGAAGCGGACCACTTTGTCCACCTGCACCATGAAATCATTAAAGGTATCGAACAACGTCAGTTCTTTCTGATGTACCAACCGATTTATGATATGGCAAATCAGCGTTTCAGCAAGGCCGAAGCACTGGTGCGCTGGCAACATCCGGAGCGTGGCCTGATCCCGCCTTTTGATTTTATTCCGGTCGCTGAGCGCACCGGTGCTATCCGGCCACTGGGCCAATGGATTTTGCAGCAGGCCATCGCCGACATGCAGTTGTTCGGCCAATTGGGCCTGCAGCTGCAGATCTCGGTCAATCGCAGCAGCCAGGAATTTAACCAGGCTAAATGCGCCGATGAATGGATAACGCAGCTGGCGGTCGCAGGGCTGACGCCAGAGCAACTGATTCTGGAAATCACCGAGTCGGTATTTATGGACAAAGTGTCAGTGCAGCAGGCCAATGTGTTAAGTCTGCATCAGCAAGGTGTGCAGCTGGCGATTGATGATTTTGGCACCGGTTATTCAGCGTTGAATTACTTGAGTCGTTACCCTGTTGATTTTATTAAGATTGATAAAAGTTTTATCAATCTGATTGCCGAACAGGACAAAGCGCGCGCTTTAGTTGCAGTGCTGATTAATATGGCAAAAGTGCTGGACGTGCAGGTAGTGGCCGAAGGTGTTGAGTCCGCTGAGCAGTTCCATGTCTTGCAGCAGCTCGGCTGTGATTATATTCAGGGTTATTATTTCTCCCGCCCACTGGCGAAGGCTGATCTGATTTCGGTGGTGCAGCAACCGGTCAAGTTCCGATGATTGATAACCCCTGTGTGCGGAATTGCTGTCTGGACCAATCCGACATTTGTCTCGGTTGTGGCCGCCATGTCGATGAGATCACCGGCTGGCATCGCGCCACAGACGCTGAAAAACAACAGATTTTACGCAATGCAGCTGCACGTTTGCAGCAGCGGGAAGCGCAAAACAGTCACGCGTCCCGCGATAAACCCAGCTGAATAATCCGGACCAGCCGTTGTTGTGCGCGGCTGAGCTCAGCTGCAGCTACCTCAGCTTTTTGCCGTTGTTGGGCTAACGCCCAATCAACATGGCGCTGCACCATGGCATCGCCCTGGAAATTCTCCAGACAACCGACCACAGCCTCGGAATAGGGGGCATTGCCAAGCGCCACGGCAATGTTGCGTTGCCAACGCTGATAGCCGATGCGGCGAATAGCTGACCCTTCAGTCAGGCGCAGAAACTCTGCTTCGCTCCAGTTGAATAAATCCACTAACGACTGATTACGCCACTGTGGCCGCCGGGCAAAATCAGCTTCCTGAGTCAAAGGCGCGTTGCGGTTCACCGGACAGACCAGCTGGCAGTCATCACAGCCATAAATGCGATTACCAAGTAAAGGCCGTAACTCTGCCGGGATGTCATCTTTCAGTTCAATCGTCAGATAGCTGATGCAACGGCGGGCGTCGACGACAAAAGGCGCGACTATAGCGCCGGTCGGGCAGCTGGTGATACAGGCGACACAGTTACCGCAGTCTTGCGTCACAGGCTGGTCGGTGGGCAGCGGGATATTGACTAAGAGCTCACCAAGAAAAAACCAGGAGCCTGCAGCCTCATTCAGCAACAGGCTATGTTTGCCAATCCAGCCGAGGCCCGCTTTAGCGGCGAGCGGCCGTTCCAGCACCGGCGCTGAGTCGACAAAAGGTCGAAACCCAAGCTCTGCCACTTGCGTGCTGATGCGTTCTCCCAGTTGTTTTAAGCGTTGGCGCAACACTTTGTGATAATCGCGACCCAGCGCGTATCTGCTGATGTAGGCTTGGGTCGGATCCGCGAGGTTGGTGGCAAAACCGGCCGCGGCGGGTAAATAATCCATCCGCACTGAAATGACCCGTAAAGTGCCTGGCAACAGTTCCGCAGGGCGGGCGCGTAACATGCCGTGGCTGGCCATATAGTCCATGCTGCCGTGGTAACCGGCGTCTAACCATTGCTGCAGGCGGGCTTCTTCCGCTTGTAAATCGGTATCAGTGATCCCGCAAGCACTAAAGCCAAGTTCGTTGGCCCAGTCTTTGATCTGTATGGCTAATTCGGACCAGTCTGGAGTCTGCGGCGTTGAAGTCATCTGGTGAAGGCAATCAATTTGCGGATAAAACTATGGTATCACAGAGTGATAGCGTGCCGCGCGGTAGTGCTGCGTCGATGATTTTGGTAGCATACCGGTAGTATTCACATTTTACAGGCCCAATTGCTGATGTCCGGACTGTCGTATCAGATTGACCTTTGCGACGAAGCTGCCACCCGTCAACTCGCCGGCCAGCTGGCTCAAGGCTGTCGTGACGGCGGCGTCTTGTATCTGCACGGCGACCTTGGTGCCGGTAAAACCACGTTCAGCCGGTATTTGTTGCAGTCGCTTGGCCATCAGGGCAATGTAAAAAGTCCGACCTATACCCTGGTAGAAAGTTATCAGCTTGGGACATTAGCCGTTTTTCATTTTGATCTGTACCGCTTGCATGATCCGGAAGAGCTCGAATTTATGGGGATCCGCGATTATTTTGCCGCACAGCATTTGTGTCTGGTGGAATGGCCGGAACGGGGGCAGCCGCTGTTACCGGTGCCAGATTTGGACCTGCAACTAAAAATAACCAGCGCGCAAGCACGTCAGCTGCAAATCACAGCAATGACGGCAAGAGGCGCAGCGATGTTGGAAATGATTGTCTGATATGAATTTTTCCCGGATGTTCGGGTTAGGCCTTTGCCTGACTTTTTTCAGTGTTGCCGTGTTGGCGGCCAACAAAATCGACAGTGTGCGGATCTGGCCATCGCCGGACAGCACCCGGGTTGTGTTCGACATGCAACAAAAGCCGGTGTTTAGGTTATTGCCCAAACAAGGCGCGCTGGTCACGCTGGAAATTGACGGCATTAGTGAGCCGAAGCTCGGTAAAATGTCTGGCGAATCAGAATTAGTTAAGTCTATCCGTGTGCAAAAAGTCAGTGGCAAAGCCTCGGTGCGGGTGTTACTGGATTTGAGCCGTGAGTCGGCAGAAAAAGCTTTTGCGTTGCCGCCGTCCGACCGCTATGGCCACCGCCTGGTGCTGGACATCACCGATATTCAAGCTGAAAAAGCTTTTGTTGCCCCGCCTCCTGTCAGCAAAAGCCGCAGCAGCAGTGGCAGCGGGCGCGACATCATCATTGCGATTGATGCCGGCCACGGTGGTCACGATCCGGGGGCTGTCGGTCCTAAAGGCACTTACGAAAAACATATCACCATGGCGGTGGCGGAGAAGCTCGCGGCATTAATCAATAAAGAACCTGGCTTTAAAGCGGTACAAACCCGTACTGGCGATTATTACATCTATCCGAGTAAAAGACCGGATGTCGCGCGCAGTAAACAAGCTGATTTATTAGTATCCATACATGCGGATGCGGCAGAGAACCGCAAGGCCAGCGGCGCCTCGGTCTGGGTGTTGTCGCTGAAACGGGCTACCACCGAAGTGGGCCGGATGATGGAACAGACCGAACAGCATTCTGAATTGCTCGGTGGTGTCGCCGAAGTGATTAAAGATTCCGCCAATGAGCGTTATCTGGCGCAAACCGTGCTGGATTTGTCGATGAATCATTCGATGACTACGGGCTTTGATGTGGCGGCTGCGGTGTTACATGAGCTGGGTCATGTCACTAAGCTGCATAAAAAACAGCCGCAGGCGGCCAGCCTTGGGGTATTAAAAGCGCCGGATATTCCGTCCATTCTGGTCGAAACCGGCTATATCTCCAACCACAATGAAGAACAGAAATTAAAAACGATATCGCATCAGCAAAAACTGGCGACGGCGATTTTCCGTGCCTTGAAAAAGCACTTTCAGAACGCACCGCCGGCTGATAGTGCCATTGCACAGCGGCGCGGCAAGTCAGATCTGCAGCTGCCGGAGCAGCGGTCAGTGCCGGTGCGCAACAATGCTTCGACCGCGCCGATTGTGTCGGCGCCGGCCAAACCAACGCCAGCGACAACGCCTGTGCGTGTCGCCGGGCCTGTGTTACCAACGGGCAGCCAGGGCAGCGGCCGGATCATCGTACACAAAGTTAAATCCGGCGAATCCCTGTCGATGCTGGCGCGTCGATATGGTGTGCCGATGTCACAGCTGCGCCAGATCAATCAGTTAAAGTCGGACAACATTCGTATCGGGCAAAATTTAAAGGTGCCGCAACGATGACCATCCAGCTGCTGCCACCGCAACTGGCCAATCAAATCGCCGCTGGTGAAGTGGTGGAGCGGCCGGCGTCGGTGATCAAAGAGCTGGTAGAAAATAGTCTCGATGCCGGCGCCACTGAGATCCACATCGATGTAGAAAAAGGTGGCAGTAAGTTGCTGCGGGTACGCGACAACGGTTCCGGCATCGCCAAAGACCAACTGACGCTGGCGCTGAGCCGGCACGCCACCTCAAAAATTCATGATTTTGCCGATTTGGCCAAAATCGTCAGCCTGGGGTTTCGCGGTGAAGCGCTGGCCAGTATCAGTTCGGTCTCCCGTCTGACTCTGACTTCTCGCCCGGCGACGCAAGAGTCCGCCTGGCAGGCCATGGCGGAAGGGCGCGATATGGCGGTGCAAATCAAACCAGCTGCGTACCCGGTCGGCACCAGTATTGAAGTGCTGGACCTGTTTTTTAATACCCCGGCGCGCCGGCGTTTTCTCAAATCGGACAAAACCGAATTCAGTCATATAGATGAACTGGTCAAGCGCCTGGCACTCAGTCGCTATGATGTCAGCTGGACTTTGACCCACAATGGTCAGCTGGTCCGGCAACTCAAAGCGGTGACGGATGAAGCCGGTAAACAAAAACGACTGGCGCAGTTATGCGGGCGCAGTTTTGCCCAGAGCGCCTGTTATGTTGAAAGCCAGTATGAACAGATGCGGTTGTCTGGGTGGGTATTGCCGGCCGCGCTGTGTACCGCGCAGCTGCAAGTGCAGTATTGTTATGTCAACGGCCGGATGATGCGCGACAAACTGCTTAACCATGCTATTCGCCAGGCTTATGCTGATGCGCTGGCGCCAGAAGCATTGCCCGCCTTTGTGTTGTATCTGGAGGTAGAGCCGGAGCAGGTTGACGTTAACGTGCATCCGGCCAAACATGAAGTGAGGTTTCATCAGGCCCGGCTTGTTCACGATTTTGTCTACAGTGCGCTTGGCAGTGCGCTGGCGCAAGCTGAAGAGACTGCGTTGCCCTTCTGTGAAAATCCCCCGTCTGACACAGCAGCAACACTGATGAATGCAGGCGCTGCAGCATCTTTTGACACGGCGAGACAGCGTTCATTCGAATCATCGCCAGCGCAATTCAAATACAGTGGCCCGGCCAGAATCGCTGCACCTGGTGGCTATCAACCGGCTGAGCAAAACGGCGGGGCACATCGCTGGCCAACTGCAGTGCAAGATTGGCCAGCGGTAGTGCAGGAAACGACACCAGCTAAGCCCGCGGTGGTTCACACTGAAGCACCGCAGGCGCCGGCCGGCAGCTTATTGCTGAGCCCAACCGAATTATTGCTGACACACCAGCAGCAGCTGTATTTACTTGATATTCCCTCAAGTATCGGCGCGCTGTTGAGCCAGCAGCAGATGCTCTCGGCCGCTCTGTTATTACCGGAGCGGCTGCGGCTGGAACCCGCGGAAATCAGCCTGCTGACAACACACGCCACGCAGTTGTCACAGATGGGGTTTGATCTGGTGCTGAGCAATCAGCTGATGATTATCCGGGCTGTGCCGCAGCTGCTGCAAGGCGCGCCGCTGGCTGCTGTATTGCCACTGTGGTGGGCGCAATGGCAAGAGCAGACCGCATTGCCACGGCTTTGGCAGCAGTTGTTGCAACTGCTGCTGCAGCGGCAATTGCTGACAGCGGCGACTTTGCTGCAGCAACAGACTGCTTTATTCCAGCAACCACAATTGTGGCAGGCAATCCCGATCGATTTAACCCCCAGTCGTCAACAACTGCAGGAGCAAGTGCAATGACCAGCCCGGTCGTGTTTCTGATGGGCCCGACAGCATCCGGGAAAACTGCGCTGGCGCTGGCGCTCGCCGAGCAACGTCCAGTGGAAATTATCAGTGTTGACAGTGCCTTAATTTATCGCGGCATGGATATTGGCACCGCCAAACCAAACGCAGCAGAACTTGCGGCCGTTCCTCATCATCTGATTGATATTCTGGACCCGGCACAAGCCTATTCGGCAGCTGATTTTCGCAGCGATGCACTGCGGCTTATCGCAGAAATCCAACAACGTGGAGCTCTGCCATTATTGGTTGGCGGTACCATGTTGTATTTTAAGGCGTTATTAGAAGGCATTTCGCCGTTACCAGAAGCAGATCCACAAGTGCGGGCTGAAATTGAAGCCGAAGCTGCGGTGTTGGGCTGGGATGGCTTACATCAACAGTTGGCTGTCATCGATCCAGTGTCCGCTGCCCGGATTCACCCGAACGACCCGCAGCGCATCAACCGGGCGCTGGAAGTCTACCGGCTGACCGGCCGCAGTCTGACTGAACTCACTGAAGAAAAAGGGGAACCTTTTCCTTATCCGGTCTGTCAATTTGCCATCGCGCCAACTGAGCGTGCCGAATTGCACCGGCGGATCGCGCTGCGGTTTGAGCAGATGCTGGCACAGGGTTTTGAGCAGGAAGCGCGGCTGTTAAAGCAAAGATCTGATCTGCATCCGGATTTACCTTCCATTCGCTGCGTGGGTTACCGCCAGATGTGGGACTATCTGGACGGGCTAGTGCCTTATGACGAGATGGTGTATCGTGGTATAGCCGCAACGAGGCAGCTGGCAAAACGCCAGCTGACCTGGCTTCGCAGCTGGCAGAATTTGCACTGGTTAAATGCAGATTTAACTCAGCAAGAAAACTTGCAAGCTGTTTTATCTTCGCTACGCTAGATTAGTGAAGAAAAAAATCGTTATTTAACGACTTGAAAATAATATAATAATCCACATATAAAGAATCAGAACAAAGAAAAAGGAAAGCGGCAAATGGCAAAGGGCCAATCTTTACAAGACCCATTTTTAAATACTTTACGGCGGGAGCGTATTCCTGTTTCCATTTACCTTGTAAATGGTATCAAGCTGCAGGGCCAAATTGAGTCTTTTGACCAGTTTGTCATTCTGCTGAAAAATACTGTGAGCCAGATGGTCTATAAACATGCGATCTCTACCGTAGTGCCGGCCCGTGCAGTCAATACCATGGCAGCACATGGCAGCGGCGCTGGCGACGACGAACTGGAAGAGTAATCGGGGCACTATTGCTTGTTTGACCATCATCAGCCGGCTGAACAAGCGATCCTTGTCCACATCAGCTTTCCGCAGGAACATGCGCGGGAAGATCTGGATGAACTGCAGATGCTCGTTGCGTCTGCAGGCGTTTTCGCAGCTGCCGTGATAACAGGCCCACGTCAGACCGCTGATGCGCGTTTGTTTGTTGGCAGTGGTAAAGCACAGGAAATCGCCGCTGCAGTACAGCAGTACGCTGCAGACGTGATTATCTTCAATCACAGCCTGTCACCAGCGCAAACCCGCAATCTGGAACGACTTTGCCAATGTAAAGTCATCGATCGAACTACGTTAATCCTCGATATTTTCGCCCAGCGCGCCCGCAGCTTCGAAGGTAAGTTGCAGGTTGAACTGGCACAGCTGAAGCATCTCGCTTCCCGTTTGATCCGCGGTTTTGATAATGAACGGCAAAAAGGCGGTATCGGTCTGCGCGGCCCCGGTGAAACTGCCTTGGAAACTGATCGCCGGCTATTGCGGGACCGTATCAGTATGCTGGTGCAACGGCTGGAAAAAGTCAGTAAACAACGCGAAACGGGTCGCAAAGCGCGCCAGCGCGCTGAAGTGCCGGTGGTGTCGCTGGTCGGTTATACCAATGCCGGGAAATCCACCTTATTTAATCAACTGACCCAAGCCGGTGTCTATGCGGCCGATCAGTTGTTTGCCACTTTAGACCCGACGCTCAGGCAAATTCGTTTTCCGGATTTTGGCGCCTTAATTTTTGCTGATACCGTTGGTTTTATCCGGCACCTGCCACATGATCTGGTGGCTGCTTTTAAGTCTACCTTGCAGGAAACACGCGAAGCTGATTTACAGCTGCATGTAATTGATGTCTCCGACGCACGGGTCGGAGACAATATCGCTCAGGTTCAGCATGTACTGCATGAAATTGAAGCGGACGAGCTGCCGCAATTAAAAGTGTTTAATAAAATCGACCGGACCGAGCAGCAGGCCCGTATCGAGTATGATGAATATGGTGTACCGCAGTCGGTTTATATATCCGCGCAAAGTGGAATCGGGCTGGATTTACTGCGTCAGGCTATAGTAGCCAGGCTGTCCGATCGTTTTATTGCGATACAGTTACGGATCCCGCCTGAGGCTCTGAACTGGCGGGCAAAACTGCATGAAGCCGGTGTTGTGCGGCAGGAACATTTTGATGAGCAGGGCAATTGCCTGCTCCAGATCCAGCTGTCAGTCGCCCTGTGGGAACGACTGAACAAGCAGAGTCAGACATTGTTACAAAGCTGTGTCCTGACCGGATAAGATTTTGATATAGTAACTTTTAACCTTCTGAAGCAACACGGAGTAACGTATGGCTTGGAACGAGCCGGGTAACAACGGCAAGAATAACGACCCTTGGAATCAGGGCGGACGCAATCAGGGGCCTCCTGATATGGACGAAGTTTTCCGCAATCTGAGTAAAAAACTCGGTGGCATCTTTGGTGGTGGTTCCGGCGGCGCCAGCGCAGGCAATAGCGGTGGCAGTTCGGCACTGGTCACGCTGGTGCTGATCCTGGCGTTATTGGGCTGGCTTGCCAGTGGTATCTACACCATCAAAGAATCCGAACGCGGTGTGGTTTTGCGTCTGGGTCAATATCATGGCGAGGTCAATCCGGGCATTAACTGGAAGCCGACTTTCATCGATCAGGTATTGCCGGTGGATGTTTCCAGTGTTGAAACGCTGAAAACCGATGGCTTTATGCTGACACAGGATCAGAACCTGGTACGCGTGACCTTTGAAGTGCAATACCGGATTGAAGATCCGCGCGCTTACAAATTCGCGGTAACGGATCCGGATAGTAGCCTGATGCAGGCAACAGATGCAGCGTTGCGTTATGTTGTTGGTCATTCTTTAATGGACGACGTCCTGACCAAAGGCCGTGAGCTGATTCGTCAGAATACCCGGGTTGAGCTGGAGAATATCATCAAGCCATACAACCTGGGTCTGCAGATTGTTGACGTCAACTTCCGCGATGCCCGCCCGCCGGAAGAAGTTAAAGCGGCGTTTGACGATGCGATTGCAGCACAGGAAGATGAACAACGTTTTATCCGTGAAGCCGAAGCTTATGCCCGGGAGATTGAGCCAAGAGCCAGTGGTCAGGTTTACCGGATGGAGCAGGAAGCGAAAGCCTACAAGCAACAGACCTTGTTAAAAGCGCAAGGGGAAGTTGCCCGCTTCCAGAAATTGCTGCCTGAATATCTGGCTGCGCCAGAAGTAACCCGCAAGCGTTTGTATATCGAAACGATGGAACAGGTTTATGCCAACACGTCTAAAGTGCTGGTTGATGTGAAAAACGGCAACAACATGATGTATATCCCACTGGACAAAATGATTAATCAGTCAAATTCAGGTGCAGTGACGCAGCCGCAGTCTGCTGAGCCCCGGTTACAACTGCCGGAAAGCCGCCCTGTTGATGCCCGTTCAGCGACGCCCCGTGCAGATAGTGGCCGGACAGGGAGGGGGTAAACCATGAAAAATTTCCTGTTAGGTCTTATCGCTGTGGGTGTTTTTGTCGCAACGTCTTCTGTGTTTGTAGTACAGGAAGGCGAGCGCGGAATCGTATTCCAGTTCAGCAAAATTCAGCGGACTGCTGACGGTGCCATTCAAGTGTTTGAACCTGGTTTGCACTTTAAATTGCCACTGGTTGAAACGGTTCGTAAGCTCGATGCCAAAGTGCAGACGCTGGACGACCCGGCTGATCGCTTTGTGACTTCCGAGAAAAAAGACTTATTGGTCGACAGCTACGTGAAGTGGAAGATCAAAGACTTTGGCAAATACTATCTGGCAACCGGCGGTCGGACTGAACGTGCGGAAAACCTGTTAAAGCAGTACATCAATAACGGTCTGCGTACAGAGTTTGGTACCAGAACTATCCAGCAAATCGTATCTGGCGAACGTTCTGAGCTGATGGTGAAAGCCATGGCGCAGGCTTCTAAAGGTTCAGACGAACTGGGCATTGAAATCGTTGACGTGCGGGTGAAGAAAATTAACCTGCCAGACGAAATCAGCAACAACATTTTCCAACGCATGCGCGCTGAGCGCACCGCTGTAGCGAAAGAACACCGCGCCCGCGGTATGGAAAAAGCTGAAGTACTTCGTTCTGATGTTGATGCGAAAGTCACTATTATGCTGGCAGACGCTGAACGTAATGCCCGCACCACTAAAGGTGAAGGTGACGCGGAAGCTGCTAAAACTTACGCCGATGCTTACAGCAAAAATGCAGAGTTTTTCAGCTTTGTCAGAAGCATGGAAGCCTATCGCAACAGCTTCCAGAACAAGGCGGACGTGATGATTGTTCAGCCTGATAATGAGTTCTTTAAACATATGCAATCGATGTCAGGCAACTGACAAGATTGCCGGAAAAGGCCCGCTTGCGGGCCTTTTTTTTAGCTGAAACGCCTTAAGCTTACAGATATTTGGCTGTTTCAACATACAAGCAGTAGTGCAAAAGCCAGTTCGGAGTGCTGCATGAGTTATAAAAAATATTATCAACGTTTTATTCAGGCCCATCCACAAACCCAGCATTACGCCTGCCACTCGCATCATTATTGGCCCGACGTGACCCGCGAAGCGATGCTGCAATACTGGGACGATACTGCGGCGTTGGTTGATGATAAATGGGACATGATGTTTGGCCAGAAAGTCCCGCGGGTGCAGTGTTTGATTGCTGATGTTTTGCAGATAAAACAACCACAGCAACTGGTGTTTGCGCCCAATACTCATGAACTGCTGTTTCGTTTGTTGAGCTGTTTTGACTGGTCGGCCGGTTTAAAGGTGCTGACGACTGACAGCGAATTTCACTCCTTTAGCAGGCAAATTAATCGCTTAGCAGAAGACAACCGTGTGCAGGTGGTCAAAGTGCCGACTGAGCCATTTTCGACTTTCCAGCAGCGTTTTGTTGCGGCCGCGGCAGAACTGCAGCCAGACCTGGTGTTTTTTAGCCAAGTGTTTTTTAACTCCGGTCTTGTTGTTACTGAACTCGACAATTTGACCAGTCAGTTAGAACAATGCTGCCAGGCAACTATTGCGGTCGATGGATATCACGGTTTTATGGCGCTGCCTACCGATTTATCAGGTTTAGAAGGCCGGATTTTTTATCTGGCCGGGTCCTATAAATACGCCCAGGGCGGCGAAGGTTGTTGTTTTATGCTGGTGCCGGCCAATAACAAGTTCCGGCCGCTTTACACCGGCTGGTTTGCCGAATTTGGTGCTTTGGCTGGCGTGAAAAGTCAGCAGGTAGGGTATGCCACCGACGGGTACCAGTTCGCCGGTGCGACGATGGACCTGACTGCTTTGTATCGCCTGCAGGCCGTGCTTGAGCTGTTTGCGGTTGATGGCGTCACTGTTGAGGCTATTCATCAGCACGTACAACAGCTACAACAGGTTTTTTTAGCGAAGTTAGATCAGTTACAACATGCCTGGCTGAACCGACAACAATTATTGGTCAATGACCTGGCCTGTCACGGACACTTTCTGACCTTTCGTGGCCCGGATGCCGCGGCTGTCGCTGAATTGTCAGCTTTTCTGAAGCAACATAAAATTGAAACGGATTATCGCGGCGACCGTCTGCGTTTTGGTTTTGCGATGTACCATGACGCCGCGGATATTGATTTGCGCTGTCTGACCAAGGTGGCGCCATGATGCCGGATTGGCTTTGGCCTGCTTTAGCTTTGTTACTCATCGTCGAAGGCGTGGGGCCATTGTTGTTCCCAAACCGCTGGCAAGCTTATTTGCGTAGGCTCGCCACAGAACCGGCACAGAACTTACGTCAGCTCGGCTTAGTGCTGGTCCTGGCCGGCAGTTGCTGGCTTTGGTGGTTAACGTAGTCATAGAAATCCAGACGTCTCGATGATAATTTCAAGTAAAATCAACCAGCTTAGTAATTCGCTGGTTTTTTTTTGCCCTTGCGGCTGAACTTTGACTTTGAATTTGTTAGAATCCCAGCCTAATTTTTTTCCATGATGCAGGAACCATGGCCAAGAACGTTGTTGTGCTCGGCACCCAATGGGGTGACGAAGGAAAAGGTAAAATCGTCGATTTATTAACCGACAAGGCGAGTTTCGTAGTTCGTTACCAAGGCGGCCACAATGCTGGTCATACCTTAGTCATCGACGGCGAAAAAACTGTACTGCAC
>SSFI01000043.1 GCA_008015325.1 Rheinheimera sp.
CCAAAGCACCTGAAACGAAGAAAGAAAAAGATGGCCGGATGACGCCGAAACAGCTGTCCGGCACACACCGAAATGGGTGGCCGGATGATACCGAAACGATTGGCCGGATCATACCGAAATGGGTGTCCGGATGACCCCGAAATACGCAAATGACAAAGCATGCGTGAAATTACCAGAGAATAAATCTTTTAGTAATTCGCCACGTTCGCTTTTCCTGCCCTTCTCGCCGGGCTGCAAAGTATGCGAATTAGCATATTTCAAATCATACGTCCTCCCATGCATGCAATGAACTATCAAATCTATTAAATATTTGTTTCTTAGAATTCCCAACAAACCGTCGAAATACTCAGCGTTGTTAAATCCGCCATTAATCGAATCGCTCGTAACACAAAAATCAACTACTTGATCATTTTCAACTGACACCTGAAAACATACAGAATTACTATTTCGAGAAACTACTTTCACAAAACCTCCTAAATTCAAAATATCGGGAAAACTATAGTTTAAGACTTACAACAAACATAGGCGACTTCTCCAAATTCGGGAAGTCACCTGTTCGCTTTTTATCACCCGGTATGCACTATCCGATTGCTCGCTTGGTCGACAATGCGGAAGTAGCTTTTAGGGTACTTTGCCTGGTACTGCGCTAACATCATGTAGGCGTTGGATTCTGAATAGCCGGAACCGATGGTGGACCAGGCTGAGCTTGGTGTCTCTTTTCGCTGAAGTTTATAAGCCATGTGTTGACTCCTCTGTTGAACTCGAACTAACAATACAACTTCGAAACGTCATTTTTTGACGCATCAAACTTCTATAGTGAAAAAAAAACACAAGTGAGACGTCATGCAAAAGCCCAAACCCTTACATACAGTGCTGTGCCTGCTTGAGATTTTGCTAAAAAAGCCTGGTAAAACTTTTAGTATTCAGCAATTTAAACAAGCGATGTACGAGCTTTCGTTCGAAGTGAGTGACCGGCTCCTGCAGCGGACTCTGAACGAACTTTATGCCTTTCAGGAGCTTGGGTACCCGATAGGGTTAACGCGGCTTAAAGGCTCGCCTGGGAATCAATTTCTGCACTACCTGGATTCCAACAGCCCATTGCTGAAGGCGTCATCGCAGACCTCTTTAAAGATGTTGTTGGGGTTGCTGAGTCATGGAACACCACTTAGTCAGCGCTTTGAATTGGATGAAAGATTTGCTGGTCTCGATAAATTTTTAGAACACATTTATGTCGCGCCAGAATCCGTTTTGCTGCCGGCACCAGAGGATGCAGCAGTTGTAGAAACCGTTTATGCCGCTATTCAACAAAAGCGCTATCTGGCGCTGCATTATCAGAACGCCCGGTTACAGCAAACCGAGTTTGACTTTTACCCTTGGGGTGTGATGTTTAAAGGGCAGAACAGCTACCTGATTGGCAACAAATCTGGCACGACCCACGCAGTCACTTTGGCGATGTACCGCATCAGTCGGGCAACGATGCTTGAGCGACAGGAAACGTTGACAGACGGGCCAAACTCCTCGTTTCGGGCATTCTGTGAAACCCGCGGTATTGCCTGGTTTTTGCAGGACCAACCGGAGATGCTAAAAATCAGTCTGCATTTTTTCAACAGTGGCGGTCATCTGGCGCAAATGAAACTGGCTGCAGACCAACAACTCACCCGGTTACCGGCCTCTGAGCAGAAATTCCCCCGCCCGGCAGAGCCGGATTATTTTGAAATGTTAGTCACGGCAACTGTCCCCGACAGTCGTAAGCTCGATGAATGGATTTTAAGTTTTGGTGCCGAAGTCGAAGTGCTGGCCCCTGCCACACTGCGACAGCGGATTTATCACAAGTTGCAGCAAACAACACAGTTGTATCAACCTGCAAACTACTAACCGAGGTAGCACCCATGTGTGGAGAAATTTCTGACAAGCTATTGTTTAACAACGTGATTCACTATATCCCGAGAATATCCCTGTACAAGAAAAAAGGGAGAGAAAGGGAGCCAAGATTTGAATTTACCCCCAGAGCCAACTCTCGCACAGATGATGCTGATGGGTATAACAGCGAATGGGATATCGTCGATAACTTTCTGGTACTCAGAGGCATTATTGCCGCAGAGAGCATCGTATTTAATCCACCACAACCTGCCTTGTGGTTTTGCGGCAACCTGCGCATCGGTGCTGGTGATAACTATTACATCGACGGGTTATACGCAATGGTGCATCACTACACCGAGCTCGAATTGCGTTTTCAACATGGAAAGCTGGTGAAACAAATACTGATTGATAAGACCGCCGAGGTTGAACGCCTGCGCGCACAAAACAAAGCATTTTTTGGTCCACTGGAAGAAGGCAAAGTCTATTTAATTTAATCCACGGCGCAGGCTCAGCACGTTATCTGGCCCTGCCGCAAACACGTCTTGCTCGGCATCTTTGATAAATGCAGTGAGCAGCCTTTGTGCCGGCGTTGGCGCTGCGGCTTGCTCTGCAGGCAGGACGCCTGCTGCCATGTCATTTTGCAATAACGACAAGACAAACAGCTGTTTATCGCTGAGTCGTTTGCCCTGATTGTGTTCTAACGCCTCGAGCAGACAATTTTCAACCTGGGTTAACCTTTGCTGTAATAGTGGGTGCCGGTGCACGGACCAGATGGCGTTGTCTGCCATGGCATTCACCCGCTGCTGCGTCCGCACATAAATTTGCTCTGCGCGAAAACCGGCCTGAAACAACTGAAACGCCAGATGCTGCTGGTATAGCTGCAGAAACCGCTCAGTGACCTCGGTGTGCTTTAGCCCATCAGGGACAGAATCCACCAGACAGTACTGGCTTAGGACATCCAGATAAATAATAAAACTGGGGCCCCAAATGCCGCGGCCTGGCGCAAAAAAATGACAAAGCACCTGATTGCTTTGCGGGGAACCACTTGTGCTGTCGCTTTGACTGTCGACATTCTCTGGCTGTGACTCAGGCTTTGGCCTGCGGCAAAAACTGGACATGCCAGCCCCAAAATATTGGCGCATCGATTTTTCAAAGCAAAAATGAAAGAGTGACGCAGTCAAATCAACCTCCCCACGCTCAGTTTGGTAAAACCCGCCCCGCCGGTTGCGAGCAGCCAGTAATGACGCATTGTCATGCAGGCCGCCAGCAGAAAGGGCTGGCAATTAAGCCTGCCCCATTTCTAACAGCTCAGTACCATGCTCCAGTTCCAGTTTGGCTACTTTTACCAGCTCGGCTGGCAACTCTTTGCTGACTGCCACCCCAAGTTCCCGGAACTGCGACGCCTGTGCAATTAAATTGCCCTTGCCGGTACAGAGCAGCTTCACGGCATCGTCGTAAGTGCTACGAGCTTTATCGAGCTGTTTGCCAACGCCCTGCATACTTTCGAGGAAGCTGTTGAGCTTGGTGTAAAACCGCTCCGCCCGATTGGCCAGTTCGGCCGTGTGTTTGTTTTGTTCTTCAAAGCGCCACAGTTGCCGCACGATGTTCAGACTGGTCAGTAGTGTGGTCGGTGTCGCGACCAGGATTTTTTGCTCAATCGCCCGCTGAAAAATGGTTTCGTCCGCCCGCAGCGCTTCGACATAAGCCGATTCAATCGGGATAAACATCACCACAACTTCCGGCGAATTAATGCCAGGCAAACGCGCGTAGTCTTTTTGCGCCAGCTCGTTAATGCGCGCTTTGACCGCCGCAGCGTGCTCTTTCAGTGCCAACTGACGCTCCATTTCATCTTCAGCGTTCACAAAGCGGGTATAAGCATTTAACGAAGTTTTCGCATCAATAATCAGATGTTTTTGTTGCGGTAAATGCACCACTACATCCGGCCGGTAACGCCCGTCCTCATCCGCCAGATGCACTTCCCGTTCGTAATCAACGCCAAGGCGCAAGCCAGAGTTGTCCAGCACATTTTCCAGCATCAGCTCACCCCAGTTGCCCTGCACTTTTTTCTCACCTTTAAGTGCCTTGGTCAGCTTGTCGGCCTGATCAGTAATTTGCTTGTTCAGCGTTTGCAGGTTCTCCAGCTCAGTGCGCAGCTTCACGCGTTGCTCGGTTTCCTGCTGGTGAATAGTCTCTACCTTATTTTTGAAGCCTTTGAGTTCTTCATGGATTGGATTGATCAGTCCGGCAACACTCTCCCGGTTAAGCTCTTTAAACTGCGCGCCTTTGCGCTCGAGAATTTCATTGGCCAGCGTTTCAAATTCGCGTTTCAGTTCCGCTTTGCTGTCAGCGAGCAACTGCAGCTGCTGGGCAAAGTGCAGCTCTTTTTCTGCCAGTCGGGTATTAAGCTCACCGAACTGCTGTTTCACTGCGTGCAGCTCTGCGCTCGTACTCTCCAGTTGCGTAACGGTCAGCTGGTGACGCTGAGTTAACTCAGCCAGGTTTTGTTCCCGGGCTTCCAGCAAGGCCGCCGCATGGCTATATTCCTGCTCTTTTTGACCAAGTTTTTGTCTTAACACAACAGTTTCAGCCTGTAGCTGCTGTCGAAGAGTCTGCAACTCGGCACGTTCCGACAACACGGCATCACACTGCGTTTTAATTTCTGCGTATTGAGTCTGCAACAGTCCGGACTGCTGCTGAGCGTCAACCAGCGTTTTTTCGGTTTGCAGCAGTTTCGATTGCGTCGCTGCCAGCTGTGGTTTTAAAGCTTCCAAAGCAGCGCCAGTCGCTGCATATTGTTCACGCTGAGCGTTATATTCCGCAGCCATTTGGTCTTGCTGAACTTTCAGCTGGCTCAGCTGCTGTTGCAAAACCTGATACTGAGCCTGCACAGCTTCGCGTTCTGCTTGGATACGGCTGTGGACTATCTGCAATTGTTGCAACTGCTCAGTCTCTTCGGCCATGTCGGCCCGTAGTTGCTGCAATTGAAGTTCTTTGTTTGCAGTTTCAGCTTTCAGTTGCCCGAGTTCGCTGCGCAATAACACCGCTTGTCTGCCACTGACCAGATATACCAAGGGGACTAAGCAAATCGCCACCACTGCAATGATCATCCACATATCCATACCGTTCACCTGTATCAATTGACCTGATTAAATTTGTTTTTACCCGGTACTGCCAGAACTCGCTGAGCTGCACCCTTATGATTTTCTTTAATTTCTTGCCGCTTCAGCACTCACTTGCGCTCCGCGGCAAGCCAGTTTGGTTGCCCAGCTTGGAACGCCTATGTTCACAGTGCGCCGACCGGCGCGCTGGCTGTTTCGGCAGAGCTGCTGCGCATTACTACTGATATAGAGATGTGCTTTGGCGTAGCCACGTTTAGCGGCGCTTTGCAGCAGCTCGCGCGGGGTGCGGAAAAACTCTGCCGGTGTTTTTTGCTCATGCAGCTTGAGTAAGCTCAGCGCGATATCAAACTCCAGCTCAGCCAGCGTGGCCCGGTGGGCGGTTTCATCCAGTTGCGCCAGGGCTTTAGGCGCGACTTTCAGCGCGCTGTGGAACTGCTCGGCGCCAAACAGCACATAGAAGGTATTTAGCGCGGACTTACAATAAGCCGGCACTTTGTGGAAATTGTCCAGCAGCAATGTCCCGGCAAGCGCGTCGTCTTG
Source organism: Rheinheimera sp. (assembly GCA_008015325.1). GTDB lineage: Bacteria > Pseudomonadota > Gammaproteobacteria > Enterobacterales > Alteromonadaceae > Pararheinheimera. The sequence goes on from SSFI01000043.1 coordinate 5,520, forward strand.
GGTATATCCCAGAATGCCTAAGTGATGGCACATGCCTTCGATATAGCCGACGCCTGCTATGCTCATGCCGCGCGCTTTGACCAGCTGGACCTTTAACGTTTTCAGCGCAGTCGAAGGCAAGGCCACATCGGCTTTGCTGGCATCCACCAATAACATGGCCATGCTTAACAGCAGCGCATTCGGTTCGTTGTATTGCAACCCAAGTTGCAGGTATTGCTGCAGGCGTTGTTGGCAGCGACTGCCCCAATATTCCAACAACCGTTTGATAGCACCGCAATGCCCTGCTTTTGCGGCCTTGTCATAACTTTGCAGCGCTTTTTCTAACTGATTTTGCCGCTCCAGTAACTGGCCAGCGAGATAATCGAGCGCCGCTGTAGGCTGCGCCCGTTGGTATTGTTTCAGCCAGTCCGCCAGCAGATTCAGGTCGATATCGGCGTGGGCTTTGGCAAACGCCAGATCTGTTAACAGGTGCAGCGCATCAAGATTGGCATGCTGTAACCCCAGTCGCAGGCCACGCTGTAACCAGTACTGAATATCGGCAGTTAGCAGTGCCAGCTGGCCAACAGATGCTTTTGCTGCTTTCGCTGTAGCAAAACTTTGCAATAAAGTGCGGCTGACCTGCACACAGGCCGCGACACTGGCTTCACCTTGTGTTTCAGTGTCACCCATCGCGGTTTCCAGCAACAAACGCAGATTCTGCTTGGAGTAAACCTGCCACAGCGGCAGTTCAAATTCGGGCTGTTGATAGCGTTTGGTGTAACACACCAGTTCAAACAGGCATTTTAAAATCGCGATTTGCTGCGCCCGCTCTAACGGCTGCATCGTGATATGGCGACCGCGCATATCTTGTTGAATATGCACCGCCTGATTGGCGTGCTGGCGAAGCTGCATCAGCTGCTCCAGTAAATCTTGCGGGAACACTTTTTGGCTGCTGAGCAGTTCCAGTTTTTCGACCAGCTTGGTTTCCAGCGGTAGCGCGATGCCATGTAAATCAGCAAAGTCATGGCACCACAGCTCCAGCGCCAGGCGCACCTTTAACAAAAAACAGCAACTGTCGTCGCCCAAAAAGCGCTCAGCATCAAACAAGAGCTGCGCCAGCGCAGGGTGTTGTGAACGGACAAATTCGAAATTATGTACTGACATAAAACACCCCGGCTGCAAATTAAGTTGAAAGTCATGTTTGGTAAAAGTTGGGCATCCTTGCTCGGTATTCGTCCTGTCACATCCTTTTGCTCTAACTGCGGCAGCCATCCTGCTGCCGGTCCTATTGGCACATCCTGCTTCCCTGTGCCGGCAATGCGTCTTGCGCTGCTTGTCAGTCCTGCACAGCATTTCCCTCGACCATCATGCTAACAGCGGAAATATTCGCCGCCAGAGCTGTGTTTTTACTCATGTATGGTTTGGCTACAGCAGCTTATCGCCGGACAGGCTGAAATAGTACGGTGTGGTGCGGATATGACAACTGAAGTCGGAATATCTGGCTTGCCATAATTCGCCACAGCTATGTCGCAAAGTTTCAGGGGTTGCTGCGAGAAAACATGAATCCCGGTATGGATATTCCGGATAGCCAATGAATGCGGTGCTCCCACAGCTGAGGCAACGCGGTTGCCGCTCCGGCATTTGTCTGACCCGCAACAACAATTCTGTTGCGGCAATTTGTTGACTGAGTTCAGCATATTGACGCTGGCTCGCCGGCCAAAACCGTAATTTGAGACGTGACCAGACTTGCTGAGTTAAACGGTGTTGCTGCTGCTCTAACGCCCAAAGCTGCTGACGCAGCGTAGCGACCGGCGTACTGAAATCTTCAACCGAAATCAAGCGCTGGCAGACGTCACAAAACCCCAGGCAGCTTGGAATGGGTGCGCAAAGCTGACTCGTTTCATCCGAATAAAACATTGGCGGCTGGCGATTCGGCAACGCCATGCTGACATCGCAAAGCTCGCAGTGCAGATAAACCGACGGGCAATTTCCCATACAACACTCCGGTAGGTAACAAAACTACAGCCTACAAAATGTCCTTATCTCTGCTAGTACTGGATAAACCCACATGTCGCACCAGCATGCGGATGGCAACAAAAGCAGCTGGATAGGCGTTGACCTTAAAGCAGGAACAGCTTAGATTCGAACTGACGTTTACTGCAAAACAGAAGGAACTGTGAGATGTCTGAGCCGGTTGCGAGCGCCTTGCCCTATAGCTTCGAAGTACTGATGCGCTATCGCCTGATTGAAATCATCGCGCTGTGGGAAGGCCGCCTGACGACCAACCACTTGTGCCAGAGCTTTCAGATTAAGCGCCAGCAAGCCTCCAAAGACATCAATAAATACAACCAGGACATTGCCCCTGGCAACCTCGCGTATGACGCCAAACTCAAAGGCTACCGCCCTTCGGATACCTTCAAACCGGTATTTACCCGCGGCATCGCCGAGGAATACCTGCTAGCGCTGGCCAGTAACCGCCACATTTCGCACAACTTCAGCACGCTGGATTTAGGCTTTCATCAGACTGAAATGCTGCATTCGCCGATGCGCCACGTCGACCCGCAGATTTTACGGGCCTTGGTGCAAGCGGCGCGGGACGGCGAAAAAATCGATATGGGCTATGTGTCGATGACATCGCCTAACGAAGAAAGCCGCATCATCACGCCGCACACACTGGTATGCACCCCACTGCGCTGGCATGTGCGCGCCTATTGCGAGAAAAACCGTGACTACCGCGATTTTGTCTTGAGCCGCTTTCGCTCCATCAACGGCACAGAAGGCCCCAGCACGAACCTGAAAGATCAGGATCGCCGCTGGAATACCGAAGTGAATATTGTGCTAAGGCCAGACCCACGCCTGACCGACTACCAAAGGGCTATCGTCGAGCACGACTACGGCATGCTCAACGGCGTACACACCGTTAAAACCCGTTCTGCTTTAGTGCCTTACGTAATCCAGCAACTAAACCTCGACCTCAGCAAACTCGAAATCAAACCCGAGGCGCAGCAAATCGTGGTGGATAATTTAGAAGAAGTGAAAAAGCACGCGTTTTAAACTGAATTTAGGTAACGGAGCTAAAAATGAAAAATAAGGATACGCCTGAGGCGATAATGGAAAGGCTAAATTTGCTGGCGAAAAAAGCTAACGCTGGTGATAAAAATGCAGCTTTCGAACTAAATGCTTTATTAAAAAATAATTCAGAAATACCCAAATCAATTCGACGATTACTTTACAAAGCTTTCCGACAGAAACAACAAAAAGAGATTGCCGCAAAACATCAACGTTCAAAGAGTTTCGGCAGCATCTATACATGCTTAAGCGGCCATACCAGCCCACAGTCCTGGCGGAAAACCAAATAAGTTTCAATATACTTTTAAACTCAAACCGTGATCTGTCTATTTTGCAGACATGACAAAAACCACAGTATTGGTGCGTGCCGGGCGGCGTTCTAAAATCAGCTGAGACCCTATCGACTTACCTGTACCGGGAGTTGCCATGAACTATCTGCCGCTATGCATGCTCTGCGCGTTTATGTCTTTTTCGGGATTGGCCACCGCAGGTTTGGCTGACAACAAAGCAAACTCTAAGCCTGTGAGCAGCGCCAGTAAAACCTACGATGCCAAAGGCAAACTGGTACAAAAGACCGATGATAAAGGCCGGCATTACAACGCCAAAGGCCAGTACCAAGGCAAAACCACCACCGACGGCAAACACTATGATGCCAAAGGCAAATTCACCGGCAAAACGGTCACCACCCCAACCGGCAGCAAAGTCTACGACGCTAGAGGCAAGCTATTGCAAAAGACTGACGAACGCGGCCGCATTTATGACGCCAAGGGCAAATACCAAGGCAAAGTAAAACCGCTCAGCCCGGCGAAAAACGAAAAACGTGACGCGAAAGGCAAACTGCTTGAGGTGAAAAAGACTGATGACCTGCGCCGTTGATGAAAGTGCGCTCGCTGAGCAAGTATGTATGGAAAGCAACTTGCCACCAGTTGTAAAAGCAGCGGCATTGTTGGTTGCATTTAAAACCTAGCATCTCGAAGCACTAAAGCGGGACCACTTCCAACAGCTGCCAAATTTGTACTCATTACGCCATCTGAAAAAAGTCACCCCAGTTTACCCACACGAACTCTGGCTGCTTACCACCTATCGCAGTTTCACGTAACTACTAGTTTCAGCAATCATGCAATTATTTAATCAGCTAAGAGCTGAAAAACAGAAATTGCCCCCACACTAAAATTTCCATACGAATCGCAAAACCAGAAAAACAAAAAGAGTGTTTATACTTCCTATACTCAAAAATATTTTTCCAAATAGTGGACAGCGAGACTAAACAATTGCTATCAATTAATTGCCTCGCGAATCTTGCGATGAGGCAGCAATTCTAAAAATAGGCGTAAACAAGGAGTTGAAAATGGGATTTTGGTCCAGTGTAGGAAGTATTGCAAAAGGCGCTGTCGATAGTTTGGCTGAAGCCTCAAAAGAAGCGGAAGGATTGACGGCAGATTATCGTCGTGAAAATGATGATTACTTGAAAAGAAAAGTTCAATCTGGCCGTATGGCTGAAAAAATGGCTGCTACAAAAATCCTAAAAGAACGTGGTTACGGTAGCTAAAGTCAATATCACGCTTTTTGTTTAAGTTGTTGAATTGCACCCAGAAGTGATCCACTAACCCCC